>CACFSX010000001.1 GCA_902569095.1 uncultured Alphaproteobacteria bacterium
TGAACAGATTTCAATAATTGATAATCCACTTATGCCAAAGAAATTGAGATCAAAAATCTCTGACTGTGAAGGCATTCAATCACAAAAAAAAATTCTAATTGAAAAAGGTTATTTAAAATTTTTCTTCAATTCTCTTGCATCAGCCAAACAAATAAAACATTCGCCATCTGGTCATGCTTCACGATCTGCGTCTTCAATACCATCCGTTTCCTATTCTAATTTGTATATGGAGAACGGCAAAATATCAAAACCTGACATGATACGGTCTTTAAAAAAAGGTCTACTAATAACTGAACTTATGGGTAGTTCTATAAATTATTCTAATGGTGATTACAGTAGAGGTGCATCAGGTTTTTGGATTGAGAATGGTGAAATTTGTTACCCTGTTTCAGAAATTACAATTGCAGGAAATCTTAAAGACATCTTCATGTCACTCATACCAGCAAACGATCTTGAGTTTAATTTTGGATTAAACGCTCCTTCCTGCCTTGTAGAAAACTTAACTCTTGGTGGAAAATAATTGTCTAAACAGTTTTCACCTTCCTTTCTTGAAAATGTTTCAAAAAAGGCAATTTTAGAAGCCGGACAAATTGCAATATCATTTAAAGAAAATATTATAGTTCAGTATAAATCTGAAAATCAACCGGTTACTAACGTAGATATAAAAATTGATAATTTTTTGAAATCATTTTTAAAAAAGATCACACCTAGTTATGGTTGGGTATCCGAAGAAACAAGCGATGATAGATCAAGGTTTAAATCAGAGTTTTATTGGTGTGTTGATCCAATTGATGGAACAAGATCTTACATTAATAAAAAACCAGAGTACACTATTTCTATGGCTCTTATAAAGAAAAATGATCCAATTTTAGGTTTAGTTCTAAACCCTGAAACCAAAGAACTATTTTTTGCCATTAAAAATAAAGGTGCATTTTGCAATGAAAAAAAAATAAAAGTTAGTCAAAATAAGGACATCTCTTCTTCAAAATACGGAATAAGTAGCTCTGAAATTAAGCAAATAAAAAAATATAAATGTTTTAATCAAGATAATACAATTAAGATGGGTTCTATTGCATATAAAATTGCTTTAGTAGCAAAAGGAGAGATGGATATCGCGATAAGTTTTACAAAAAAGAATGACTGGGACATTGCTGCTGCTGATCTAATTTTGAGAGAAGCCGGTGGGTGTCTCAAAAATATTTCTGGAAATAAAACAACTTATAACAGTAGGCAAATGCAAATAGATTCTGTATTAGCAAGTAATGTTGTATTAATTGAAAAGTTATGTGCTGAATTAAATGAATGTAAAAAATAAAGATACAATTAAATTACTGACACGTCTTTTTGCAAATTATGTAAGAAAACATCGCTTAAAATTAATCATCTCTATTTTTTGCATGGTCATCGTTGCAGGCGCTACTGCTTTGAATGCTTGGATGATGCAACCAGTTCTTGATGAAATATTTATAAATAAAAATCAAACTTTAATTGTTCTTATTCCAATTGCTGTGGTAATTATTGCATTTTTTAAAGGAATAGCTTCTTACATTCAATCAATTTTCATGAGTTATATTGGTTATAAATTAGTAGCAGATATCCAACATCAAATGTTCAGGGCGGCAATAAGATGTGATTTGTCTTATCACAATGAAGTTAATTCTGGAACAATCTTATCAAGATTCATTCAAGATGTGGGTGCTCTATCTAGAGGAGTTCACAACGTTATAATAAATATAATCAAAGATTCATTAACATTTATTTTTTTAATAGGTGTTATGTTTTATCATGATACAAAGCTTGCTTTTTTGGCACTTTTTGTTTTTCCAATAGTTATTTATCCTATTAGATTAATAGGAAAGAGATTAAGAAAAATTTCTAAAAATACCCAGATTGGATTTGGAGTGCTTACTTCAAAATTATCAGAGTCCTTTTCCGCAATAAAAACAATAAAGGCCTTTGGTTCTGAAAACTTTGAATCAAGAAGGATTGATAAAGAAATAGACAATATTTTTAATTTAACATACAAATCAACAAAAGTTAATTCCATTGCAAGACCTCTGATGGAAATAGTAAGTGGCTGTGCTATTGGAGGTATAATATTTATTGGAGGAAGTCAGGTTATACTTGGGCAGACTACCCCAGGTACTTTTTTTTCATTTTTAACAGCCTTACTTATGGCATATCAACCTGTAAAATCATTGGCAAGTTTAAATGCAACACTCCAAGTTGCAATGGCTTCAGCTGAGAGAGTATTTGAAATTTTAGATAAGAAGCCATTAATAAAAGAAACAAAATTTCCAAAAGATAATGAATTAAAATTTCAAGATAAAAATAATATAAATATATCAAAAATTTCGTTTAAATACCCTAGTTCAACAAAGCTAATTCTTAAAAATATCAATCTAGAAATCTTTAATGGTGAAAGAGTTGCTTTGGTCGGGTATTCTGGAGCTGGAAAAACAACTCTTTTAAATCTATTGCCAAGATTTTTTGATCCTAGTAAAGGTAGAATTGAAATTGGTGGAATTGATATTAAAAATTTAAGTTTTAGCTTTATTAGAAACTATTTCTCATTAGTCAGCCAGGATATTGTATTATTTGATGAAACTATTAAGTATAACATTTGTTATGGCCCAAATATATATTCGAAAACAGATCTTCAAAATGCATGTAATAAATCTCATTGTACAGAATTCATTAAAAAATTTCCCAAAGGATTTAATGAAATAGTAGGTGAAAATGGTTCTAAACTTTCTGGTGGACAGAAACAAAGAGTAGCAATTGCTCGTGCCTTTATCCGTAACTCTCCATTTCTACTTTTAGATGAGGCCACATCTTCGTTGGACTCAAGGTCAGAGAAAAAAATTCAAGATTCTTTGGACAAATTAATATCAAAGAAAACCGCATTAATTATTGCCCATAGATTATCTACTGTAATTGACGCTGATAGAATAGCGATAATTAATAATGGAGAAATTGCGGATATTGGAAAACATTCAACTTTAATCAAGAGTTCTAAAATTTACAAACATCTACATGAGTTGCAATTTAAAAAGCAAAATGAAAAAATTTTTTAAACATAAATATTTTCAATTATTTTTAGGATGGATTATTTCATTCTATATAAAGGTTTGTTTCCAAACATCTATTTGGGCGACAAAAAATCAAGAAATCGTGGAAAAATATGTAAATAAAAATAAAAGCTTTATAGTTTGTTTTTGGCATAACAGATTACTTATGGCAGTTTTTTGCTGGAAATGGTCACAGGAATTTAAGATGCTTGTTTCTGGGCATGCAGATGGAAAAATAATTTCCAATGCAATATCCTATTTTGGAATTCAGACAATAACAGGATCATCAAGGAAAAATAATATATCTTCTTTAAAAGAGATTTTAAAACATATTGATAATAATAATATAATAGGGATTACCCCTGATGGCCCAAAAGGACCTAATGAAGAGGTCAAAGACGGACTTATTTCGGTTTTAAAAAAAACTAATGTTCCAGTTTTACCATTAAGTTATTCAGCTAAATTCAAATTTCAATTAAAAACTTGGGATAAGTTTATTTTTGTGACACCAATGAATAAATTTGTAGCTGTTTGGGGTAATCCATTTCAATTTGACAAAAATAAAACGATTGCAGAAAACAAACTAATTTTAGAAAAAGAAATTAAAAGAGTAACAATGTTATCAGATAATCTTTCGAAATAGTTATGTGGTTACTAATTTACAGATATTTATCAAATATTTTTTTTATCCCAATTTTAGTCTTTTTTTTTCTTCGTCTTTTATTCTCTAAGGAAACTATTTCGAGTATTTTCCAAAAATTTTCAATTTTGAATAATAAGAGACCCAAAGGTAATTTAATTTGGATTAATGGGGTTAGTATAGGAGAAGCTAAAACCGGAATAGCAGTTGCCAAAGAAATTCAAAAAATAAAACCTAATTCATCAATTTTGTTTAGCACATCAACTCTTAGTGCATATGATTTGTTATACAAATCAAAAAATAATTTTGTCGTTATTTTTTTTCCGATAGACATCAATTTTCTGGTAAAGAGATTTTTAAGATATTGGAATCCAAGTTCTGTGATCTTTATTGAGTCTGAGGTTTGGCCAAACATTTTTTATATTTTGAAAGAAAAATTAATCAAAGTTACAATTTTAAATGCGAGAATGTCAAAAAAATCATTTACTAATTGGAAAAGAATTAGTTTTTTTTCTAAATCTGTATTTCCATTAATTGATAAGTGTTTCACGCAAAACAACGATTCATCAAAGCGATTTAAGGAACTAGGCACTAAAAATGTAAAAAAAATACAAAACTTGAAATATATTTCTGAAGGTTTAAAAGTTGACCATACTTCTTATAAAAAACTTTTTAAAGAACTTAAATCAAAAAGAGTTGTTACTTTATTTAGTTCGCATCAGGGGGAAGAAAAAATGTTTGCAGAAATTTATGAAGTTTTGTCCAAAAAAATTAGTAATCTTTTTTTTATTATTATTCCTAGACACACTAACAGAATAAAAAAAATTAAAGAACTACTAAAGGAGAATAAGTTCTCATTTATCTTAAGAAGGGAAAAAAAATTTCAACTTACAAATAAAAACTTTTTATTAGTTGATACCTTTGGTGAATTAGGAATTTTTTTCAAATTGTCGGAAATCGCGATTGTTGGGGGGTCATTTAGTAATAATGGAGGACATAATCCAATAGAAACAAAAGATTTTAATTGTTCATTGATCTTTGGACCACATATGGAGAACTTCGAAGATATCAAATCTGATATTATAAAATTTAACGCTGGTTTTGAGGTTAAAAATTCAGCTCAGCTTGTTCAAATGATTTTTAAACTTTTAAAAAATAAAAAATTAAATCAAGAAACTAATTTAAATTTTAAAATTCTCTGTAAAAGTCAGTCCGAAAAGTCAAAATCAATTCTTAAAAGTATTTTAAAATAGTGCAAAACATTTGGAGGTCAAATAATTTCTTAAGCTTTATGCTTTTTCCTTTTTCAATAATTTACTATTTAGTCTTTAAGCTTTATCAAATTTGTTTCAAAGAAAAAAAATGTAATATTCCAGTTCTATGCGTTGGGAACATTACACTTGGTGGGGCCGGGAAAACACCTACGGTAATAGAAATACGAAAATTTTTATCAAATAATTTTGACAAAATCTTTGTTTTGACAAGAGGTTATAAAGGCTCAGAAAAAGGGCCTTTAATAGTCTCAAACGATCACTCATTTAAACAAGTAGGTGATGAAAGTATATTACATTCACAATTTGGATTAACTTGTGTCTCCAAAAATAAATTTATGGGAGCAAAGTTTTGTGAGGCTCACGATGGAAAGCTTATAATAATGGATGACGGATTGCAGAGTAAAGATATAAAAAAAAATTGTAAAGTTTTAGTTATTGATGGTCATTATGGTTTTGGAAACAGAAAAATTTTTCCTGCTGGTCCTTTAAGAGAAACAATTAAGAGTAGTATTAAAAAATGCGATTTAATTTTACTGATAGGAAATAATAAAGCTATTAATGATCTTAATGTAATTCCAAAACATAAAGTTTTCATAGCAAAAAAAGAAATTTGTTTGAAATCACAAAAAAACAAAAATTTATTTGCTTTTTCAGCACTTGGCAACAATAATAATTTTCACAATTCACTTATAGATTCTGGATTTTATATCAAAAGAATAAAAAATTTTTCAGATCATTACATTTTTAAAAAAAAAGATATTTTGAATATCCTTAATATAGCAAAAAAAGAACGACTTACTGTTGTTTGCACAAAAAAAGACTTAATAAAAGTACCTGAAGAATTTAAGAACAAAATAGAGCCTGTAGAGCTTAGTTTAAAGATTGAAAAGAAAAAATTATTTAAAAAAAGAGTTTTAGAAATACTTCAAAACTAATAAAGGTCATATTTCAAAAGCACTTCTGGATCTACAGATTTATCGTTCAAATATACTCCCCAGTGAAGATGAGGTCCAGTGGCTCTGCCTGTCATTCCAATTGATCCAATTTTTTTACCCTGAAATACATTCTCACCTTTTTCAACAAAAACTTCCTTAAGGTGAGCAAAAATTGAAATAAGTCCTAAACCATGATCCACTATCAATGTATTTCCCGTGAAAAACATATCTTTTTCAACTAATTTGACAATTCCTGAGGATGGAGCAACTACACTAGTACCTTCCCTTGCAGCAATATCTATTCCAGCATGAGGTCTTCTAGGTTTTGAATTAAGGATTCGCTGACTTCCATAAAATCCAGACATTCTTCCTTTGGAAGGTAGTATAAATTTTTCGTTAAAAAATCTTGTTCTATAACCAATTTTTTTTGCTTCTTTAATTTTATTCGCATCGGATATTATCTTTTTTAAATCCTCTTTTGATGGTTCAACTTTTTTTCTTGGAAGACCTTTAATATTTTCAATTTTGTATTTCTTTTTTAAAACTGCAAATTCTTCTACTTTATTATTTACTTCAATTTTAATTTTTTCTTTATATTTTCTTCCAAATGCGAAAATAAATCTTCCTTTCTCAAAAACTTCAATTTGTTTATTATCAATCTTTAATATATTTCCATCTTTTATATTTCCTGTTATTAAACCACCTTCGCAAAAACAACCAAAAATTTTAGGAAATGTTTCGGCCTTTAAATTTAATGGAAAAACAAAAATAATAAGAAGAATCAAAAACATTATATTTTTTTTGCTTTAGTTTTACTTCTTGAAAACTCAATCTCAATTTTGTCGTTTTGTTTAATTTCTAAATCACTTTTAATTATTATGTCTTCTTTTCTAACAACGGCAAAACCTCGTTTTAATGTTTGTTTGTATGATAAAATTGAAAGCTCCCTCGATTTAGAATTAAATCTTTCTCTTTTTGTTCCAACATTCTGATTTATAAAAAAAATATTTTTTTCAAAATTATTGAAAACTCTTGATAATTCTAGTTTCACTATGTTAGCTAGATTGCTGGGTGAAAAGTTTTCTATTATTTCATATAAATTTAATTTCATCTTTTGAAAATATGAGTTTAAGGAATTTCCTACTGCTTGCTCATAGTGATCTAAATCCTGAAAATAACTATTCACTTTTTCTAACAATTCAGGAATTTTAGATGACAATAATTTAAAGTTCAATTTGTAATTGTCAAAGATGTGAGCAAATATTTTTTTTAATTTATTTTCTGAATCCAATAATCTTACAATGATTTCCTTTCTACTAGGTACTATCATCTCAATAGCTGCTGATGGAGTTGGAGCTCTGAGATCAGAGACAAGATCACATAAAGTATAGTCTGTTTCATGTCCAACAGCAGAAACAATTGGTACTTTTGACTCAAAAATTTTTTTTACTAATGACTCTTCATTAAATGGCATTAAATCCTCCAAACTACCTCCGCCTCTAGCAATTATTATAACATCAACTGAATTTTCTTCTTTAATATTAAAATACTCAATACCTCTAATAATATCGTCTAAGCATTTTTTTCCTTGAACATTTGATGGAAAAATTATTAGGTTTGTTGGAAATCTATCAGATACCCTGTGTATTATATCTTTGATAACTGCCCCTGATTCTGATGTAATGACTCCAATTGAACTTGGAAACTTGGTAATTTTTTTCTTTTTTGATACATCGAAAAAACCGAGTTCGGCTAGCCTTTTTTTTCTTTGTTCAAGTAATTTTAATAAATTCCCTTCCCCCTCATAAACCATTTTCTGAACAATGAGTTGATATTTTGATTGTTGAGAATAAGTGGTAACTTTTCCTTTAATCTCAACTTTGACACCATCTTCAATATCTAATTTTAGATTGGGAACGACCGATCTCCAACAAATAGCTGAGATAATACTCTCTTCATCTTTTAAGGAAAAATAGATGTGACCTGAACCGTGTTTCTTGACTTGGGACACCTCCCCAATAACTGTAACAATTTGAAATTTATTTTCTATTAAATTTTTGATAGAATAATTTAATTGAGATACAGTGAATTTTTCGATGTTTGAAAGAATATTCATGCTTTAAATTTAGTTTAAAAAAATTAAAAAAGGAATAATTTCTTGAATATTTTAGTTTTAGGTGGTGGGGGTAGAGAGCATGCAATATGCTGGGCTGTAAAAAAATCTAGTAAATGTAAGTCTTTATTCTGCATTCCAGGAAATGCCGGAATTTCAGAAATTGCGAATTGCAAAAATCTAGATTTGAATAAAAAGAATGAATTAATTAGATTTTGTAAAGAAGAAAAAATTGATTTGGTTATAATTGGCCCCGAACAATTTTTAGAAGAGGGGTTGAGTGATTATATTAGATCCAAAGGTATACGAGTTTTTGGTCCTAGTAAAAAAGCATCTATGCTTGAAACATCAAAGGCTTTTGCAAAAAGATTTTTAACAAAAAATAAAATTAAAACTGCAAAGTATAGAGAATTTAAAACATTCGATTCAGCTCTTGAATATTTGTCTACAACAAAGTACCCAATTGTTATAAAAGCAGACGGATTAGCAGCAGGAAAAGGAGTAATTATCTGTAAAACTAAAAATGAAGCAATTAGTGGCCTAAATATAATAATGAAAAAAAAAAAATTTGGTTCTGCTGGAAAGAAGGTAATTATTGAGGAATACTTATCAGGTTTTGAGGTAAGTTATTTTGCTTTCTTCGATAAAAATAGTTTTACTAAACTAGGTTATGCACTAGACCATAAAAGAGCATTTAATAATGATAAGGGACCAAATACTGGCGGAATGGGTTGCTTTAGTCCAACAAAAAAAATGACAAAAGATATCGAAAATCAAATTGAAAAAAAGATTTTAATCCCAACTTCAATAGGATTAAAAAAAGATAATCTAATATATAGAGGTATACTTTTTTTTGGTCTAATGATAACTCCAAAAGGTCCTTACGTTATAGAATATAATGTAAGATTTGGTGATCCAGAGTGTCAAACTTTACTGAGAAATTTGCAAACAGATATTTTAAAAATTATTGATTATAACCTGAAAGATAAGCTTTCAGATATAACTATCAGAAATAAAAAACAATCAGTAGTTTGTGTTGTTGTTGCTTCAAAGGGATATCCTGGTAATTACAGAAAGAATAAAATTTTAAAAAATATTTCTAAGGCACAATCTATTAAAGGAGTAGTGGTTTTCCACGCTGGAACTTCATTAGAAAAAAATAAAATAATTTCTTCTGGTGGCAGAGTTCTCTCAGTTACTGCGCAGGCTAATTCGATTATTAATGCCAGGAAAATAGCCTATAAAGCAATAGCACTAATTGATTGGAAGGAAGGATTTTTCAGAGAAGATATTGGCCAAAAAAATATATGATTATCTGTTCTTCTCTAAAGCATTAATTATTAGCTCTGAACACTCTTTTTCATAAAATCCTCCTAAAAATTCATAATTTTTATAGTGATAAAAATAGTTTCTCAATTTTCTTTCGTGAATTTTTATAGCATCAGAATAAGCACCAAAATAAATCTTTTTTATACCAACATTTATTATTACCGATTCACACATTTTGCATGGCTCTAACGTAGTGTATATTGAAAAATTTAGAAGTTTCGTTGTTTTTAATTTTTTACATGCTTTTCTTATAGCAACTATCTCAGCATGCGAAGTTGGATCATGATTTTTAATCATGGAATTTGATGAAGAGCTAATTATTTTATTACTTTCATCAACTAAAACACAACCAACTGGAATTTCATTATTTTTAAATGATTTTTTTGCTAAATTTAGAGCAATTTTCATAAAATGTTCATTCATATAGTATCACACTGTTCTACAAAAACTTTTTCGCCTTCACTTACACTAATTAGTTTTGTTAAAGCAAAATCAGTTGTAGCCCAGACATTGCATTTTGACGCTAGTCTTATTTCATTACCTACAGATATTGGGGTCCTCCCAAAACCAATTGCTATTGCTTTTCCAGTTGGCCAATAAGCAATCTCTCCTATTTTAATAATTTGTTTGGCTTTTTCCTCTATTTCAACGCTTATATTAGTGTTAAAATAAATTTCATGTCCCCAAGTATGGATCATGGAAGAAATGGGTAATGAATTCCAAATTTTATTTGCGGTTAGTGTTTTATTTAATTCGGCAATAATTTCATAATTATTTATAACAATTTTACAACTTCTTAGCATATGTTTAATATATTAACATTTAGTAACTTTTTTTAAAAGATTAATGAACAAGCCTGTAATTGGAATAACATTAGATGAGGAAGAAGAAAAAACATATTCAAAATATCCATGGTATGCAGCAAGAAAAAATTATTCTGAATCAATTGAAATTGCTGGTGGGGTGGCCATCTTTTTACCAAACAATGAAAAGGCAATAAATCAATACTTAACCTTTATAGACGGTCTCCTTGTGACTGGTGGCGATTTTGATATAGACCCGCAAATATATGGTCAAGAAAGAAAATCAGCTTTGAGAATTAAAAATAGCAGAACTGATTTTGAATTCAAAATAACCAAAAAAGCTATTAAGAATAAAATCCCCGTACTTGGAATTTGTGGTGGACAACAGCTTATAAATGTTGTTCTAGGCGGAACTCTTGTTCAACATATTCCAGACATAACTAACTCTAATATAAATCATGAACAACCAAATCCCAGGAATGAGCCTAGCCACACAGTTCATATAAAGAAAAATACAATGCTTTTTAATTCTGTAAAAAGTACAAAAATGTTTGTTAATTCTGCACACCATCAAGCTGTTGACAAATTGGGGAAAAACCTAATTATCTCGGCCGTTTCAGAAGATGGTATTATTGAAGCGATAGAAACAAAAACATCTAATTATTGTCTTGGTGTCCAATGGCATCCTGAATTTCTTATTGACAAAAAAGACATCTACGTAATTAGATCATTAATTAAATCAGCAATGAAAAAAATTGACAAATAAATTAATAAGGTTGTCTAAATTAATTTCACATGCTGGAATTTGTTCAAGAAAAAATGCAGAATTTTTAATAAAAAAGGGTGATGTTAAAATTAATGATAAAATATTTAAAGAATTTTTTATTGAAAAAAATCTTATTAAATCAATTAAGGTCAAAGATAAAGTTTTGTCAAAAATTCAAACAAGAATTTGGATTTTGAATAAACCATTTGGCTACGTAACATCAACAAAAGAACAATTTAATCAAAAAAGCATGTTTAGGTTAATTCCTCAAGATCTTCCAAGAGTTGTTTCGGTTGGTCGTCTGGATATACAATCCGAAGGTTTGTTGTTACTTACTACTAACCCTAACCTATCTTCATATCTAGAGAACCCAAGTAATAAAATTGAAAGAAGATACATAGTAAAAGTTTCAGGAAAAATTCCTAAAAATTTAGATCAATTGGTTAAAAATCAAGTTTTAGTTGATGGTATTTTGTACAAAGGAGTTAAAATAAAACTTTCAAATAATATTAAAAAAAATATTATTGAAGTTTACTTAATTGAAGGTAAAAACAGAGAAATAAGAAAAATACTTAATTACTTCGATCTTAAAGTAGAGAAATTACAAAGAATAAGTTTTGGACCTTTCAAATTAAATGACATTAATATTGGAAATATTGTTGAAATTGAATCAAAACTTTTAAACAAATTTTTAATTTCAATAGGATTTAAGGATGAGAATAATTTCAGGTAAATTAAAAAAACGATTATTAAAGCCACCAAAAAATAATTCAATTCGTCCAACATCTGATAGAGCAAGGGAAATGATTTTCAATACACTTAACTCTATTTTCGTCAAGGAAAAAACAAATATTACAGAGAAATCAATCCTTGATTTATTTTGTGGTACTGGTGCTTTGGGCATTGAGGCTATTTCTAGAGGTGCAAGACATGTGACTTTCATTGATTCCTCTAGTGAATCATTAGATTTGTGCAGAAGAAATTGTGAGGAGCTTGAAATAAATGAAAATATAGAAATTGTTAAACTGAACATAATAGAGGATACATTTCCAAAATTTAAAGATAATTTTGATTTATTTTTTTGCGATCCACCTTATCAAGTATATTCATTGAAATTCATTATTGACAAGATAAACAATTTAATGAAAAAAAACTCCTATGGAGTGATAGAGCTCGGAGAAAGAATTAAAAATTTAGATTTTGACTCATTTAAAATTATTAAAATTAAGAGAGTTTCAAAATCGAGATTTCTTTTTATTAAAAAGGATTAGGTCATTTCCTTCCAAATAATTTTTCTATCTCGCCAATATTTAACTTTATGAAAGTTGGTCTTCCATGATTGCATTGTTCAGAAAGTTTGGTGTTTTCCATTTTTCTTAATAAATCATTCATTTCCTCTATTTCAAGTTTTCTTCCAGATCTTATTGAACCGTGACATGCGATTGTTGAACAAATTTTATTAACTTCGGTTTCTAATAAATCAAAAGAATCCTCATTAACAATTTCATTCACTACTGCATCAACCAAACTTTTAACATTACAATCTGAAACTAAAGATGGTATTTCCCTTACAATTATTGAATTTGATCCAAATACGTCTATTTTTAACCCGAACATCGCCAAGTTTTGAAATTTTTTTGCTGAATCTTTAATAACTAGATTGTCTAGATTTAAAACAATAGGAATTAATAAAAGTTGTGTCTTTATTTTATTTGAATAGTAATCTTTTTTTAAATTTTCGTATACAATTCGCTCATGAGCAGCATGTTGATCTACTATAATTATTCCTTCTTCAGTCTCTGAAATTATAAAATTACCATGAAACTGACTTTTAGCATACCCCAGCGGATGAAACTCTTTTGGCTTGCTTGATTCGTGAGATGAATTAGAGTTATTATCATCATTGTGATTTAAATTATTTATTTCTTTAAGTTTTATTTTTTCTTGAAAATTATTATTATAATTTTGCTTATCGAAAGATTTTAACGATTTGAATTTATTATTTTTAAAATTTATATCTTCAAACGCGTTCCTAAATTTTTTTATTATAAATGATTTTAGAAATTTAAAGTCACTAAACCTTACCTCGTTTTTCATTGGATGCACATTTATATCAACCCAATCAAGAGGACACTTAATATTCAGTATAAGTTGCGGAAATCTGTCGTGAAACATTACATCTTTATATGCAACCCTAAATATAGAGTTCAAAGTCTTGTCGTTAATTACTCTTCCGTTTACGGAAACAAATTGATTATTTGAATTTGAGTAATTGAAGGTTGGATATCCAATGAGCCCGGAAAGTGATAAATTTGCAGTATTAGCATCAAGATCAATTGAATTTTCGACAAAGTCTGTACCTAAAATTTGATTAACTCTACTAAAAAATCTATGTTTTGCCTCCTTTTCTTTTGTTGGGGATGCCTTAATTGTAATGTTATTATTAAGGTAAAGATTAAATTCTTTGTCATAATGAATAAGAGCAAACTTTTGAATAAGTCTTTTAATTAAAGTGGATTCATAATTTTCAGATTTAAGAAATTTCAATCTTGCAGGTGTTGAAAAAAATAAATTTTTGACTTTAACGGTACTTCCTTTTTTCTGATTCTTAGGTTTTACATATTTAACTATTCCAGAGACAATCTTAATCTCATAACCCTCTGAATTATTATTTTGATTTGAACTTATTGAAAAATCTGAAACAGAAGCTATCGAGGATAATGCCTCACCCCTAAAGCCCATAGTTTTTATACAATTTAAATTCGATGAATTAAGTTTCGAAGTTGTATGCCTCAAGACAGCTTTTTCTAATTCATCTTTTTTTATACCTTGACCATCATCTGAAACTATTATCTCACTTTTACCTCCATTTCTGATAAAAATGTCTATTTTCTTTGCCTCAGCATCAATACTATTTTCTACCAGTTCTTTTACGGCTGAAGCTGGTCTCTCTAAAACTTCTCCAGCTGCTATCTTATTTATTAAGCTGTCTGATAAAAACCTTATCTCACTCATTATATTTTAGAAATCTTTTAGTTAATTTTTTCCCCTCCTCCACTGCAGGTTGATCAAACGGATTAACCTGAAGTAGAAAGCAGCTAAAGATTGTTTCTATGAAAAAAAACATCATTAGACTTCCAATAAAACTCTCATTAAATGACTTCAAAGTAATTTTTCTAATGGGCATTTTCTTGTTACTAATAGTCTTAATAGTTGCATTCATCTCCGCATTCAATAATCTTTCCAAAGACTTATGATGAAGATCAAGAAATATTTTGGATTTGGAATAACTACAATCTATTTTTGTTCCCTTTTTATCTTTTTTTTTTCCAATAAACGTAAAAAACTTATCTCTTGGACCATCCAAATAGAGTTGTAGTTGACTATGCTGATCAACCGTACCTAGAGCATTTATTGGAGTTATTCCCTTACCTGCTTTTCCGATACTTTCAGCCCATAGTTGTCTATACCAAAATGATAAATTGTTTAATGAATCATGGTATGGCATGATAATGGACATATTCACACCTTTTTTTTGGAGTTTAATTAAATCTGATATGGGTGTAAAGTAATAGTCAAACTTCTTTTCAGTCTGAATTTCCTTTAAGAAACTTTTACCTCCATTACAAAAACTCTTTATATCAAAACCAATAGTTTTTGCTGGAGTAAGACCAACAATTGAAAAAACAGAATATCTTCCCCCAATATTTGTGGGGTGTGGATAAAAATCTAACTTTTCGCTCTCTTGAATTTCTTTAAGTGTGCTTTCTTTATCTTCAGATATGATAAAAAATCTTTTTTTTCTAGAAATTTTTTTTTTCCTAAATTCATTATAGATAAAGAAAAACTGAGAAATTGTTTCAATCGTCTCACCAGACTTTGATGTCACAACACAGGCTGATTTTCTTAAATCAATATGTTTTAGTAAATTGATTATAGAGGATGAATCGACATTTTCTAAAAAAAAAACTCTTGGTTTTGTGATATTTATAAATGTATTATCCATTAATGAAACAAGAGTTTTTCCACCCAAACTAGAACCACCTGTTCCTAAAAATAATATGTTTTCGAATTCTTTAAGTTTATCAGAAAATTCCGAAATAATTGAGAAGTCCTTGTTATATAAATCTTGAATAAAACCAAAGGATTTGCTTTTTATAGATTCTAAGATTTTTGTTCTTGCTCTAACATAATGAAGCTTTTGTGTCTTTTTTATTTTGCTATCTAAATTAAATGTTTCTTGTAAAAAAATCATTAGCTCTCTGGCTGTCCTACAATCATAAAAAATAACTTTTCATTTGAAAAATATTTTGCAATCACGTTGTTCACTTTTTCTAGATCAAGACTATTAATTATTTTCTCTCTTTTGCTAAAATAGTTAGCACCAAGATCATAATATTGAACAACTTGCAATAATCTTGCAATAGATAGAGTGCTTGTAAAATTCCTTGTAAATGAACCATTAAAATAGGCTTTTGCATTATCCAACTCTTGTTTTGTAATTCCTCGTGAATAAATTTTTTTCCATTCTTTTTTTACATTTTGAATTGTTTCAAACACAGACATGTTCCTTGTCTGGAACCCCCCAACAATAACACCATCATTTTCATAGGACAATAAATATGAATAAATCGAATAAACAAGACCTTTTTTTTCTCTTATATTTTTATACAAACGAGATTGAAATCCCCCACCACCCAAAATATAATTTGCAATTCTGAGAGCAAAAAAATTCTCATTTTTCCTCTCTAACCCAGGGTGACCAAATAAAACGCTAGTTTGTGGTGTTTTCATTTCAAAAATTTTTTCACCAATTGATAAGGACTTAAATTTCTGAATAGAATGAATTTCTTTATTATTTTTAAGTTCTCCAAAAACAAGTTCAATATATTTTTTTATTTGACTAACATTTACATTTCCGGCAACACCAATAATTAAATTATTTCTTGCAATGGATCTTTTATGGAAGTCTACTAAATCAAATTTTGTAATATTTTTTATTGAATCTATCGATCCTTTAATATTTTTAGAAAAAACATGATCTTTGAAAAAGTGATAATTAAACTTATTTGAAGCTAAAGTAGATAAATCAGATTCATCAATTTTTATACTTGATATAAGCTGTCTCTTCACTCTCTCAATATCAACTTCATTGAAGCTAGGATGGTTTACAGCTTCATAGAATAATTCAAATCCTTCCTTAGCTTGAGAGGAAATAATTTGAAAAACACCATCAATCTTATCTTTCTGAGTAGAAAAGCTCAACTTCATTCCTTTCATTTTCATTTCATTTTTAAATTGATCTGAAGTTAAATTTCTAGTTCCTTCGTCTAGCAGAGATGTCATCAAATTTGAAATACCATTTTTATCACTGGTATCAATTGAACTACCCCCTTTAAAACTAAAACTTACACTTACGATTGGTATTGATTTGTCTTCGACAAACCAAAATTCAATTCCAGACTTAGTTTTAAGGTTTTGGTATTCAAAAGCTTCTAAGTTTTTAAATATCAGTAAAAAAAATAAAAAAATTAATTTCAATTCCTCAAGTTTCCTGTAACAAAATTGTAATTTTTCGAAAATTCTTTTAACTCCTTCTTTACCATTTCTAAATTTATCTCATCAAGTTTATAATTCCAATTTTCAATATCATTGATAGTCAAACCAATCGTTAGGGCTTCTCCAATAATTTCAGCAGGTTTTAAAATTCCATCCATTCCATAAATACTATCATAGTAATATTTTTTCTTTTCTAATATTAATTTTTCCTCAGTGACTCCCTTTTCTATAGCTTGTGCTATAAATTTATCTAACAATTCGCTTATTTCATTTTGTTCAATTTTTTTATTGGGTATTGCATAGAAATAAATGTATCCATTTCCTTTAGTTAAACCCTGAAAAAATCCCCCAACCATTGAAAACAATTTTTTTTTATTAACAAACTCCTCGTATAGTAAACTAGAGGTTCCTCCAGCAAGAATTTTCATTCCAAGATCTAACGCAATTGCTTTAGTTATTGATTCATTATAAGACTTAGTTCTGTATATTCTCTTCCAAATTTGTTGCTTCACATTTTCGTTTCTTAGCTCAACATTTGTTGATGTTTTTAGATCAGGATTGTTAAGTTTCTTAAGGTTTAGTTTTTTTCCGGGTTTTATGAATTTATAATATTTATTTACTAATTTTTTAGCATTTTTGAATTTTATATCTCCTGACAAAACTAAAATAGCGTTGCTAGGGTTATAATTTTCTTTATAAAACTCCATTACATTATCGAAGGAGAGATTTTCAATTTCATGCTTCCATCCAATTATAGGGCGACCATAATAATCGTTTGGAAACAGCACCGTCCTCATGGACTCATCCAGTTGTGCAGATGGATCACTTTCAATTCTTTGAAATCTTTCTTCCAAAATTACTTTTTTCTCAATTTCTACATTTTTCTGGGTCAGAGTTAGGTTCTTCATTCTATCAGCTTCGAGTTCAATAATTTTTTCCACATGTTGCTTTGGAAAAATTTGGTAATATGCTGTGTAATCGTAACTCGTAAATGCATTTTCACTTCCACCTATTTTTGAAATATAGTCTGAAAAATAACTTTTAGGATATTTTTTTGTCCCTTTAAACATTAAATGTTCCATAAAATGAGCTAAACCACTTTTCCCTCTTTGTTCAATATTTGATCCAAAATTATACCACATCATTTGAGCAACTACTGGTGCTCTAGAATTTTCTACAACTATCAATTTCAAACCATTTTCTAAAGTAGTCGATTTAGCGTTAAAATTGATATTTGATTTAGACTCAAAACAAAATAGTAGAATGAGTAAAATTCCAACTATCTTCATTTAATCAATAATTGGTAAGTTTTCTAAGCTCTGGATTGAATCCATCGGAATGGATTTTCTGCTTCCAACGTCTTCAAAATATTGTTGTTGAGGTCTTAAGAAAGATGTTACATTCTGATCGGGTAAATATCTTCTTGAGAAATTATAGCCTTTGTCGTATATGGGCCTATAATAAAGATTACCTCGTTTAAAACCTTCGACATATTGTCCATACACCCACTGCCCGATTGTAAATTTTTTGTTCTCTTTAAATCGTTCAAGTGAATCCGAAGGAGTTTTTGATGATTCGATACTAATTTTTGGAGCGATGTAATTTTTTACTCGAGGTTGAATGCTTTGATAATTTGGCTGCTGAAAATTATCATAATTTACTATCTGATTAGTCTTTTTTTCATATCTGAATTCATTTTTCTTAGCAACTTTTTCAAAATCTGGTGGGAGAACTAATTCCGGCGTGTCTTCAAATAAGTCTGTCTCAAGGTTAGGTTTGTTCAGCCCAGCAATATCTTGAAGTGTTTCACAAGAACTTATAATAAAAATTGATAAAATGAAAAGTCCCTTTAAGTAATTATTAATCATAATCATCACACATAAACCCACCATTTACATAATCTTCTTTCACCTTAACACAGTCATTTTGTATTCCAAATAATTCCATCTCTTCTTCCAGCGTGATAGTGGGTTTGATATTTTGTTTTTGTATAGTACTGCCTAAACTTTGATTAGGTGGGAAACTTTGCATATTCGGATTTAACGTTTTAGGAATGCCGAGATTATTAGAATATGAATATGGGAGTGGGGCCGCCTGATCAATTGAGTATTGAGGAAATGGTGGTGGGGGTGGGGCTAGCATGGGGGTACCATTTGGTCCAACATAGTAATATTGTCTTTGACTTCTATAAATTGGATTGTAATAAGGCTGAACATTAGCTTGAGGTTGGAAATTTTGTTGACTAAAACTTTGTTCTTGAGTTGCGCCAGATCCGAAGTAACTATCGTCAGGAATAGCATATTCTGGAACTTCTACGGCTTCTTCTATTATTACAGCTTCGCTTTGCTCCGGCTCACCTTCATCCCAGAAATTGACTGAATCATATATGAAGTCTCCGGCCTCACTTATCGAATCCAAAGTTGAATCAACAGTAGACTCGATAGTTGAACATGACTGCAAAAACAAAATGAGCATTGATATCGACAATGTTCTAATTGTACTAGTGGTTTGCATAATTATACTATATATAGTGTTTTATTTAACATTTATACAAACATTTTGTTGCTTGTAAAGTATATAAATTAACATTACTTTAAAACTTTGGAAAGCACAATTCTCAATTATTTGATGATTTATAGAAAAGTAATGTGATAAAAAATAAAACAGCCCCAAAAGTTATAAACGTGTCAGCAAAATTAAATGCTGGCCAATGAAAATTTTTGTAATAAAGATCAATAAAATCAACTACATATCCGGCAAACAATCTGTCGATACCATTCCCTATTGCACCCCCTAAAATCATTGACAGTCCAATTAATTCCAATTTGCTTTCAGATTTTATTATCAAAAAAATTACATAAAAGCTTATCACAAAAGATAGCACTCCTAGCCAAAAAGGGATATTATACTCTGAAAGCATTCCAAAACTTATCCCTCTATTTTCTACATATACAAAATTCAAGTTTGCAAAAAACGAAGCTTTCATCGGCAGTAAATACTTATATTTTAAAACAACTAATTTTGAAATCTGATCAAGAGCTACCACGATAGAAGAAATTGCAAAAGCTAATATAAAATCTTTTTTAATTTTCATTTATTACAGATCTGCACCTATCACAAATTTGATTATTTTCGTCTAGTTGTTTGTAAAGTTTCCAACATCTTGAACATTTATCTCCATCTTCTTTAAATATTTTTACTCCAATTTCTTTATCATCTGAGTTAAAAAGGAATTGATCGTCGTATTCTTCGGAAATTTTTATATTTGCTGAAATAAGAATTTCACTTAAGTTTTGCTTCTCTGATATTTTTTTATACTCATCATTTTTAAAATAAACAAATGCACCTGCCTCTAAACTAGATTTGATTTCCTTTTTATTTCTTTTTTGCTCAACAGCAAACGTAAATGCATTTTTAATCTCTAAAATTTTTGACCATTCTTTATTTAAATTAGAATCATTCCATTCATCAGGAAGATCAAAATTTTCTAATAAATGACAACTCTCTTCACTATCTTTGTCAATATCTTCTTTCCAGCATTGCCAAGCTTCTTCTGTTGTGAATGGGATTACAGGTGAAAGCCATCTAATTAAACAATGAAAAACATCAATCATTACAGTCTTAGACGATCTTACAGTAAGAGAATTTTTTTTATCACAATATAATGCATCTTTTCTTATATCGAAGAATAAAGCAGAAAGTTCTTGAGAACAAAAGTTAAGAACCGTTTGGAAAACCTTATGAAAATTGAACACCTCATATGCATTTATAATCTCTTTATTCAAGTTATATAATTTATTCCGAATAAATTTCTCTAATGGTAAAAGACTTTCATGTTCTAGTTTAAGTTCGAAAGAAAAATTATTTAAATTCCCTAGGATAAATCTTATTGTATTCCTTATTTTTCGATAACTTTCAGCTTGCCTTTCTAAGTTCTGATAACTTATTTTTATGTCTTCATTAAAGTTAGAGTTAGCAACCCAAATTCTTAAAATATCTGCACCATACTTTTTAATGACATCTGAAGGTGAGATAACATTTCCCAATGATTTTGACATTTTTTTCCCCTTCTCATCGATGACAAACCCATGTGTCAAAACTGACTTAAATGGACTTTCACCGTAGTTGGCACAACTTTCAATTAAAGACGATTGAAACCAACCACGATGCTGATCCGAGCCTTCTAAATAAAGATCAGCTTTGTAATTAAAACCATTGTTTTTTAAAACATAAACATGACTTGAGCCTGAATCAAACCAAACATCTAAAATAGAACTAACTTTTTCATATTCTTCTGAATTTACTATTTCACTTAAAAAATAATCTTTTGGTTTAGTGAACCAAGCATCAATACCTTCATTTTTAATAGTTGATAATATTTTCTTATTAATATGTTCATTAATAAGAGGTTTGCCATTTACTTTGGATACGAAGATAGTAATTGGAACGCCCCACGAACGTTGTCTTGATACACACCAATCTGGTCGATCTTTGACCATAGATCTAATTCTATTTTTACTATTTCCAGGTATCCACTTCACTTTCTCTATCTCGCTTAGAGCCTTACTTCTAAGATCTTTTCTTTCCATTGAGATGAACCACTGAGATGTTGCTCTATAAATTAATGGTGCCTTGGACCTCCAGGAATGAGGATAGCTGTGAAAATAATCGTCTGAACTAACTAGAGTATTTGAATTTTTTAATTCATTAATAACACTTTCATCAGCTTTGTACACGTGCATACCTGAAAAAAAAGGAACATTATTAGTGTACACGCCAGAATTATCTACTGTAGGCAAATTATCCAGGTCATTTTTTATACCAACTTCAAAGTCTTCAACTCCATGATTTGGTGCTATATGAACCAATCCTGTACCAGCTTCATCAGTAACGTGCTCGGCTTCAAATAAAGTGACTGAGTGATCAAATCCTAAATTTCTTAGTGGATGTTGACATTTTAATTGCTTAAGTTTTTCTGAATCAACTGAACTTAATTTTGAAAAGTTGTTAATTGAATGAGTTTTACAAAAATTTTGAACCAAATTATCGGCTAATATAATCTTGTCATGTTTGTTTAATGCGAGGCTTTTAATATCCTTATCGATTTCAATTAATGAGTATTTAAGATCATTAGAAAAGGCAATTGCCCTATTACATGGAATAGTCCAAGGTGTCGTAGTCCATATAATTATACTCACGTTTTCCAAAAAGTTTTCTACTGGAAATTTTACGTAAATTGCTTTTGATTTTTTTTCTAAATACTCTATTTCAGCTTCAGCTAAAGCAGTTTGTTCTACAACAGACCACATTACAGGTTTAAATCCAAGATATAACTGTTCTGACTCCAGAAATTTCAATAACTCAGATACAATCGTTACTTCTGAGTTTTTATTCATTGTTAAATAAATTTCTTCCCAATCAGTCTGAATGCCAAATCTATTAAATTGATCCCTCTGAATATTGACCCATTTGTTTGCAAACTGTCTGCATTCTTCTCTGAATGTTTGCAAATTAACTTCTGATTTTTTTTTCCCAGATTTTCTAAACTGCTCCTCAACCTTCCATTCGATAGGGAGTCCGTGACAATCCCAACCAGGGACATATTCAACGTTCATTGCGCTCTGAAATTTAAATCTGCAAATTACATCTTTTAAAATTTTATTCAAGGCATGACCAAGATGCAGGTCTCCATTTGCGTAAGGCGGACCGTCATGTAAAACATACTTAGTATTTTTTTTATTTTTTTTTTTAAGTTTGTCATAAATTTTATGTTTATGCCAAAATTCAAGCCATTGAGTTTCCTTTTCAGATAAGTTAGCTTTCATGCTAAAATTAGTCTTAGGAAGATTGATTGTTTTTGAATAGTTTGTCATTTTTCACCTGATTAATATCTTTTATAATCTGATCCTTTAATTTCTCAACAGATTCAAATTTTTTTTCCTCTCTTATGAACTTGTAAAAAGTTACTTTTATTCTTTCATGATAAATATCATTCTCGAAGTTAAAGATGTGGACTTCAAGCAGAGGGTTTGTTTTGTTAAATGTAGGTTTGATCCCAAAGTTCGCGATGCCGAATAGTTTTTTCTCCCCAAATTTCTTTGGAATCTCTAGTATTACTGAGTATACACCTCTTCTAATCTGACAAAACTTATTGGTCTTAATATTTGCTGTTCTAAACCCAATTTGCCTTGCTTTTTTTTCACCTTTTTGAATTTTTCCTGTAATAGTCCACTTTCGTGTCAATAAATCGTTAGCTTGATCTAAATCCCCTTTTTTCAATAATTCTCTTATATTTGAAGAGGAAATTTCAACATTATCAGAATTTCTCACCTCAGGAACTACCACAAAATCAAAAGCTTTTGTCTTGTTTACGTAATCATTTATATATTTTACATTACCCTTTTTGTTATTCCCAAAAACAAAATCAAATCCTGTAACAACAGTGTTCACGCCAAGGTTTTTAATTAGATCAATTTCAATAAACGATATCGCAGTTTTATTTAAAAATGCGTGGTCGAATTTAATGTTTATTAAAAAATCTATTTTTGCTAATTTGAAAATTTCACATTTTTCTCTAAATGGAGTTAACCTAAAATAATCATATTGTTTGTTAAAATAACATTTTGGATGTGGCTCAAATGTTAAAACACCAAATTTAGTGTTTTTAGTTTGTGCATTTTTTTTTGCAGTGTGTATTACAGCCTGATGCCCCCTATGCACTCCATCGAAGTTACCTATTGCTATCGTAGAATTCATGTATTCTTGAGGGATTTTAAATGTTCTAAAGACTCTCATCTAGACAAAATCTTTTTTTTCCGAAACTAAAATATCTGCTTGTCCTGTAAGAATTTTTTTTTTTGAATTAAAACATTCAGTCAATAGATTAACTTTTCTCTTTTCAATTTCGATTTTCTTGATTGTAACTATTGCAGTTATTGTATCTCCTATAAAAACAGGAGCCAGAAATTTTAGAGTCTGATTCAAATAAATACTTCCAGGGCCTGGAAGTTGTGTTGCTATAACAGTTGAAATTAGACTTCCAGACAAAAAACCGTGTGCAATTCTTTTTTTAAAAATTGAACTTCGAGCAAATTTGTCGTCCATGTGAATTGGATTATTATCACCAGATACCTTTGAAAAAAGATTGATATCGTTTTCAGAAATTTTTTTTTTGTAATGGGCTTCCTGATTAATTTTTAAGTCCTCTAAAAAATATCCATGCTTCTTGAGAAAGTAACTTTTATCCATTTTTACTAAAAAATAAGTTTAATATAATTCTACTAATTAATATATATTTCTACATGATACATGTCTTTTTTTTATTAATTTACACTTTTTTTTTTTCAATTTCTAACTGTCACGATTTTAGTGATTATAAAACTTACAAAAAATCAAAAATAGGTCTTAATATTCAAAAAATATCACAAGAGAAATTCCACTATCCGTGGGCAATTACATTTTTAGACAGAAGTAATATTCTTGTGACTGAAAAAAACGGCAACATATTCAAGATTAATACTTCCAATGGTGACCGTCTTCAAATAAAGCATAATATTCCACACATTGAATTTAGACATGGTCAAGGTGGATTGTTAGATGTTTATAAACATTCTGACGGTTATATATACTTTACCTACAGTCATGATTTCAAAGGAAAAACAAAGAGTGGGAGATTATCAAACCATTCAAGTACTGCTGTAGCACGAGGTAAACTGCAAAATAACGAGATTGTAGACTTAGAAACATTATTGATAGCAAAACCTAGACTTGATACAGACAAACACTGGGGAGCAAGGATTGTTATTAAGGATGATTTTTTATTTGTGGGATTTGGTGAAAGAGATAAAGGAATGATTGCTCAAAACCCACAAAAACATCCTGGTAGTATAATTAGAATTAAAACTGACGGAACTATACCTATTGATAATCCAGCATACCTGGGTTTTGAAGATTGGTTACCCGAGATCTATCAAATAGGAATGCGAAATCCACAAGGAATGGCTATTTCCCCAAAAAATGGTGAAATATACTTTTCACAACATGGTCCAATGGGTGGAGATAATATTGGGATTGTAAAATTTGCAGGAAATTATGGATGGAAAGATATTGCTTGGGGAGGGAAGGAATATTCTGGAAGAAAGATTGGAACATCAGACTTTAAAGATAAATACAACAAAAATTTAATTACATGGATACCATCAATTGCTGTTGGTAATATTCAATTCTATAAAGGCGAAACCTTTTACGAATGGAATGAAAATTTAATAGTAAGCGCTACTAAAACTAAATTATTAGCTAGATTAGTTTTTAAGGAATCCAAAATAATTGACCAAGAAATAATTATAAAAGATGACAAAAGAATTGGAAGAATAAGAGATTTTGAAATTGATCATGAAGGTAATATACTTGTTATATCTGACAGCAGCTCTTCATATTTGTGGAAAATTTCTAGAGACTATTCTATGCCAAGCAAAGCAGAGCAAAATTGATCGGCATCAAATTGCGCTAAATCTTCTTTTGATTCACCGGTTCCAATAAAAGAAATTGGAATCTTAAGTTTCTCAGCTATTGGAATTAAAGCGCCACCTTTAGCTGATCCGTCTAGCTTTGTTACAATCAGACTGTCAATATCGCAAATTTCTTTGAAAACTTCAGCTTGTCTGATCGAGTTTTGACCAATATTCCCATCGAGAATTAAAATAGTTTCACTGGGAATTGATTCGTCAATTTTTTTTATTACTCTTATTATTTTTGATAACTCGTTCATTAAATCAGTTTTATTGTGCAATCTTCCAGCTGTATCAATAAGAAGAATATCAAGTTTTTTTTCTGTCGCTGTGATCACCGACTTGTATGCTAGAGCTGCAGGATCAGAAAGTTCTTTTGCAGAGAAAAATTCAGATTTCGTTCTGTCTGCCCAAATTTTTAGCTGCTCTACTGCTGCTGCACGAAAAGTGTCAGCTGCGACCATTCCTACTTTTTTTCCATCTTTTAAAAATTTATCAGCAAGCTTTCCAATAGTAGCAGTTTTTCCAACCCCATTAACCCCTACTACTAAAATAACAAATAAATTTTTTGTTAAGTCAATTTTCTTTTCAAGCGGGGCAAGAGTCTCTTTTAGTTTTTTTTTAATAATCTCCTTTACTTTTTCTGAGCTAGGATTGAGTAATTTTGATTTTTTTAGTTCTTGGATAATTTTTGATGACGATTCTACCCCAAGATCAGAGGAAATCATCAGTTCTTCTAACTCCTGTAAGGTGGATTCATCAATTTTTTTACTTTTTAAGATTTTTTGAATTCCACCAGATATCTTATCTGATGATTTTGATAAACTTTTCTTTAACTTTTTAAACCAACGAACAACCATGTTTATTTTAATTCAGCAATTAATGAATCCCCTTGTCGCGAGACAATCTTCACATTAGCTATTGAGCCCGGCTTAATAGATTTTTTACTGTCCTTGGTTTTAACCTTAAAGTATCCATCAGAATAACTCATTTTGTGGGATTCAAAAAGGATGCTTGAAGACTTTCCAATTTCTTTATTTAATTTTTGATGAAGAATGTCTTTGCATTTATTTCTAAGAATCTCTACTCTTAATTTTTTCTCTTCTTCCTTTATCTGTGGCATTTTTGATGCCGGTGTTCCGTCTTTAGATGAATAAGGAAAGATATGAACGTTTGTAAATTCACAAGTTTCTATCAATTCTAATGTATTTTTAAACATTTGGTTTGTTTCGGTAGGGAATCCAACTATTATATCAGCTCCAAAAGTGAAATCAGATCTCACGATACTTAAATCATGACAAAGTTTTATAACCTCTTCTCTATTATGTCTTCTTTTCATTCTTTTAAGAATTAAATTATCTCCTGACTGAAGGGATAAGTGAAGATGAGGAAGTATTCTTTTTTCTTTCAATAGAAGATCCATCAAATCGTCATCAATTTCTGCTGGATCAATTGAGGATAATCTCAATCTTCTTAATTTAGGTTGAAAATTTAACAATCTCCTCAAGATATTCCCAAGTTTAGGCTTTCCTGGAAGATCAATGCCATAGGATGTCAAATCAACTCCTGTCATAACAATTTCACTGTAACCACTTTCGATCAATCTCTCAGCTCGCTTATTGATCTCATCAAATGGCAAGCTTTTGGAGTCACCTCTACCATAAGGAATAATACAGAAAGTGCATCTGTGATCGCATCCCTGTTGTATTTGTAGCATTGCTCTTGTGCGGCTCGATGAAAAATCCTTTAAGAAAGGAAAATTAAAATCTTTTTCTTCCTTTATTTCTTGATCTATGTAACTTTCAGGTAAAGTTTTTCTTTTATTATCAACAATTTTATGAACGTTTTTTAAATCTGAGAATACTTTTTCATTAACTTGACTCGCACAACCCGTTACATAAATTTGATAGTTTGGGAATTTTCTAGATGCCTTCTTGACTTCATTAACTGATTTTCGAACAGCTTGATTTGTAACAGCACAAGTGTTTATGACAATCTTTTTTTCTAAATTTTCCTGATTAAGAATATTCTTAATAACTTCTGACTCAAAAAAATTGAGTCTGCAACCTAGATTAATAACTTTTGTATCTTCTTTTTTCATCGTACATAGTCCTTCAAATTAATTTGACCTACAAATACATCTTTTGCATCTCCGATAGTTAAAATATGCTCATCTCTTGTTATTTCAACAAATAGATTGCCTCCAGCCATTGACACCTCGACATTTTTATCACAAAAATTTAATTTATTGGAGGCAAAAACTGAAGCTCCAGCTCCCGAACCACATGCATCTGTAATTCCAACACCTCTTTCATATGTAAGGATATTTACCTTAGTTCTGGATAAAACTTTAACAATACTAACGTTTACACCACTTGGAAAAAAATTAGTTTTAATAATTTTTTCCGAGTCTTTCTTTAATTCTCTTACATTTAGGTAATCACCAAAAAAAATTACATGTGGATTTCCAACATTTACAGCAAAACCTCCTTTAAGGTAATCAAAATCAAAATCTAGATTTTGAGTATCCACATCAATTTTAATTGGAATCTTATCCCACGAAATATTGGGTTTTCCAAGATCAACTGATATTTTTTCACTGATATTTTTCTCAACATCGATCAATCCTGAATTTGTCTCAACAGTCACATTTGTTTTTTTAAATTTTTTAAAGTAATAATTTCCTATACATCTTAATGCATTTCCGCAAACTTCTGCCTCTGATCCATCCTTATTGAAAAATCTAGCAACCAGATCAGAATAATTATTTTCTGATTTATTCAAAAAAACGGTCAAGTCGCAACCTACTCCTTTTTTTCTATCGGATAAAAACTTTACTAACTCCTTAGAAATATTTAATTTAGAATATTCTGTAAAAATTACAAAATCATTGCCTAGGCCATGTGCTTTTAGAAACTTAAATTCAGTCATTGTAATTATAAATAAATTACTTTAAGAATTAATTCTTTTTTGATATAAACACAATTAATAAATTCAGTCAGTCCACGAGTATCGTGCACTGGCTTTTTTTGTTTATAATTATTAGAGAGAAATGTTCGAAAATCTAACAAGAAAAGTATCAAATATATTTGATAAGATTAAGGGAAGTGGTGTTATTGACGATTCAACCTTGCAAAATGTAATGAGAGAAATTAGGGTTGCCTTACTTGAATCAGATGTATCTCTTTCTGTTGCAAAAGATTTTATAGAAAATGTCAAATCCAAGGCAATTGGTCAAGAAGTCATTAAAAGTATTTCTCCAGATCAAATGATTATAAAAGTTGTGAATGACCAACTTACTGAACTTTTGGGTTCCGAAAACGATAGTCTAAAACTAAACGCTAAAACTCCAGTGCTTTTTCTTATGGTTGGTCTTCAAGGCTCGGGGAAAACCACAACATCTGCTAAGCTTGCAAGGTGGATAACTAAAAACAATAATAAAAAAGTAATGATGGCATCTCTCGATATATATAGGCCAGCTGCACAAGAGCAACTAATAAAACTTGGAGCAGATAACGAAATAGCAACATTAGAATTGCAAGAAAACAGCTCACCATTACAAATAGCTCAAATTGCTGTGGAATCTGCTAAAAAGTCAAACTTTGACATATTAATTCTAGATAGCGCTGGAAGAAATCATATAGACACTAAAATGATGAATGAAGTAAAAGAAATTTCAAAAAAATTTAATTTTTCTGAAATATTATTGGTTTCAGATTCTATGACAGGTCAAGATGCAGTCAACACGGCAAAAAACTTTTCAGAGCAAGTAAATTTAACTGGAATAATCTTAACAAGAATTGATGGTGACTCAAGGGGCGGTGCTGCACTTTCAATGAGACAAGTTACCCAAAAACCAATCAAATTCATGGGCACTGGAGAAAAAATAGACGACATAGAAATATTTCATCCAGATAGAATAGCAAACAGAATTTTAGGAATGGGAGATGTGGTCACTTTGGTTGAAAAAGCTTCCGAAGAAATAGATGAACAAGAAGCTAAACAAATGCAACAAAAATTTCTGAAAGGAAGATTTACTTTACTCGACTACTCAAAACAACTTGATCAATTGACTAAGATGGGAGGGATTCAGAGTGTCTTAAAATACTTACCAGGTCTCTCAGGACTAAAAGAAAAGATGGAAGAAAAAATGGAAAATAATGATGTTTTTAAAAAACAAAAAGCGATTATTAATTCTATGACTCCTAGAGAGAGAATACACCCAGAGTTAGTTAAAGCATCAAGAAAAATAAGAATCTCAAAAGGATCCGGAACCAATGTTCAAGATATTAATAAGTTGCTTAAACAATTTAAAAAAATGAGTCAAATGATGAAAAAAATGGGGAGAAATAAAAACATGGATAGTATTATGAACAGTGGTCAATTTGGCGACATTCAAAGCTTAATAAATAAAAATAAACCAATACAATAGAAAGGAAAACTTAATGTCAGTTTCACTAAGATTATCAAGAGGTGGTTCAAAAAAAAGACCCTACTACAGAATTGTTGCTGCAGATATAAGATCGCCGAGAGACGGAAGATATCTTGAAAGACTAGGAACATACAACCCAATGAAACAAAAGAACGATCCTGAAAGAATAAATTTAAATATTGAAAGAATAAAATATTGGCTTTCTGTGGGTGCTAAACCTACAGATAGGGTAACAAAGTTTTTAGCCAACGAAGGATTGGCAAAAAAACCTTCGATTCCGAAACAAACCAAACAAGACAAACCAAAAAAGAAAACACTTGAAAAATTAAAGGCAAAAGAAGAAAAACTTAAATCAAAACAAGAAGTAAAAAATGCAGTTGAGGAAACTTCAGTTTCAAAAGACGAGGTTGCAGCACAATCCGCTGATCCACAACCAAGTGCTCCTGAAGAAAAAAAACCAGAAGCAACAGCACAACCCGCTGATCCACAACCAAGTGCTCCTGAAGAAAAAAAATCAGAAGCAACAGCACACCCCGCTGATCCACAACCAAATACTTCTGAAGAAATAAAAACAGAAAATGCCGGAGACAAACCTAATGAACCAAAATAGCTATTAAATGTTAAGTTTAATTTTAGTTATTAATTAAAATAGAATCTAGGAACACAAGTCATCACATTAAAGTCAAAAATAATTATTGCAAGATTTGGTAAAACTTATGGAATTAACGGTGCAATAATCATTCATAGTTACCTAACAGTGAAAAAAGATATTTTTAATTATAAAAATTTTTATGTTGATGGAAAAGAAAAAATTATTGCTAGTTTTGTAGTTAAATCAAATAAGATTTTATGTAAAATTAATTCTGTCAGTAATCCTGAAGAGGCTAAAAAATACTCCGGAAGAATGATTTTTATAGATAGAACTGAATTACCAAAACTTGATAAAAAAAAATTTTATTACAACGATCTAATTCATATGAAAGCATATATTAAAAAAAAACAGATAGGTGTTGTTATGAATGTTAAAAATCATGGAGCTGGTGACTATTTAGAAATATTAGATAAAAAAAAAGAAATATTAGTACCCTTCAACGATGATCATGTTGAAGAAATTGATATTAAAAAAAAAGTACTTTTTCTTAATCCGTCTTATTATGAAATTTAAGATTCTTACTTTATTTCCTGAAATATTTCCTGGGCCCTTAGCTCACTCGATTTCAGGAAAAGCATTATCAAAAAAGTTATTTGAGATAGAAGTAACAAATATCAGAGATTTTTCAGATAATAAATCAAATTCTGTAGACGAAAAACCCTTCGGTGGAGGCGCAGGAATGATAATCAAACCTGATGTTATGCAAAATGCTTTGGATTATGCAACAAAAGATAATATTAAAAATAAAAAAATTATATTTTTATCTCCAGGAGGTAAAACAATAAACACTGACGTAGTCAATAAATTAGTTACGTTTGATGAATTAGTTATTATATGCGGAAGATATGAAGGAATTGATGAGAGATTTTTAAAATATAATGCCATAGAAGAATATTCAATCGGTGATTTTATTCTTTCTGGCGGAGAAATTGCCTCAATTATTTTAATTGATACTTGCGTAAGATTAATTCCTGAAGTATTAGGTAATAAAAATAGTTTGAAATTTGAAAGTTTTCAAAACCATTTATTGGAATATCCTCAGTATACCAAACCAAGCAATTGGAAAGGTATCAATGTTCCAGATGTTCTTCTTAGTGGAAACCATAAAAAAATTTCAGATTGGAGGTTGATAAAATCAATCGAAAAAACTAAAAAGGTGAGACCAGATTTGTACAAGCTATACTGTAAGAAGAATAAGGGGGAAAAATGAACACACTTGAAAAATTTGAAAAAGGACACTTAAAAGAATTACAATCAGACAATAAATTGCCCAAATTTAGCTCTGGTGATACAATTAAAGTTCACTTGAAGGTGAAAGAGGGCGAAAAGGAAAGAATTCAAGTTTTCGAGGGTGTTTGTATTTCCAAGAAAAATGCGGGTCTAAATTCTTCATTCACGGTAAGGAAAATATCTTATGGTGAAGGTATTGAGAGAATACTTCCTCTATTTTCCCCCCAAATAAATAAAATTGAAGTAGTTAAGGTTGGTAGTGTAAGAAGGTCAAAACTTTACTATCTTAGAAAAAGAAGTGGCAAATCTGCTAGGATAGCTGAAAAAAACATTGCAACTAAAATTAATGAAGAATTAGAAAAAAAAAATAATATTTCTGATAAACAACAATCCAACTTAAATAAAGTACCAGATGATAATAAGGCAACTAAGGATATTGTTAATGAAGCCAATATTTCTGTAGAAGTAAAAGAAAAAGTTGATGAAAAAAAATAATACTTTTTAGACTTTTTATGGGTTATATATTTATTATATGAAACCTAAAACTTTATTTGATAAAATTTGGGACAGTCATTTAGTTGAAAAACAAGATGACGGAACATGTCTCATTTACATTGACAGACATCTTGTTCATGAAGTGACTAGCCCGCAAGCCTTCGAGGGATTAAGAAACACTGGTAGAGTTGTTAGAAAGCCAAGCCATACATTTGCTGTTGCTGATCATAATGTACCTACAAGTGATAGGTCCAACGGTATAAAGAACAAAGAAAGTAGAATTCAAGTCGAAACGTTAGAAAAAAACTGCCAAGAATTCAAGGTTAACTTTTTTCCTTTAATGGATAAGCGACAAGGAATTGTTCATATAGTTGGTCCCGAACAAGGAATAACGCAACCTGGCATGACTATTGTTTGTGGTGATAGTCATACCGCAACGCATGGGGCATTTGGGGCTCTAGCTTTCGGTATTGGAACAAGCGAAGTTGAACACGTTCTAGCAACTCAAACATTGATCCAAAAACCGGCAAAAAATATGCGAATTAGCGTTACCGGCAATGTGAGTCCCAGCATTACTTCAAAGGACATCATTTTGAAAATAATTGGAGAAATTGGTACTGCTGGCGGGACTGGTTATGTAATTGAATACTCTGGTGAAGCCATTTCAAGACTTACAATGGAAGGCAGAATGACCATTTGTAATATGAGCATTGAGGCTGGTGCAAGAGCTGGTCTAATTGCTCCGGATGAGAAAACATTTAGATATATAAAGGGTAGACCATTCGCTCCTACAGCAGAAAACTGGAATAAAGCAATCAAATATTGGAAAAGTCTCACATCAGAACCGGATGCAATGTATGACAAGGAAGTAAAAATTAAAGCAAGTTCCATAGAACCTCAAGTTACTTGGGGAACTAGTCCACAAGACGTTGTTTCGATAAATGGCAAAACTCCTGACCCAAAAAAAATTTCAGATTCCAAAAAAAGAGGCGCTGTGCAAAGATCGCTAGATTACATGGGGTTAAGCCCTAATCAAAAGATTAAAGACATTGAAATTGACAGAGTGTTTATAGGGTCATGTACCAATGGAAGAATTGAGGATCTAAGAGAAGTTGCTAAAGTTGTTGAAGGTAAAAAAGTAATTGTTAACTCAATGATTGTTCCCGGCTCTGGACTTGTTAAACAACAAGCAGAACAAGAAGGTATCGATAAAATCCTTATAGATGCTGGCTTTGACTGGAGGGAACCAGGATGCTCGATGTGTCTTGCTATGAATCCCGATCAACTTAAACCAAAAGAAAGATGTGCTTCAACATCAAATAGAAATTTTGAAGGAAGGCAAGGTAGAGAGGGCAGAACTCATCTTGTTAGTCCGGCTGTAGCGGCTGCCACGGCACTCAAGGGTAAGTTGAGCTTGGTAGAAGATATATAAGTGAAGAAATTTAATAAAATAAAGGCAATCGCAGCCCCACTTCCAATGATTAATGTTGATACAGATATGATTATTCCAAAACAGTTTCTCAAAACTATTAAAAGATCAGGTTTAGGTAAAAATCTATTTCATGAACTCAGGTATGACATTAATGGCAACTTAAAAAATGATTTTGTGCTTAATTGGGAGTTTTATAAAAATGCTAAAATACTAATTACTGGAGATAATTTTGGTTGTGGGAGTAGCAGAGAACACGCACCTTGGTCATTATTAGATTTTGGTTTTAGATGCATAATAGCCCCTAGTTTCGCAGATATTTTTTTTAATAATTGCTTTAAAAATGGAATTTTGCCTATAAAAGTAAATAATTCTGAAAATGATATTTTAATTAAACAAGCAGAGAATAAAAATTTAATCACCGTTGATTTGCCAAAACAAGTAATTTCGTGTGGGAGCGAAATCAACATCAATTTTGATATAGATCCTTTTAGAAAAAAATGTCTTTTAGAGGGTTTAGACGACATTGCTCTTACTTTAAAAAAATCTGAGAAAATTGATGATTATGAACTGAAACTCAACAAATCCAGATCATGGTTAATGATTTGATCTTAAAATAATTCTTAAATAAAATGCGAACGGAATCTTATAATATTTCTATTCTTCCAGGAGATGGAATCGGAGAGGAAATTGCAAAAGAAGCAAGAAAACTTATTGATTGGATTTCTAGCAACGCAACTTTTGATATAAATTTAGTTGAAGAATATGTTGGTGGTGCATCAATTGATAAATACGGAACTCCTTTGTCAGATGAAACATTAAAAAGTATTAAACAATCTGATGCTATTTTATTGGGAGCAGTTGGAGGACCAAAATGGGAAAAAATGGATTTTGAAAAAAGACCCGAAAGAGGTCTTCTGAAAATCAGAAAAGAATTAGATTTATTTGCAAATTATAGGCCTGCAATTGTATTTGACCCTCTCATTGATTCATCGAGTTTAAAACCAGAAGTAATTAAAGATTTAGACATTTTGATTATAAGAGAATTGACAAGCGGCATATATTTTGGAGAACCAAGAGGAATTGAAAAGATTGATGATACAAACTACAAGGGATATAATACTCTTGTATACACGAGTAAAGAAATTGAGCGAATAGCAGAGGTAGCTTTTGAAACAGCCATGTCTAGATCAAAAAAATTATGTTCTGTCGATAAAGCAAATGTTCTGGAATCAACTGAATTATGGAGGGAAGTGATGATAGAAACTTCCAAAAAATATCCCGAAGTTGAACTTTCGCATATGTACGTAGATAATGCTTCAATGCAGTTAGTAAGAAATCCAAAACAATTTGATGTAATTGTTACGACTAACATGTTTGGGGACATACTTTCAGATTGCGCGTCAATGCTTACAGGATCTCTTGGCATGTTGCCGTCAGCTTCGATTGGTATCAATTCGAAGGGCCAAAAAAAAGCAATGTATGAGCCAGTTCACGGCTCGGCACCCGACATTTCGGGGCAAGGCGTATCTAATCCTTTGGCAATGATTTTAAGTGTTGGGATGATGTTTGAATACTCATTGGATAAAAAATTCATTGCAGAAAAAATTAATGATGCAGTTAGATCAGTTTTAGAAAAAGGATTTCGAACAAAAGATATATACAGTGAAAATAAGATTCTTTTATCAACCAACGAAATGGGAGATAAAGTCTTGGAGGAAATGAAAGAATGAAAAAATATAATGTTGCAGTTGTCGGTGCAACTGGAAATGTTGGGAGAGAAATACTCAATATTCTAGACGATAGAAATTTCCCCATTAATAAAATCTATGCAGTTGCGTCCTCAAAATCTGAGGGATTAAAGATACCTTATGGAAATGGAAAAGAGTTAGAGGTACAGTCACTCGACGCATTTAAATTTAAAGAAACAGAATTAGTTTTGTCGTCACCTGGTTCCAAAATTTCAGCAAAGTTTGTGCCTAAAGCAACCAAAGATGGTGCTATTGTTATCGACAATACTTCTCATTTTAGAATGAAAAAAGGAATCCCCCTAATTGTTCCTGAAGTAAATCCAAAGGATATATGTGACTTAAAAAAAAAAATTGTTTCCAACCCAAATTGCTCAACAATTCAGATGGTTATGGCACTAAAGCCAATACATGATCTTTTTAAAATAAAAAAAATTATAGTTGCGACTTACCAGTCAACCTCGGGAGCAGGAAAATCTGCAATGGATGAACTTTTTCACCAAACTCTTGATGTGTACAAAAATAAACCACTTGTTGCCAAAAATTTTACAAAAAAAATCGCATTTAATTTAATTCCACATATCGACGAATTTTTAGATGACGGTTCAACAAAGGAAGAAAAAAAAATGATAGAAGAAACTCAAAAAATTTTTAAAGATAAATTTGAGATTTTCGCAACTTGTGTCAGAGTTCCAGTTTTCGTTGGTCACGGTGAAGCTATTTATTTAGAAACAGAAAAAACGATTGATCTAAAAAAACTTATATCTAATATAAAAAAGTTTCCTGGTTTATCTCTAGTTGATAAAAAAATAGATGGAGGATACGTAACTCCTGACGAATCAGCCGGAGAAGATGACGTGTTTATTAGTAGATTAAGATTAGGAGCGAATAAAAAAACAATTGGCTTATGGGTTGTTGCAGATAATTTAAGGAAAGGTGCTGCTTTAAACACAGTTCAAATTGCGGAGTTAATTATTAAAAATAAAATTAAATAGAAATGGTAAAAAACTTTAAAAGTAGATATTTCGAAGATTATAAATTGAATGAAGAAATTAATCATAGTGTTCCACGAACTATTACCGATGGTGATGTTGCAATATATCTTAGTACAACGGGTAGCAGATTTCCGTTAAATTATTCAGCTGAATTTTCAAAAACCTTAGGACTGAAAAAAATCCCAATAGATGATATTTTATTGTTTCATATGGTTTTTGGAAGAACAGTCCCTGATTTATCTCTGAATGCGATAGCAAATTTAGGTTACGCTGGCGTTAAATTTCATAAACCTGCGTTTGTAGGGGACACTTTAAATGCAAGCTCCAAAATTATTGGATTAAAAGAAAACTCAAATGGAAAAACTGGAACTGTTTATGTAGAATCAGTAGGTAAAAATCAAAATGATGAAATTGTTTTAACTTATTACAGATGGCTTATGATGAGGAAAAGAAATGAAGGTATGATAAAATCATTCCAAAATACTATTCCTGATCTACCAGATAAAGTTAAAACTAAAGATTTTAATCTCATTGAAAATTTTGACATTGATAAATGGTCATCTTCAGTGTCTGGAAGCAGTTTTTATTTTAATGATTATGCTGAGGAAGAAGAAATACATCATTTGGATGGTCAGACAATTGAGGATGCAGAACATCAGATAGCTACTCGTCTTTATCAAAATAATGCCAGAGTTCATTTCAATCAGCATATTGAAAAATCTGGAAGATTTGGAAAGAGAATAATATATGGTGGTTATATAATATCTCTTGCAAGAGCGATCAGTTGTAATGGTCTTGCCAATACTTTTAAGCTGGCAGCAATTCATTCAGGAAAGCATTCCGCTCCAACCTTTGCTGGTGATACCATATACGCTTGGTCAAAGATTTTGGAGAAAGAAATTATCAATAAAAATGTTGGTGCGATGATGATCCGAACTTTAGCTTCGAAAAACGATTCAAAAATGAATTTTCCAGACAAAAAAAATCTTACTGATAATATAGTCCTTGACTTAGAATATTCTGTTTTAATACCTATAAAATGAAAAAACAAGACCTCCCTCTTTCACCTCATCTGCAAATTTACAAACCCCAAATTACGTCTGTGCTCTCAATTTCTCACAGAATTTCTGGTGTAGCACTAAACGTTGTGTTGGTAATTTTAGTACTTGGTCTCTTCTGTATTACTTTGGGAGAGAGTTACTTTGAGTTATTAATTTCTTTAATTAATTCTTTTCCGATAAAAATTATAATATTTTTTTCTATTCTAGGTTTTTCATACCATTTTTTAAATGGTATTCGTCATATGATTTGGGACTTTGGTTTTCTTCTTGGAAATAGATCTTCAGCAATTTTTGGATATATTATTATCGCGACTTCCTTCATTTCAAGTATTTTTATCTCTAAGTTATTGGGGCTGTTTTGATTAATTTTACTTACACATCAAAATGGTTATTTCAAAAAATTTTTGCAATTTTGTTTTTAATTGCATCCTTTTATACAGTATATTCTTTATATGGCCTTGAGCTTCAAAATTATGACGTGATTACAGGATGGTTCAAAAACTATTTGAATTCATTTTCGGTTTTAGTAATGCTTTCTGCAATAATATTGCATTCAAATATTGGGCTTTCGTCAATAATAGATGATTATATTCATGAGGAATCCTTAAAACAAAAAATAATTTTAATTAAAAACTTTTTCTTTGTAGTTCTTTTTTTTATAACAATATTTAGTTTAGTAAAGTTGAATTTATGAATAATATTAAAACACATAATTTTGATGTTGTTGTAGTCGGAGCAGGCGGCTCTGGACTAAGAGCAGTTATGGGTTGTGCGTCTTATGGATTGAAAACTGCTTGTGTATCAAAAGTTTTTCCAACAAGAAGTCATACAGTTGCCGCTCAGGGAGGAATAAGTGCTGCACTTGGTAATATGGGAGAGGATGACTGGAAATGGCATATGTATGATACTGTCAAAGGTTCGGACTGGCTTGGTGATCAAGATGCAATTGCTTTTATGTGTAAAGAAGCACCAGAGGCTGTGATTGAACTTGAACACTTTGGTGTCCCATTTTCCAGAACAGAAAAGGGAAAAATCTATCAAAGGCCATTTGGTGGTATGACAACTCATTTTGGAGAGGGTATTGCCCAGAGAACATGTGCAGCTGCAGATAGAACGGGTCATGCAATGCTTCATACTTTATATCAACAATCCCTTTCAAATAATGCCGATTTTTTTATAGAATATTTTGCAGTAGATCTAATTATGAACGAAAAAAATGAATGCTGTGGGGTGCTCACTTTTAATTTGCATGATGGAGAGTTTTATATTTTTTCAGCTAAAATGGTAATTTTAGCAACCGGTGGCTATGGAAGAGCTTATTTTTCATGTACCTCAGCTCACACCTGCACTGGAGACGGAGGTGGGATGGTTCTAAGGGCAGGCTTGCCTCTTCAAGATATGGAATTTACACAATTTCACCCAACAGGAATATATGGCGTTGGTGTTTTGATAACAGAGGGTGCTAGAGGAGAAGGGGGGTATTTGACAAATAGTGCTGGAGAGAGGTTTATGGAAAGATATGCTCCAAATGCTAAAGATCTAGCCAGTAGAGATGTTGTATCTCGATCTATGACAACAGAAATAATGGAAGGAAGAGGTTGTGGTCCTAGAAAAGACCATATTCATCTAAATTTACATCATCTCGACCCTAAGGTCCTTCAAGAAAAGCTCCCCGGAATTACAGAATCAGCAAAAATTTTTGCCGGCGTAGATGTACGAAAGAAACCAATTCCTGTTCAACCTACAGTACATTATAATATGGGAGGAATTCCAACCAATATTCATGGAGAAGTGCTAAATTTGGATTCCAAAGATAACGAAGTAGTTGTGCCTGGGTTGATGTCTATTGGAGAAGCCGCATGTGTGTCAGTCCACGGAGCTAATAGATTAGGATCTAACTCTCTACTGGATTTAGTTGTGTTCGGAAAGTCGGCAGCCAACAGATGCAATACCATAATTGATAGGAAAAAGAAAAATCCTGAAATCAAAGAGCATACAGTTAATAAATTAATAGAAAACTTCGAAAATATTAGGAATTCTAATGGAAGAAAGAGTGTTGCTTCTATAAGACTTGAAATGCAACATACTATGCAAAACTTTTGTCCTGTATACAGGTCTGAAAAAAAAATGCTAGAAGGCAGAAATAAACTATTATCACTTCTTAATGATTTTAGAAATATAAAAATAAATGATCGAAGCTTAATATGGAATACTGAGGTGATAGAAGCCCTTGAATTAAAAAACTTATTATCTCAAGCAATTGTAAGTGTAGACAGTGCTTTAAATAGAAAGGAAAGTAGAGGGGCCCACTCAAGAATAGATTATTCTGAAAGAGACGACAAAAAATGGCTTAAACACTCTCTAATTTGGGCTAATAAAGACGGAAAAACAGAGACTAGATTTAGAAAGGTTAATCTTCAGACTAACTCTAAAGAAATAAAAACTATTGAACCAAAAGCAAGAGTTTACTAATTTATAAATATGGTACAATTATCATTACCTCAACACTCCAAGGTTTCAGAAGGTAAAACTTTCGGAAAAGACGGAAAAAATAAAATCGTATTCAATGTTTATAGATGGAACAGAGAATCTGGCGAAAATCCAAAAATAGATAAATTTTTTATAGATAAATCAAATTTAGGACCAATGGTTTTAGATGCTCTTATGTTTATAAAAAACAAGATAGATCCATCACTTACATTCAGGAGATCATGCAGGGAGGGTATCTGCGGATCATGCTCAATGAACGTAAATGGCACAAATACTCTAGCCTGTTTGAAACCAATTATTGGTAAAGAAGTTAATATTTACCCTCTTCCACATATGAGAGTACTAAAAGACTTAATCCCAGACATGAGTGACTTTTATAAACAATATGAGTCTATCCAACCATGGCTTAAGAATAAAACAACTTCAAAAAAAGAAAATTTGCAATCTCCCGAAGACCGAAAAAAACTTGATGGATTATATGAATGTGTACTCTGTGCTTGTTGCTCAACATCTTGTCCAAGCTACTGGTGGAATGGAGACAAATTTCTAGGTCCAGCTATACTGCTTCAAGCTTACAGATTTATTGTAGATAGTAGAGACAAAAATAAAAAACAAAGACTTAATGAACTTAAAGATAAATTTAAACTTTATAGATGTCATACAATTATGAATTGTACAAAAACTTGTCCAAAAAATCTGAATCCTGCAAAAGCTATATCAGAAATAAAAAAGCTTCAAATTTCATCATAATTTTGAAAAACCTAAGTTCTAAACTTATATCACATTTAACAAACGTAACTAAAATACATCCGAATTCTTGTCAGTTGGCTGTCGTCTCAAAAATTCAAGAGTTTGTCTCTGATTTTTCAAGACCTAGACTTCTTACATTAAAAAAAAACTCAAAAAACGGTTTATATATTCATGGCTCGGTAGGGGTTGGAAAATCCGTAATTATTAAGGCTTTAAAAAAAATATATCCCCAATCAGAGATATTACATTTCAATGATCTAATTTTTAAACTTCAGTCGAGAAGCGAAAAAAACCTAAGTTACCTAAAAAATATCAAAAGAAAAAAATTGATATTAATCGACGAGTTCTTCATAAATAATCTTACTAGTTTTATTTTATTCAGAAAATTTGTAGAAGAAATTAAATTTAATAATACTAAAATTATTATGAATGGAAATAAAAGCCTTGAAACCGTCTACAATGACCTTGTTAACCCTAAATTATGTGAAAAAATAAAAAATGAATTAAAAGCTTTTTTTTTAATTTTCAAAGTAAAATCACGAAATGACTACAGAATTGGAAAAGCTATAGATCATGATTTTTTTCTAATAAAAAAAAAAAAAAAAATTATAAAACAAAATTACATCGTTAGTGAATTTTCAAGTGAGAGATCATCAAAACAGATAGAATTTAAGCGAAAAGGAAATTCTTTTAAATTAACCAAAGTTTATGGAAATCTGATAGATTTAGAATTTGATGATTTTTTTGAAAAAAATCTAGAGTTTCAAGATTATAATTTAATAGCAAAAAAGATTAAAATCTTTGTTCTCAGAAATATCAAACAAATAGATGAAAGTAAAAAAAATATTTTAGCAAGGTTCATTTCTTTTATTGACGTTTTGTATGAGAATAAAAATATACTTTCTATCTCTTCCAATGTAGAATTAGATGAATTATATATAGGAAATACAAATTCCTCTGAATTTAAAAGAACTATATCTAGGCTTAAAGAAATGGGAACCAATAAATATATTAATAAAAATTTAACGACAAATTAGTAAAATTAATGAAATCTTTACAAGAAAATTTTAAAGATATAGAAGATGAAATAAATTTCTTAAAAAAGAAAAATAATGCCATTATTCTTTCTCATTTTTATCAAGATGAAGATATACAAGATATTGCTGATTTTATTGGTGACTCTCTTGATCTATCAAAAAAAGCTCAAAAAAATGATGCTGATGTCATCGTTTTTTGTGGAGTTAGATTTATGGCTGAAGTAGCTAAGATATTAAGTCCTCATAAGAAAGTTATTCTTCCAGATATCAATGCAGGTTGTTCTTTAGAAGAATCCTGTCAGGTAAATGAATTCCGAGAATTCAAAAAAAAATATCCAAATCACATTGTGTTATCATATATAAATTGTTCTGCAGAAATAAAAGCTGAATCAGATATAATTGTAACATCATCTAATGCTGGGAAAATTATAGAGAGCATGCCTGCTAAACAAAAGATTATTTTTGCTCCAGACAAACATCTTGGAGGATACCTCAACAAGATTACAGGAAGAGAAATGGTGCTTTGGAACGGCACTTGTATAGTTCACGAAACATTTTCTGAGAGAGAATTAATCAAAATGAAAGTTAGAACAGATGATGCAAAAATTATAGCCCATCCAGAATGTCCTGAAAATATTCTTAATCATGCTGATTTTATAGGTTCAACCTCTTCCCTACTCAGATTTATTTCAACGAATAAAAATAAAAGATTTATAGTTGCAACAGAACCTCATATTATCCATCAGATGAAAAAAAATGAGCCTAACAAAGAATTCTTAATAGCTCCAGGCAATGATGGAAACTGCTCTTGTTCGAATTGTCCATACATGGAACTTAATACTTTAGAAAAACTTAGAGATTGTTTACTTAACTTGTCACCGGAGATTAATATTGATAACGAATTAATTTTGAAGGCAAAAAAACCTTTAAACACAATGTTAAAATTAAGCTAAAAATATTGTGCCTAATAACAAACTTCTCAAAGAATCTTTTGAAAAACTTTGCAATGAACTAAAAAATGATCTGAATGGAGAAAGTATAAAAAATGATATTACTTCAAATAATCTTCTAGATGATAGCTCTGAATTTAAGTGTGAAATATCTAACAGAGAAAATATTATTTTATGTGGAGCAGAGTTCGTTAGACACTTCTTTAAAAAAAAATTTCCCAAAATTAAAATTAAATCTTTTTATAAAGATGGAGCAAAATTAAATAAAAATTCAAAAATCTTCAGTATATCCGGCAACTCAAAAGTGATTCTAGCAACTGAACGAACAGTTTTAAATTTTTTACAACACCTCTCTAGTATTTCAACACTTACACATAAATTTATTTTGGCGATGAATTCAACTAACACCAAATTAAAAAATACAAGGAAAACAACTCCTGGATTAAGAGTCTTCGAAAAATATGCAACAGTTATTGGAGGTGCCATTGACCATAGGATGGGGTTGTTTGATCAGATTCTTGTAAAAGATAATCATATAAAGGCATTAGGAAAAATTGAAACTGCACTATCAAAATTAAATAAAAAAAAACAAAAATTTCAAATTGAATGCGAAAATATTGATGAAGTTAAAAAATCAATTAGTATGGGAGCCAAATATATTCTTCTCGATAATATGAGACCTAAAGAGATACAAAACTGTATAAAACTAAGAAATAACAAGAATATTGAATTTGAAATTACTGGTGGTATTTCTATTAATAATATTTCAAAATTTTCTAATTTAGGTGCAGATTATATTTCTACAGGAAAAATAACCAATTCTGCTAATTCAGTGGATATTGGTTTGGACATAATATAAAATCTTATTTAAGGTGGAATTTTGAACAAAGTCAGTCTCATAGGCGCCGGAAATATTGGGACAATATTAGCCTACAACTTAAGTCGTAAACAAATTGGTCCTATAACAATGGTTGATGTGGTGGAGGAGCTTGCAAAAGGAAAGTGTCTTGACCTCTCCCAGAGTCTTCCAATTGAGAATCTAAACATAAAAATTGAGGGAACAACTGACATTTCAGCAATTAAAGATAGTGCAGTGATAATTATAACAGCTGGGATTGCTAGAAAACCAGGTATGAGCCGAGATGATTTAATAGAAACAAATTTTTCTATCATGAATGAAATAGGAAAAGCTATTAAGAAATTTTCTCCATCGTCATTTGTTATTTGTGTAACAAATCCTTTAGATGCGATGGTATGGAGTTTAAAAGAGATTTCAGGAATAAAACCAAATATGATTACAGGGATGGCCGGAATTTTAGACTCAGCTAGATTTAGATTTTTCTTGTCACGAGAGTTAAATATTTCTGTAGAAAGTATTCAGACAATGGTTCTTGGAGGACACGGAGACACAATGGTACCTCTTTTAGATTTTACTTCTGTTGGAGGTATTCCAATTAAAAAATTTATTGAGAAAAGTAATATTAAAAAAGAAAAATTAGAACAAATTGTTGATAGAACACGAAATGGAGGGGGGGAGGTTGTGTCATTAATGAAAAATAGTTCAGCTTTCTATTCACCTGCATGTAGTGCAATTGAAATGCTTGAATCTTATCTTTACGATCAAAAAAAAATACTACCTTGTTCTGCTTTTTTAAATGGGGAATATGGAGTTAAAGGACTATTCGTTGGTGTGCCAGTTATAATAGGTGAAAAAGGTATTGAAAAAATCATTGAACTGGATTTATCAAATCAATCCAAAAAAGAATTTCAAAAATCAGTTGAGGCAGTTGAGCAATTAGTTAAAAAATGTAAAAAATTACTGGTGTAATCTACCAAATTCATATATGCTCCTCGCTTAAGTAACAAATTCATATGCTTTGAATTCTTAACCTTTTTGGGAATTAAAAAATGGACATTCACGAGTATCAAGCAAAACAACTGCTCTCTAAATTTGGAGTAAACGTACCTCCGGGCGAAGTAGTTTATCAAACACACGAAGCAGAAAATATAGTATCTTGGCTTAACGAAGATAAAATTGTTGTAAAAGCCCAGGTTCATGCTGGAGGTAGAGGAAAGGCTGGGGGCATTAAAGTATGTTCTGGAGACGAACAAGTTGTAAAAACAGTTGACAAAATGATCGGAATGAAAATCATTACACCCCAAACCTCAGAATCAGGGAAAACAGTAAGAAGAGTTTATTTAGAAAAAGGGTATGACGTCCAAAAAGAACTGTATCTATGTATCACTGTAGATCGAGAAACAGGAGGAAACACTATTATATATTCTAGAAAAGGCGGTGTAAATATTGAAGAGGTATCAGAAAAAACTCCTAATGAAATTCATAATATGAAAATTGCTCCAGGTTCTGATTTGCTTACCCATCATGCTAGAACGATAGTTTATAACCTTGGTCTTAAAGGAGCAATCGCTAAAAAAGCTCAAAAAAATATACTCTCAGTTTATAAAGCATTCGTATCACTGGATGCTGCTATGATTGAAATAAATCCGTTTGCTATCACAAAAAATGAAGATGTAGTAATTCTAGATTGCAAAGCTTCTTTTGATGATAATGCACTTTACAGACAAAGAACTGTAGCAGAAATGAAAGACGAAAATGAGTATGACCCGCTAGAGTTAGAAGCAGCACGTCATGATTTAAATTATGTAAAATTGGATGGCAATATAGGATTAATGGTCAATGGAGCGGGGTTGTCAATGGCTACGATGGATATTATTAAATATTACGGAGGAGAAGCTGCAAACTTTATGGATGTTGCAGGTGCTGCCACACCTGAAAGAGTTGCAGCTGCCTTTAAACTTATTTATAAAGACCCAGACGTTCAGGGTATTTTAATCAATATTTTTGGTGGAATGATGAGGTGTAACGACATAGCAACTGGGCTCGTAAATGCTTCAAAAGAAGTTGGACTAAATAAACCGCTTGTAGTAAGGCTTGAGGGAACAAACGTCGATATGGGTAAAGAAATACTAATAAATTCGGGATTTCCAATTAAACCTGTTGATACTATGGAACAAGCTGCACAAGATGTTGTAAAAATGGTTGAGGAAAATAGATAATGGCTGTTTTACTCACAAAAGAATCTAAAGTAATCTGTCAAGGATTTACAGGAGCTCAGGGAACATTCCATTCAGAAAGAGCAATAGATTATAACACTAAAATTGTTGGTGGTGTTACACCTGAAAAAGGTGGTACCAAACATCTTAATGTTCCTGTATTCAATACAGTCGCAGAAGCCAAAAAAGAAACTGGATGTAATGCAAGTGGTGTTTTTGTTCCTCCTCCTTTTGCAGCTGACGCTATACTTGAAGCAGTTGAAGCAGAACTTGATTTGGTTGTTTGTATTACAGACGGAATTCCCACTAGCGATATGCAAAGAGTAAAAAGAGAGATGAAAGGGTGTAAGACAAGGTTAGTCGGTCCTAATTGTCCAGGTGTTCTTACTCCTGGTATTGGAAAAATTGGAATTATTCCAGGGCATATTTGTAAACCTGGAAGAATTGGGGTGGTTTCTAGATCTGGAACATTGTCATATGAATCAGCTGTTCAAACAGCAGAATTAGGACAATCAACAATAATTGGTATAGGCGGAGACCCAGTTAATGGTACAAATTTTGTTGACGCCTTAGAATTGTTTTTAGATGACAATGATACGGATGGTATTGTTTTGATCGGAGAAATAGGAGGAACAGCTGAAATCGATGGGGCAGACTTTATAAAATCATGGGATGGAAAAACAAAAAAACCAGTTGCAGCGTTTGTTGCTGGTGCTGCTGCTCCAAAGGGAAGAAAGTTAGGGCATGCTGGTGCAATAGTCAATAGTGGCGCAGAAACTGCTGATGCAAAAAAAGAAGCATTAAAATCTGCAGGTGTTGTTGTAGCTGATACTATTACAACAATTGGAGATGCCATGAGAAAGGCGATGAAAATTTAAAATGGGTTCAAGTGCAATCATTTCTTTTCTGGGTGAAAATAAACCAAATCTTATTTCAGAAATTACTTCTTACCTCACAGACAAAGGTGGCGAATTTTCTGGAGTTACATTTGCTACACTTGGAAGAGTATGCGAACTTACAATGGTCTATCACAAATCAGAAAAAATAGAAATCAATGAAATTAGATCCGAGCTGGAAAAACTTCAATCTGCTAAAAACGGCAACTTCCAAGTCAAGCCTCTAGAAGCTTTCTCTGACGGTGGACCAACAACGAAAATTACCCATAGAGTTGTATTGTCAGGTGAAGATCAAAAAGGACTTCTTAATAAAATAATAAAAACGCTCAATGATAATAATGCTTTGATTATTAGAATGAATACTGAAAAAATAACGTTTAGTGAAAAAACTCAATATATTTGCAGATTTGCTATCTCTATTAGAGATGAGAATGCTCCTCATTGCTTATCACAAATGGTAAAAGTTGCTGGCGAGATGAAACTTACCTTTAGGTACGAAACCTCATAAGTCAGTCTGCACTTGGATGATTTTTTTCAAGGATTTCTCTCAAATGATCCTTATTTACAGAAGTGTACTTTTGAGTGGTGGATAAAGAAGAATGACCAAGTAGTTCTTGAATCGATCGCAAATCCACCAAATTCTGTAAAAGTTCTGTAGCAAAGGTATGTCTTAGAGAATGAGGGGTTGTATTTTCAGGTAATATCAACCTATTACGAATTTTTCTAACTAGTCTTTGAATAATCTCTGGTTTTAATTTTCCCCCTTTTTTCCCCAAAAAAATAAAGTCGTAAGGTTTCAGCTCGTATGGACATTCCTTTATCATTTTTTTAATAAAGATATTAATCTCCATCGCAACTGGTATTACTCTAATTTTTCCACCTTTACCAGTTATTCTGAAATCCTCCATACAAATATCCTTTAATTTCAAGTCAAGAACTTCACTGATTCTCAAACCATATCCCCACATAAGTGTTAACACTGAGAGATTTCTCATCATAATCCACTTCTCTTTTTCAGTTTTTATTTCATCTAAAAGTTTTAAAGTTTGATTCTCAGTCAAAGGTCTAGGCAAAGACTCTAAAAATTTTGGTCCTTTAATTTTTAAAATTTTTGAACCTTGAATTAGTTTTTTTGCTATTAAAAAGGTAAAAAAACTTTTTAATGAGGATAAAGCTCTCGCGTTAGATCTATGGCTTAATCCTTTTTTTAACCTTTCATAGAACCAACTAGATAGGTCATCCTCATCTACATTAATAATTGTTTTAAGATCAACATTTGAATTGTTATGATTGCCCAAGAAATTTAAAAAAGATTTTAAATCAATGCAATAAGACTGGGAAGTTTTGAAAGCAAGCCTTTTCTCATTTTCTATCCACGATTTCCAATTGTTAAAAAATAAAATTATTTGTTTATTCATTAGAAAATTGTTTTAGCCTTTCTTGAACAACATTCGAAAGAAATAAAATAAAATCGAAAGCCTTGTTATTCAAAAAATGTTTTCCCTTGCTTCCAAAAACTAATAGAGAAGAAATAGAAAAGAAATCATGACTAAGAGAATAAATAGCATTAGAGTAAATTTTTCCGTTAAAACCATCAAATATCTTTAATTGATTGTCAACAGCATCCATTATCAGTTGATTTTTTTTCCCATAGACTTTATTAATTATATCTTCTTCTTTAAAAATTAGATCATATTTATCGGAGACAGTTTTATTACTTGTAACTATATTTACCACCTCTAAATCAAATTTATGAGGTAACTCCTCTTTCAAGAAAATAAAAACGTCTTTGACATTATCAATTCGTAAAATATCTATTACAGATTCATGAATCTTTTGTTGGGTAATAAAGTTGTAACGAGCATTTGCTATAATATTTTTTTGAAAATCTTTTAAATTTTTAATTATCCAGTCTTTAAAAGAAACTACTTCTGATTTTTCATCATATCCTAAGTTACCCTTTATAGGGAAATTAACTCTTTTTAATATATTTGGATTGTTTACAAAGAAATCAGGATTCTTCTCAAGAAAATCAAGAACATGTTCATTTTTTATCTTTTTTCTAATCATCAAGGATAATAATATTTCATTCAATATATTAAACAATATATTGATAAAATATTTTGCTATAATTTTTATATGATTTATGAAATCTTATTACCTCTTCCAATTCAAAAAACTTTTTATTACGAAGTGTCAAGATTTAGTAAAGGACCTAAAACCATTCCAACAGGAACACTTGTTGAGGTTGAGTTTAAAAATAAAGTGATTGTCGGAATTGTTGTCAATTTAATAAAATCAACTTCCTTAAAAAAACCACTAAAACAAATTAATAAAGTTTTGAATCCTTTCTTTTTTAATACAGAAATTATTGAAAGTATTAATTTTATCTCTCAATACAGCTGTAATAAGGCGTCAATGGTTTTAAAAATGTTCCTATCCAATTTTCCAAGCAGAACACTTAAAATCCGTTATGAGCCGAGAAAAGTGAATAAGAAATTGGAACAAAAAGAACTAGCGTTAAATTCAAATCAAAGAGAAGTTGTAAATAAAATAAAAGCTATACCATTCAAAAAATTTAAAGTAATTCTTTTAGAAGGTGTTACAGGTTCTGGTAAAACTAGAGTTTACATGCATAAGGTAATAGAAGTAATTAATCAGGGGTACCAATGTTTAATTTTAGTTCCAGAAATAATTCTTACGACTCAATGGGTCGAAGATATAAAAAATGATTTTGACATTGATCCAACTGTTTATCATTCATCAATTAGAAAAAAGGAAAGAGAAGAAATTTGGAAAAAAACAAACTTAAGTCAAGAGAAACTAATTATAGGAACAAGGTCGGCTCTATTCTTGCCCTTTACTAAACTTGGTTTAATAGTAATTGATGAAGAACATGATAGTTCATACAAGCAAGAGGAACAATTGATTATTAACGCCAGAGATTTTTCTATCGTCAGAGCCAAAAATTCAAGTTGCTTGATCATCTTAAGTTCGGCAACGCCCTCATTAGAATCATCGCACAATGTAAAGTTAAAGAAATATGAATATTTTAAACTTTATAAAAGAGTAAATAATGTTGAACTTCCAAAGTTTAGAATAATTGATATGAAAAAAGAAAATAATATTATTTCAAATGAACTTGAAAATTCGATAAGAAAAAATATTGATAGTAATTATCAAACATTGATTTTTATCAATAAAAGAGGGTATTCTCCATTTATAATCTGCAACAAATGTGGGCATTCAAGGGTTTGCAATAAGTGTAATACATCTTTGGCACTTCACAACCACCCTAAAAGCAAAAGCTATCTTCTCTGTCATCACTGCAATTATAGAGAAATATTTGAAAATTCTTGTCAATCTTGTAAGCAAAAAAATACATTTATCTTTCCAGGGCTTGGAATCGAAAAAATTGCAGAAATAATTTCAAAAAAATTCCCTTTTGCCAAGAAATGTGTCTTATCAAGTGACATTGTTAACAGTACGTCAAAGTTTCAAAATGCTGTTTCAGACATTGTCTCAAACAAAATTAACATAATTATAGGTACTCAACTTATATCAAAAGGTCATAATTTTCCTTCTTTGAAGACTGTAGGAATCGTTAATATTGATAATTTGATGAATGGTTTCGACTTTAGGTCTTATGAGAAAACTTTTCAACAAATTGTTCAAGTCGGAGGTAGAGCAGGAAGAAAGAACTTGCAAGGTGAAGTATTTATTCAAACACTCCAACCTGATCATCCTGTAATCAAACTATGTACAGAAAAAAGTAATGAGTACTTTGTGGATTGGGAACTTTTGTCTAGAAATGAGAACAATCAACCCCCTTTTTCTAATTATACATCATTAATTTTTTCATCTAGAAAAGAAAAACTAGTTGTTGATTTTTCCAATAAAATATATGAGAAAATCAATGAAAAATTTGAAAATATAGAAATATTTGGTCCTGCACCAACAATTCTCTATAAAAAAAACTCTTTCTTTAGATACAGAATATTAATAAAAATGAAAAAAAATTTAATTTTGCAAAATAGAGTAAAGAATTTTTGTATAAAAATAAAATGTCCTAATAACCTAAAATTATATATTGATGTTGATCCAATTAACTTTGTATAATATTTTCAGAGATTGATCAGAAACTTTTCTTATGCTAATAACAGATTTAATTTAAGAGATAGATTTGACCAAAAAAACTGAAAATATAAATGAAATTTGCAGAAGATACGCTAACGCACTTATAATGTCATCAAGTGACAAAAAAGAGCTAAAAATGATCACTCAAAATTTTGACCACTTTAATAAAGTTTTGAAAACCTCAAAGGATTTATCAAGATACATCAAAAACCCTTTAATTAACTCAAAAAAAAAGTCATTGATTTTAAAAAAAATTTGTAAATCATTTGCATATAATCTTATTTTTCAAGGTTTTATAAGTGTTGTCACAAGGCATGGAAAAATAAATCTACAAGACAAAATTTTAAATGAATACAAAAGAATTATAGACTCGAAAGACGGACTAACTGAAATAATTGTCACAACCTCTGAGCCACTGAATAAAGAAGTAGAAAAGAAACTAATAAAACAATTATCAGAATCTCTAAAATTAAAAATAAAACTCACAAAAATAATTGATAAAGAGATAATAGGGGGAATAATTATTAAAATTAAATCTATAATGATTGATAACTCTATTAAGTCAAAGCTAACAGAATTTGAAATTTAAAGAAAGGTAAAATTAATGACAATTGACGCATCTGAAATCTCAGCAATATTAAAATCAGAAATTAAAAACTTAGACGACGATCCAACAATTTCTGAAGTTGGAACTGTTTTAACGGTAGGAGATGGTATTGCAAGAGTCTATGGTTTAGACAATGTACAAGCAGGAGAAATGGTTGAATTTCCTGGAAAAGTAAGAGGAATGGCACTTAACTTAGAAGATGATAATGTTGGAGTCGTTATCTTCGGAAGTGATAAGTCCATAAAGGAAGGTGATGTTGTTAAGAGAACAAATTCAATTGTTGAAGTGCCAACTGGAAAAGATTTATTAGGTAGAGTTGTAGATGGACTTGGGAATCCCATTGATGGAAAGGGTCCTCTCAAAGATGTGAAGTATAGACGTGCAGAATTAAAAGCACCTGGTATTATTCCTAGAAAATCAGTTCACGAACCTATGCAAACTGGCATAAAAGCAATAGATAGTCTAATACCAATTGGAAGAGGTCAAAGAGAATTGATTATAGGTGATCGTCAAACTGGTAAAACCTCAGTAATTGTAGATACGATAATTAATCAAAAAGAAATTAATAATTCAGACGATGAATCAAAAAAGCTATATTGTATTTATGTTTCTATTGGACAAAAACGATCCACTGTTGCACAGATAGTTAAGACACTTGAAGACAACGATTCAATGAAATACTCTATTGTAGTTGCAGCAACTGCGTCTGATCCTGCGCCACTTCAGTTTCTTGCACCATACACAGGTTGTGCTATGGGTGAATATTTTAGAGATAATGGAATGCATGCTGTGATTTTTTACGATGATCTGTCCAAACAAGCTGTGGCTTACAGACAAATGTCTCTCTTACTCAGAAGACCTCCTGGAAGAGAAGCTTTTCCTGGTGATGTATTTTACATTCATTCGAGATTACTTGAAAGAGCCGCAAAGATGGGAGAAAAAACTGGTTTGGGTTCTTTAACTTCGCTTCCTGTTATTGAAACACAAGCGGGTGACGTCTCAGCTTACATTCCTACTAACGTTATTTCAATAACTGATGGTCAAATTTTCTTAGAAACTGAATTGTTTTTTAAAGGCATCAGACCTGCAGTGAATGTTGGTTTGTCTGTAAGTCGTGTTGGTTCTGCCGCTCAAATAAAAGCAATGAAACAAGTTTCAGGTTCAATCAAACTTGATTTAGCACAATTTAGAGAAATGGAAGCGTTTTCTCAATTTGCGTCTGACTTAGACCAATCTACAAGAAATCTTCTTGAAAGAGGAAGAAGGTTAACTGAAATTCTTAAACAACCACAATACACTCCTTTAAAAGTTGAAGAACAAGTCATTGTAATATTTTCAGGAGTTAAGGGTTATCTTGATAAAATCTCTATAAACGATATAACGAAATTTGAGAAATATCTTTTGGAAAAGACTCGAAGTGACGGAAAAGAGATATTACAATCACTAAAAAAAGAACAAAGTATTAGCGATCAACTTGAAAGTAAGTTAGGAACTTTCATAGAAAATACAGTTAAAACGTTTTTAGAGGAAAATAATGCCCAGTCTTAAAGATCTTAGAAATAGAATATCAAGTGTCAAATCAACCAAAAAAATAACTTCTGCAATGAAGATGGTAGCGGCAGCAAAACTAAAGAGAGCGCAGGATAATGCTGAGAAAACAAGACCATATGCCAGAAAAATGAGTGAAATTGTAAATTCTTTAGTTGAAAGTAACAAATCCAAAGAATTTAAATATTCAGAAAAAAAAATGAATAAGGCCAAAAATACTCTTCTAATAGTTTGCTCTGCTGACAGAGGATTATGCGGAGGATTCAATGGTTCAATAATAAAATATACTAAAAGATTGTCAGAAAAAATTATTAACAATGGGGGGCATGTCAGCTATATATTTGTGGGGAAGAAAGCACACCAATCTCTTCAAAGGGATTGTGGTGAATTTATTCTAGACTTCTTCTCAGATATTGCCAATCCCTCAATAAAATTTGAATTAGCTAGCTCGATAAGGGATAAAATATTGGAGCTTTTTCTTAACAATTCAATGCATGAATGTCATCTTATATATACCGAATTTAAAAGTGCCATTGCCCAAACAGTTAGATCTCTACAACTTCTTCCATTAAATTCTTTAGAAAAAAAAACTGAAGATACTTTAAATAAATCTTATGATTTTGAACCAAGTGAGGAAGAAATCTTAAATGAAATTATTCCCAAAAACATTGCAATACAAATACACACGGCCCTTCTTGAAAATTTAGCGAGTGAGCAAGGATCGAGGATGACAGCAATGGACAATGCAACAAGAAACGCAAATGATATGATCGACAATTTAACTCTATTTTATAATAGATCTAGACAAGCTCTTATTACTAAAGAGTTGATTGAAATAATTTCTGGAGCAGAAGCAGTTTAACAATATTAAGGAGAAATAATTATGAGTACAAATGAGGGAAAAATCAAACAAGTGTTAGGAGCTGTAGTTGATGTAAGTTTTGAAGATCAATTACCCCAAATTCTGGATGCACTTGTCGTGAAACATGAAAATAAAGACTTAGTTCTAGAGGTTGCACAGCACTTAGGTGAAAATACCGTAAGAACCATCGCCATGGATTCAACAGATGGATTAGTAAGAGGCCAGAATGTTGTTGATACAGGAAAACCTATCTCAGTTCCTGTTGGACCAGAAACCCTTGGAAGAATACTGAATGTGGTTGGAGAGCCGGTGGATGAAAGAGGTCCATTGAAAACAAAGTTAAAATTTCCAATCCACAGAAATGCTCCTGAGTTTACAGACCAGTCAACCGAAACTGAGGTATTGGTAACAGGAATCAAAGTCGTGGATCTTTTAGCTCCCTATTCAAAAGGAGGAAAAATAGGTTTATTTGGTGGAGCAGGTGTGGGAAAGACTGTTCTAATAATGGAATTAATAAATAATATAGCTAAAGGACATGGGGGTTATTCTGTTTTTGCTGGTGTTGGTGAAAGAACTAGAGAAGGAAACGATCTTTATTATGAGATGATAGAATCTGGGGTAATAAAGCTTGATAGTGATGAGTCTAAAGCAGCATTAGTTTATGGTCAAATGAATGAGCCACCTGGAGCTAGAGCCAGAGTTGCGTTAACTGGTTTAACTCTTGCAGAATATTTTAGAGACGAAGAAGGACAAGATGTTCTTTTATTTGTTGATAATATTTTTAGGTTCACACAAGCAGGTTCCGAAGTCTCAGCGTTATTGGGCCGAATACCCTCAGCTGTTGGTTATCAACCGACACTTTCAACTGATATGGGAGCTCTACAAGAAAGAATCACTTCAACCAATAAAGGTTCTATTACGTCAGTACAAGCTATTTATGTTCCTGCTGATGATCTTACAGACCCTGCTCCTGCGACTTCCTTTGCACATTTGGATGCAACAACTGTCCTTTCAAGGCAAATTGCCGAGTTAGGAATCTACCCCGCAGTAGATCCTTTAGACTCAACCTCAAGGATACTTGACCCTAGAATAATTGGTGAGGAACATTATGGAGTAGCGAGAAGAGTTCAAGAAACACTTCAGAAATACAAATCCCTTCAAGATATTATTGCAATTCTTGGAATGGACGAGCTCTCAGAAGATGATAAGCTAGTTGTTGACAGAGCAAGAAAAATACAAAAATTTTTATCCCAACCCTTTCATGTTGCTGAAGTTTTCACAGGATCTCCTGGAGTTTTTGTTAGTCTTCAAGATACAATAAAAGGCTTTAAAGGATTAGTAGAAGGAGAGTATGACAATATCCCTGAAGCTGCATTTTATATGGTCGGGACTATAGAGGAAGCAATAGAAAAATCGAAAGAATTATCTAACTAACATAATGAAACAATTTAAACTTGAAATAATCTCGCCAAATAAAATTGTCTTTGAAAAAGAGATCGATCTTGCAATTTTTCCTGGAAGCGAGGGTGACTTTGGTGTTCTTAAGAATCATATGCCATTTCTCACGTCTTTAAGAGTTGGAATTATCTACATTTATCTTGATAAAAAACTGATTGAAACTTTTTTAGTAACGGGTGGAATAATTGAGGTTTCACAAAATCAATGTACACTGTTGACTGAAGAAGTCACCAATACTAATGCAACAAGCTCAAAAACCAAAACTGACGAAGAATTGAGTAAGGCAGAGAAAGATTTGAAAAAACTGAAAGAAAAAGCGCTAGAAAAACTTTATTATACTTGATAATGTTTTTTAAAATTTTTAAGTATTTTTTTGTAAAGTGCTCTTTTAAATGGAACAACTAAATCTAAGCACTTATTAGGATCTATCCATTTCCAGTCACAAAATTCTGGTTTTATGAAATTGCTAATATTTATTTCATTATCATTACCAAAAAAACGACAAGCAAACCAAATTTGTTTTTGCCCAATATATTTGCCATTCCACACTACACTAACTAGGTCTGGAGGAAGTTTATATTCAAGCCAGTTTTTTGTTCTACTTATTATTTTATAATTCTCCTGTAAACCGGTTTCCTCCATTAATTCTCTTTTCATTGCATTTTCAGGTGATTCAAATTCGTCTATACCACCTTGTGGCATTTGCCAGTATTCATTTTTATAATCAAATCTCCTCCCTAGCCAAAGTTGATTTTTTTTATTTATGAGAAAAATACCAATACCTTTGCGATATTTTTGTTTCATGGAATTATAAAAAATTAGTTCGCAGATTTCTTATTAATTAAGTTTATAGCAAGTATCAAATCAAAGGCTCGGGTAAGTTGGTAATCATCAACCTTATCTTCATTATTTTTGGACGTGGATGTTTCTTCAGTTTTATTCGAATTTTCTTGATCATTTTCTATTGCGCCTCGAAGATCCGACTCTTTTCTACTTGAAGCATCATCGACTTTTGTAAGTTCAGCTTGTTCAACTAAAATATCAGGGTCAATTCCTGTTTTCTGAATTGATCTTCCTAGAGGTGTGTAATATTTTGCAGTGGTCAATTTTAATGCAACATCTTCTCCTGAGGGTATAATAGTCTGGACAGATCCTTTACCAAAAGATTTTGTACCCATAATAATTGCCCTTTTATGATCTTGAAGTGCTCCAGCAACAATTTCAGATGCAGAGGCGCTTCCTTGATTTATTAAAACTATTAAAGGCAAACCTCTAGTGAGATCACTCTTTACAGCATTGTATCGACTACCTTGCTTTCCATTCCTGCCTCTAGTCGAAACTATCTCCCCTTTTTCCAGAAATATATCTGTAACATTTACTGCTTGATCTAACAGACCACCTGGATTATTTCGAAGATCTAAAACATAGCCTATAAGTTTCTCTTTTTTAAAACTTTTAATTGAATCTATTATTTGTCTATCAACCTTTTGATTAAAAGAAGATACTCTTATATATCCTATATTATTTTCTACTCTAGCTTTAACAGCCTTTAATTGAATAATTGCTCTAGTGATAAAAATTTGAAGATTTTCATTTTCATTTCTATTAATTGTAAGTTTTATTTTAGATCCAACTTTTCCTCTCATTATTGTTACTGCCTCAGACAAGGTCATACCTAAAACAGGCTCATCATCTAAGTGTGTTATCAAGTCTCCAGATTTGATTCCTGCTTTGTCCGCAGGAGTATCGTCAATTGGCGCAATCACCTTTACGAAGCCATTCTCAAGTGTTACTTCAATTCCTAATCCACCAAATTCTCCTTTTGTCTGTACTTTCAACTCATTAAGTTCATCATAATTTAGATAAGTTGAATGAGGGTCTAAAGAACTTAACATCCCTTCAATTGCCGATTCGATCAAATCCTTTGATGTTACTTCTTCAACGTAGTTATTTTTTATTTTCTCAAATGCCTCCCCAAAGAGATTGAGAAATTTATAAACATCTTTATCCTCCTCCGCTTTCATGGAAAGCGGGAGGATTAAAAGTGTTAAAAATATAAATAAATTCTTCATAATTATAATATAGTGTTGATTATGCAGTTTTTTTACAAAATCTCAACTTTTGATTTTGGATCAACTATTTTACCATTTTCTCTTAACTCAAAATACAGCTGACTTTGCAATGTTGAGGAAATTTTGGCAATCGGCTCTCCTACCAAAACTTCGTTACCAGTTGAAATTAACAAATTCCTCATACCTATTAAAACTGAAGTAAATCCTTTATTATCTTTTATCATAACTAAATTTCCAAAACTTTTAAACTTATTGGCGTATACAACAGTACCATCCATTGGCGATGTGACAAATGAATCTTCTTTAACCTTGAAAACTAAACCATTTTTTAGCTTATGTTGATCTTTCCCTTCGCCATAATCTGAGATTAATTCACCTGAGACTGGCATTTTAATCCTTGATTTTATTTTGGAAATAATTTTTCTTTTTGTTTGTGCCGATTTTACTAAGTCATTCAAATTTTTAGCTTGTTTACGGAGGTCTTTAGCTTTTTGTTTTAGAGCAGTATTAGTTTTCACTTTTTTTTGCACTTTAGCTACTTCTTTAATTTTTTTTTCAAGCATCAATAATTTTTTTTTAAGGTCTTTCTTTTTGGTTTTGTAATTTTCTAATTCTAAAGCTAATTCATCATCTATAGACTTCAAATTTTCTAAGTTCAAGAAATACTCATTAATTCCACTTTTAACGTCTTTTAAAAAAAATTCTCTCATAATCTGCTTTGTGATTAATTCTTTTGAAGAATTGTTAAGATTCCTTACTATACGAGTAAATTGATTAGTGTAAAATTTATCTTGCAATAAAAAAATTATTCTTCTTCCCAACAAATCTTTATCTTTGATGTATCTATTTAGAATAATTTTTTTCTGTGTATTTTTATCTAAATCAATTTTTATTTTTTTTAATTCTTCATTATTAGTCAAAATTTCATTATGGATCTTAACTGTTTGTTGTTTTAAATTATTTAATTTAACCTTCAAATTTTGATTTTTAGCGATACAATCGGAGGAATTCAAAAATAATAAAATAATTATTAAAATCTTCATCATTTAATAAGTGGTTTTCCTTTCATTTCATATGGAATTTCAAGACCCAACAACTTCAATATAGTTGGAGCAATATCAGCAAGTTTACCGATTTTAACCGAATAATTAATTTTTTCACAAACGATAAAAGGAACCAAATTTAGTGAGTGAGTTGTACAAATCATTTTTTTATTCTTGTCGAACATATTTTCAGCATTGCCATGGTCTGAAGTAAGAATAAGAGAATATCCATTGTTTTTACATTCATTGTAAATAACTCCAATACATTTATCAACGGATTCTATTGCTTTTACAGTTGCCGCAATATTACCCGTGTGTCCAACCATATCTGGATTTGCAAAATTTGTAACAATTAAATCGTATTTTTTTTTTTTAAGATTTTCCACTACTTGATCTTTTACTTCAAAGGCAGACATTTCTGGTTTCAAATCGTATGTTTTTACTCTTGGTGATGGAATTAAAACTCTATCCTCGCCATTAAATTTTTCTTCAACTCCACCATTGAGAAAATATGTTACATGAGCATATTTTTCAGTCTCAGCAACCCTTAACTGCTTTAACCCACAACAAGAAACAACTTCTCCTAATGTTTTTTTAATTTGAATTGATTCAAAGATTGGTCTAATTTTTCTTTTCAATCTTTTCGAATATTCAACCATACTTATTGGATTAAAAAACTTAGGTCTTTTTTTTCTTTTAAAATAATCAAAGTCATCATCAAATATTGAAGAAAGAATTTCTCTTACTCTATCCGCTCTATAATTTGTTATAAAGAATCCGTCTCCGTCTTTAGCTCCATTGTACCCATTGAAATTTGTTGGTTCAAAAAATTCGTCTGTAATATGTTTTTCATAGCTATCTTTTATTGCAGATAGATAATCTCTCTTTTTAGGACAGGAACCCTCTACTATAGCTTGATAAGCCTTCTCGATTCTTTCCCATCTGTTATCTCTATCCATAGCAAAAAAACGGCCAGAAATACTCGCAATCTTAATATTTTTTCTTTTTCCTATTTTCTTTATTAATACTCGTAAATTTTCCTTACCACCAAGTGGAGAGCTATCTCTTCCATCTAAAATACAATGAATGAAAATATTTGCTTTATTTTTGTTTAGAATTTCAATTAGATCAAAAAGATGATCTTGATGACCATGAACACCTCCCTCCGAAATCAAACCGACAATGTGGATCCTTTTACACTTTTCTAAGACCTCTGTTATAGCAGATTTCTTTTTTATCTCGTTATTGACGAATGATTCTGAAATTCTCATCACATCTTGAAGAATTACTCTTCCGGCTCCAATATTTGTGTGTCCAACTTCAGAATTCCCAAACTGACCGGTGGGCAAACCCACATCATTTTCTGAAGCCTTTAATTTCAAGAACCCATATTTTTTTGTTAAATGGTCAAAATTCTTTTTTTTTGCAAGATAAACAGCATTATAAGAATCATTCTTCCCTAATCCCCAACCGTCTAAGATGCAAATTAATACTTTTTTTCTCATTGTATAATTACTTGTGGTATCGAGAATTTTTTATAATCTCCAAACCTCTGTATATTTGTTCAATTAACATGACTCTAACAAGAAGATGAGGCCACGTTTGGTTGCCAAATGAAATTGTTAAAAATGAATCCTTAAAAAAATTATCAAGACCCTCCTCACTCCCAATAATAAAACTGAGCTTTCTACAACCGGAATTTATTTTATTGTTTAAAAAATCAGCAAAACTTAAACTTGACAAATTTTTTCCACTTTTATCAAGAACGAAAACATTTTCATGGTCGTGATTTTTAAGAAACTTAAGAATTTCTTTTTTTTCTAATTCTTTCTTTTTATTTGTGTTATGAGTTTTTAACTCTACCAAAAAAGTTTTAAACTTAATTCTTTTTCTGTAATACTCAAAAATACTCTTATATTTTTGATTTTCTTTAAACTTACCTAAAGACAATATATTTATTATCATCTTTATCCAAATCCAAATTTTTCGTCTTGCAGATCGTTGTTTTTCCAAATTTTTTCAAGTGAATAATGTTCTCTTGTTTCTGGTTTAAAAACATTCAAGATAATATCTCCAAAATCGACTATTAACCAATCAGTGGATTTAAGGCCTTCGGTGGATAGAATATGATTCTTGTTTAATTTTACAATATTGGCGACTATAGAATTTAAATGTCTTGAAGATGTCCCACTCACAATAACCATATAATCTCCAAGGGCACTTCTATTTTTTATATTTATAATTTGTATATCCTTAGCTTTAACATCCTCAAGATCTTTGATGATCTTTTTAAGCAAATTGTCAACTTCCACATTTACTTTCATTCAGAATTTCTTATGTTTGAGGAGGATAAATGATTTTTCAAACCACTAATAAATGTCCAACATGGAGGTGAAATTAATCGGGATTTTGCCAAAAGAATATTCTTGATCCTTGCCTTCCTAAAAAAAAACAATGCTTTACTTTTTGTAATATTTAAAGAGTAAGGCGGTCTGTCAAAAATTGCAATGGGAATATTATAAAATATTTTTTTCCATCTCTTCCATTCGTGAAGTTTCTTAAGATTATCAGTTCCCATGAGCCAAATAAAGTTTTTGTGCTTAAATTTATTCTTTATGTATAAGATTGTATCAATTGCATATATGTTTTTGTCCTCTCTGATCTCTAAAATTTTTATTCTTCTAAATTTCATAAAGCTTTGTACCTGCTTAATTCTTTTGTCATAACTATTACTTTTTATTTTAAACGGATTTTTATGTGTAACAACCCACCACACCTCGTGCAAATTTAACCTCATCAATGCGTATTGACTTATAAACTTGTGTCCATCATGAGGAGGATCAAAGGATCCACCAAGAATTCCAATCTTTTTATCAGAAGATTTGTTCAAACTAAGGTCTTACTTGTCCTTTCCCTCTTACTTTGTATTTAAAACTAGTAAGTTGAGCAACTCCTACTGGTCCTCTTGCATGAACTTTAGAGGTTGAAATTCCTATTTCAGCTCCCATCCCAAATTCACCTCCATCCGCAAATTGTGTTGAGGTGTTGTGCATCACTATTCCACTATCTACATTGTTTAAAAAAAATTCTGTAGCTTTTTCATCATTAGAAATAATTGCATCTGTATGCCCAGATCCAAAATGATTAATATGATCAACTGCCTCTTCTACACCCTTATTTACTGTTTTTATAGATACTATTTTATCTAAGTATTCTGTTTTCCAATCTTCGGTTTTTGCTTTAGTTATGATTGAGTCGACTTCTTTTACAAAACTATCTCCCCTTATTTCACAACCTAAGTCAGATAAAGATTTAATCAATCTTGGAAGATGAGTTTTTACTACCTCTTTGTCACATAAAATTGTCTCAGTTGCTCCACAGATACCAGGTCTTCTCATTTTTGCGTTTAATGCAACATTCTTACTTATTTCTTCGTCTGCTGATTTGTGAATATACGTATGACAGATGCCATCCAGGTGTTTAATTACGTGAACTCTACTTTCTTCAGATACCCTTTCAATTAAGGATTTTCCTCCTCTAGGGATTATAACATCTACATATTTATCCATTTTGATTAGCGCTCCCACCGCCAATCTATCTTTTGTTGGAATATTCTGTAAAGTTCCTTCGGGGAGTTTAAATTTCCTCAATGATTGATTTATAACTTCTACTATCTTTGATGAAGAATGATAGCTCTCACTACCTCCTCTTAAAATAAGTGGATTCCCAGATTTCAAACATAAACCTGCTGCATCTGCAGCAACATTGGGTCTTGATTCATATATCACTCCTATAACACCCAGTGGAATTGATACTTTTTGTATTTTTAAACCGTTAGGTCTTTTCCATTCTCCCAAAGTTTTCCCAATTGGATCATCTAATTTTGAAATCTCAACTAATCCTTTACAAATATTATCAATTCGGTTGGAATCTAATATTAGTCTATCCAGAAGTGATGAATTTAGACTTTTTTTATTTTCTTCGATATCTAAAGAATTTTTTTCAATGATTAGTTTTTCATTTTTATTTATATTGTCAGCCGCATCCAATAAAACATCATTCTTTTTCTGTGAAGAAAGTGAAGATATCCTTAAGGCGGCTTCTTTGGCCTTAACACCAATTTTTAGAACTTCTTCTTCAATTTGTTTTTGTCTATTCATTTAAAGTTAAATAATCTCTATGAACTATTTCGTTTCTTCCACTATAACCCAATGATTTTTTTATTTCAGATGTCTTTTTACCTAATATTTTCGACAGCTCTGTCGAATCATAGTAAGAGACGCCTTTTCCAATTTTTATTCCATGTTGATTTTTAATGTTTATTATATCACCTTTAAAAAATTTTCCAGATATTTTTTGAATACCGCTTGGTAAAATACTTGCTCCTTTTAAAACCGCTTCAACTGCACCATTGTCAAGAAAAATATCTCCTTCTACTTTAATAGTTCCAGCCAACCATTTTTTGAAACCTTTGTCATTGTTAACCTTTCCTCTAAATCTTGTACCCTCCTTTTTTTTTAAATATTCGCTGATAGGTTTCTTTTTTGTTCCTCTACAAATTATTGTATCACAGCCAGATTTAGAGGCAATTTTCGCAGCTTCTATCTTTGTAAACATTCCTCCAGTACCATGAAAATTTGTCTCAGTGCTAGCCATATCATATATTTTTTTATTTATCTTATGAACTTCTCTAATCAAAGTTGAACTCTTAGTTTTTTTAGGATTTGAGGTAAACAATCCATCTACATCACTAAGTAGTATTAGAAAGTTTGCGTCTATTATTTGGGAAACTCTTGCAGCAAGTCTATCGTTGTCACCAAATTTTAATTCATCAACGGCCACAGAATCATTTTCGTTAATTATAGGAATTACGTTACATCTTAATAATTCAAAAATAGTTTCTTTTGAGTTCAAGCTTTTTTTTCTATCCTCAGTATCTGAATAGGTAAGAAGAATTTGCGCAACAGTTAAATTTTTCTTTTCGAACGTTTTTTTGAAGTTGTTCATAAGAATTGCTTGGCCACAAGCAGCGCAAGCCTGTTTTTCATGAATTCGAAGCTTATTTTTTTCGATTTTTAGGTATACCTTACCTAATGAAACTGAACCTGATGCAACAATTAAAATTTCAATATTTTTATCTCTAAGAAAGATTACATCTTCTATGAAAGCCTCTAACCATTTTGAATTAAATTTATTTTTAGAAAATAATAATGATGACCCTATTTTTATTACAATTCTTTTTGCTTGTAAGATTGATAAATTATTCATCAGGTCCAGTTGACGCAAGATTCTTTTAATTCTTGCATTCCTAAGTTAGTATGACTTGATATTGGAATAATTCTAGAGGGTGTTAATTTTTTAAACAAGGTTATTATTTCTTTAATATGTTTTTTTTCTATTAAATCACATTTACTCAGAAGAACGATTTCTTTTTTTTTTAAAATCAAAGGATTATAAGCTTTAATTTCGTCGCGAATAATTTTATAGTTCTCTGTTATTTCATTAAAATTATTAGTTGATACATCGCAGACATGAAATAGCATTCTACATCTTTCAATATGTGCAAGAAAATTAAGCCCTAAGCCGACTCCACTTGCAGCACCTTTTATCAGTCCTGGAAGATCAGCGATTATGACATCTTTTTGATCACTTCTATAAATACCTAGTTGAGGTTTTAGAGTAGTAAAATGGTAATTTGCTATTTTTGGATTTGCATTTGATAGTCTTTTCAGAAGAGTTGATTTACCCACATTTGGTAATCCTACTAGACCTATGTCAGCTATTAATTTTAATCTTAACCAAATCCATTTATCTTCACCTTCAATACCTGAATCAAAATTTCTCGGAGCTCGATTTGTTGAAGATTTAAATTTCGCATTTCCTCTACCACCCATCCCACCGTGAATCAAAATATAAGAATCTAACTCTTTTACAAAGTCTTTGATAACTAACCTTTTGTCTTCTGATAAAATTATTGTTCCTACCGGTACTTCGATTATTAAATCTTCACCACTAGCTCCGGTTCTATTTTTACCTGAACCATCTTTACCTCTTTGAGCCTTAAAATGTTGTTTATATCTAAAATCGATTAATGTATTGAGGTTTGAAATAGCTTTGAAGACAATATTGCCTCCTCGCCCTCCGTCACCTCCGTCCGGTCCTCCGAACTCAATATACTTTTCTCTCCTGAAGCTTACGCAACCAGAGCCACCATTTCCTGCCTTTAAGTAGATCTTGGCTTCATCTAGAAACTTCATCGAATAAGTTAATATTTAATTTATTTTTTTTGATCAACGTTTACAAAAGATTTACTACCAGATTTTTTTTTAAAAGAGACCACTCCTTCTTTAACAGCAAAAATAGTATGGTCTTTTCCAATAGAAACATTTTTTCCAGGATGGTATTTTGTTCCTCGCTGCCTAATAATAATGTTACCAGGTACAACGGCCTCGCCTCCAAACTTTTTCACACCAAGCCTTCTTCCAGCACTATCTCGCCCATTTCTTGTGCTACCACCTGCTTTTTTATGAGCCACCAGGTTCTCCCTTAGTAGAGTCAACTTTTTTTTGAGATGATCTTAAATTTTTGTTAGGTGAAGAAGATTGATTTTCCATTTTAATTTCTTTAATTTTTACAAGCGTGAGGTCTTGTCGATGACCAATCTTCCTTCTATAATTGTGTCTTCTTTTTTTTTTGAAAACAATGATCTTTTTGTCTTTAATCTGCTCAATGACTTGGCAGATAATTTGGATTCCACTTACTAATGGTGATCCGATTATGGTTTGACCATTTTTGTCTTTCATAAAAATGACTTTATCAAAAGTGACAGAATCATTTTTTTTAAGCTCACTGATCCTTGGAAGCTTCAAAAAATCGCCAATCTTAGCTTTGTACTGTTTACCCCTGTCTTCAAATATAGCTATCATTAAAATCTTTGTTAAACGTTTATTACAATTTAATTTATATTTGTTAAGAAATTTTTGTCAATTCATTACTTTAAGTAATTTTTGTTGTTAAATTTGATTATTATGTTATTAAACTTACTTATCGGTAATTCATATGAACGAAATAGTTATAACCACGGCTAAAAGGCTTCCTATTGGAAAATTCATGGGTAGTTTATCAAACTTTTCAGCTCCTCAATTAGGGAGTTCAGTCATAAATTCAGTAATTTCAGAGTCAGGAATTTCGAAAGATTTAATAGATGAAATAATAATGGGACAAGTTTTAACTGGTGGATCGGGTCAGAATCCTGCAAGGCAAGCATCTATGCTGTCAGATATTCCCGAGAAAGTTAGTGCCCTTACCATTAATCAAGTTTGTGGATCTGGTTTAAGATCAGTTATGATAGCTTGTCAATCTATATTATCTGGACAAAGTGAAATTGTTATTGCTGGAGGTCAGGAAAGCATGTCAAATGCGCATCATACCATAAATTTAAGAAATGGACTAAAAATGGGGGACGGAAAAATCAAAGATAGCATGATTGTTGATGGACTTTGGTGTGCTATGAATAATTATCACATGGGAACAACAGCTGAAAATATTGCGGAGAAATTTAACATATCAAAAGAGGCACAGGATAGATTTGCAACAGAATCTCAAAATAAGGCAGAAAATGCTCAAAAGAATAATTACTTTAAAAATGAAATAACTCCAATATCAATTCCTTCGAAGAAGGAAGAAATACTATTTGATGTGGACGAATTTCCTAGACATGGAACAACCTTTGATAAAATAAGTTCTTTAAAACCCGTTTTTAATAAAGATGGAACCGTCACTGCTGGAAATGCATCCGGATTGAATGATGGAGCAGCCGCTGTGTTAGTTATGAAAAAAGAAAAAGCTAATTATTTAGGACTTGAACCGCTAGTAAGTATAGTATCATCTTCAACCATTGGTGTTGATCCCTCAATTATGGGTATAGGACCTGTACCTGCAGTGAAAAAAGCACTTCAGCAAGCTAAGTGGTCTATTGATGACCTCGACTTGATTGAAGCAAATGAAGCATTTGCAGCTCAATCCTTAGCTGTGTCCAACGAATTAAGTTGGGATATGAATAAAGTAAATGTGAGCGGAGGAGCAATTGCTTTAGGTCACCCAATAGGAGCGTCAGGAACCAGAATTTTAGTAACTTTAATCCACGAACTTGAAAGACAAAATAAAAAAAAAGGAATTGCAACTTTATGTATCGGAGGCGGTCAAGGAGTTGCAATGTGTGTTGAGAGAATATAATGACAAAAATAGCAATCGTTACAGGAGGTACTAGAGGAATAGGTGCTTCAATTTCCAAAAAGTTAAAATCTTCAAACTTCAAAGTCATTGCTAATTACGCAAGCAATGACGAAGCCGCCAAATCTTTCTCAAAAGATAATAATATTGAAGTAATTAAGTGGGATGTAAGCAATTTTGATGAATGCCAAAAATCAGTTAGTCGCATTTATGAGGAGAACAAAAATATTGATATTCTAGTAAATAATGCAGGAATAACTAGAGACGCACCTCTTCATAAAATGAGTAAAGATAATTGGCAAAAAGTTATTGATGTAAACCTAAATTCAGTCTTTAATATGACATCTTTAGTGATTAATAAAATGAGAGAAAATAGTTTTGGAAGATTAGTTCACATTTCTTCTGTAAACGGACAAAAGGGTCAGTTTGGTCAAACTAACTATGCTGCAACAAAGTCAGCTCTAATTGGTTTCTCGAAGTCTTTGGCACTTGAAAGTGCAAGTAAGGGTATCACCTCAAATGTAATTTGCCCTGGTTATATAAACACAGAAATGGTAGCTGCTATTCGAGAAGACATCTTAAATTCCATTATCGAAACCATACCAAATAAAAGATTAGGTGAAGCTGATGAAGTTGCTGAAATGGTCGACTATCTTGTTTCAGATAAAGCTAGCTATGTCAATGGCTCAACCTTATCAATCAACGGTGGCTTATGGATGGATTAAAAATTATCTTTCATCATCCTGATTGTTTTAAAGTTTTCTACATTTGAAATATTTTTAAGTTTTATTGAATCTAGATACTCTTGATTGTCAAATTTCATAAATGGATTAAGCATTTTCTCTTCTTTAAGAGTTGTTGGCACCGTTGGTTTTGACTTCAACCTATCTTTCTTTATATTAGATATTTTGTTCTTTAGTAAGTCATCTCGAGAGTCAAGAAACTCTGCAAATTTTGCATTAGATTCTGTATATTCGTGTCCACAATATATTTTGGTACAATCAGGCAAAGAACGGATCTTTAAAATTGATTCTGTCATTTGTTCGTATGAACCCTCAAACAATCTTCCGCAACCTAATGAGAAAATAGTATCTCCACAAAACAGAAGATTTTGGTCCTCAAAATAAAAGCAAATATGCCCAATCGTATGACCTGGTGTATCTATGATTTTAAATATGCTTTCACCAATATTAAATTCTTCGTCCTCCTTAAGTTTGATGTCTATTCCTGGAATTCTATTTTGATCACTGTAGGACCCAATAATTTTACAGTTATATATTTCTTTGAGTTCTTGATTTCCTCCAACATGATCTTGGTGGTGATGAGTATTTAAAACGAAATCAAGATCAATTCCTTTATTTTTTAATACCTCAACTATATCCTTTGCAACTGAAGGATCTATACAACCTGTAATTTTCGTATTTTTATCTATAATTACATATGAATAATTGTCTGATAACAAAGGAATTTGAATTATTTCAATCACGACTTAATGTTTATCAATTTTTCTTCTTTTTTGATACACAAAAAATCACTTGATACGCAAAGAAATTGGAAAAATAATTTGTCATCATTTCATTCCCTTTTTCGCCAAGACAAATAAATTTTTCTATTATTATATTATTTCTATTACAAAATATTTCAAAATCCTTAAGTGAGCATAAATGTATATTTGGCGTATCAAACCATTCATATGGAAGGATATCGTTTTTTGGCATTTTTCCTCCAAAAAATAAATCCTTCCTAACTTTCCAATAACCAAAATTTGGGAATGAGATTATTGCTCGCCTTCCAATTCTTATTAAATTTTTAATAACCACATCAGGGAAAATCATGGCTTGTATTGTTTGACTTAAAATTACAGTACTAAATGCATTATTAGGATAATCATCTAAATCATAATTTGCGTCTCCTTGAATAACTGATAGTCCCTTTTTAACACACTCATTTACTCCGGATTGACTTATCTCAATTCCTCTGCAGTCAGCTTTTTTTGTTTTAAAAAGAAAATTTAAAAGATTACCATCGCCACACCCCACGTCCAATATTTTTTCTTTATCATTTATCAACTTAGAAATTACAAATAGATCCGTTCTTAAATTTTTACTCATACTCTATGTATTCCAATCTGTCCCTGAATAAAACCTTTGAGTGTTGCGTGAAACTCTGGTTCTTCTAAAAGGAATGCGTCGTGCCCCTTATCTGTTTTTACTTCCGCAAAACTTACCATTGCATTTGAACTGTTCAGAGACTTGATTATTGTTTTTGTTTCTGATGTTGGAAACAACCAATCCGATGTAAATGTAAAAAAACAAAAATTAACACTTGAATTTTTAAAAACTTTAGAAAGACCACCTTTTTTAATTGACAAATCAAAATAGTCCATTGCTTTTGTAATATATAGATAACTGTTAGCATCAAATCTCTCTACAAATGAGCTTCCTTGATGTTTTAAGTAACTTTCAATTTGAAAGTCTGTACCAAAATTAAAAGAAAAGAAATTACTATTTTGAAGATTTCTACCGAATTTTCTCTGAAGCGCATGCTCTGATAAATAGGTTATATGAGCTATCATTCTTGCAACTGAAAGTCCTCTTTTTGGTTCTCCTCTTGTCTTATAATAATTTCCATTGTTCCAGACTGGATCAGCCATGATTGCTTGCCTTCCAATTTCGTGAAATGCAATGTTTTGAGCTGAATGTCTGTAAGATGTCGCGATAGGAATTGCAACATTAACTTTATTACTAAAACGAGTTGCCCATTCTAAAGTTTGCATACCACCCATTGAACCACCAATTACAGCAAACAACTTTTTTATACCTAGTGCTGAAACTAGTTTTTCCTGAACTTTGACCATATCTGAAATTGTAATGACAGGAAATTTTAATCCATAATTTGTTTTGGTTTTAGGATTAATTGATGAAGGACCTGTACTCCCCATGCATCCACCCAAAACATTGCTACATATCACAAAAAAAATATTAGTATCTATAACTTTATCGGGACCAATTAAAATATTCCACCACCCTTTTTTCTTTGTAAGTGGATTAATTTCAGAACAAAACTGGTCACCAGATAATGCATGACACACTAAAATTGCATTATTTTTTTTTTTATTTAATGTTCCATAGGTTTTAAAAGCAACCTCGCATGAATCAATTAATTCTCCAGAATCAAGTTTAATTGAATTTTTAATTTTAAATTTATCAGTAAAGATTGAGGATTTCATTTATTTTATATTAATTTGTTTGACTTAAAACGCATCATAACTATGTTGATTAAGGAGTCAAAATAATTTTATTTTGAAAGTCAAAGTTTATGGTTAGTTTCAATCTCAAAGACATAGTAAAACCTTCGATAAATGAAATTGAAAAATACATACCAGGTGAATCATTTAGTATTAATAAAAAAGAAAAAATATATAAACTTTCTTCAAATGAGTCACCTTTTAAAATTCCAAGAAAATTGTTAAATAAGGCAAGTAATTTAGTTCTTTCATCAAATTTGTATCCGGACGGTGACTGCAATCAATTAAAAAATCAATTAGCAAAAACTTTTAATTTGAATTTTAAAAATATAATTTGCGGAAACGGTTCAGACGATGTTTTATCAGTGATAGCGCAAACATTTTCAAAAGAGGGTGGGGAGGTAATTTGCAGTGAGTATGGCTTTACCTACTATCCAATAATTGCAAGAGCTTCTGGATGCAAAGTTGTTATTGCAAAATCAGACAAACTAAAAATTTCATGTAAAAATATTCTTAAAAGAATTACTAAGATAACTAGAATGATTTTTATTGCGAATCCTAATAATCCAACCGGAACGATTATTTTTAGAGAAGAACTCATAAAATTTTTGCAAAAAGTACCTAAAAATATAATTGTAGTTTTAGACGGTGCATATTCTGAATTTATTACAGACAGTAGATATACTGATGGGATTGAATTAATAAATAAGTTTCCAAATATTATTGTTACTCGAACTTTCTCAAAAATTTTTGCTTTGGCTGGGCTGAGATTAGGTTGGGCATATTCAAATGAGAAAATAATAGAACTTTTAGAAAAAGTAAGAGGACCATTTAATGTCAATGCTATTTCTCAAAGTATAGGAACACTGATATTAAGAGAAAAAGAGTTTTTGAAAAAGTCAATAATTCACAATGATAAATGGAGAAAAATTCTTCCAATTGAAATTAAAAAGATTGGTCTTGAATCATATGAGAGTTTTGCAAACTTTGTTCTTATTAAAGTTGATAGAAAAAAATACTCAAAAATAAAAATTTTAAGTTTTTTAAAAAAGAAAAAAATTTTTGTTAGAGATTTAAATAATTATGGTATGAAACAGTTTTTTAGAGTTTCAATTGGTTCATCAGATGATCTAAAAAAATTTTTAATAGAATTAAGAAACTCTATAAGAAATAATGCATAAAGAAATAACAATTATTGGGCCTGGGCTCATTGGAGCTTCACTTGGACTCGCTTTAAAAAAAAAAAAAATATGTGAAAAAATTATTGGTATAGATATATCAAAAAAAAATCTTCGTGACGCTTCCTCGATAAATGCGATTGACGAAAAAAGGGAGAAAATTGATCAACGAGTTAAAAAGAGCTCTGTTATTTTTATTTGTACTCCAGTAAGCTTTATAGATAATATTGTTAACGAATTATCAGTTTATACAGAAAAAAATCAAATTATCTCAGATGTTGGATCAGTAAAAAATATTTTTGAAAAAAAAACACTGAAACTTGATGATCACAAATTTTCTTTAGTTCCTGGTCATCCTATCGCCGGGACAGAGCATTCAGGAGCAAAGAATGCTTTAAATGATCTGTTTCAGAATAAGTGGTGTATTTTAACTCCTATAAATAATAGTAAAAACTCCATAAAAGTTATAAGTGAGATTTGGAGAAAGATAGGAATGAAGGTCGCGATAATGAAAGTAAATGAACACGATAAAATCATGTCTATAACCTCACATCTTCCTCATTTAATTGCATTTACAATTGTAGGAACAGCATTTAATCTCAATATAAAAAAAAAGGAAGAGTTAATAAATTTTGCTGCTGGAGGTTTTAAAGACTTTACAAGAATAGGTTCGTCAGATCCAAAAATGTGGACTGATATTTTTCTGAAGAATAAAGAATTTTTAAAAGATACTCTTTCACTTTTTTTAAAAGACATAGAAAAAATAAAAAAACTATTAGAAAATGATCAATATTCCCAGATATTTAAGTTACTTAAAAGAACCAAAGAAATTAGAAATATTATTGTTAAAAAACGTATATAAAACCTCTATTTATAATAATAATCTTCAAGCTTTGTCATAACTTTTTCTTTATCGTATTCTTTATTTATTATTGGAAAAATTTTGACAATGATTTTTCCCTCCCTTTTATTAAATTTTTTATTAATCCAAAACTTTCCAGAGTTGAGTTTGATTGGAAGAATTGGTAAACCTGTAAATTTATGAATTGCAAAAACACCTGAGTTTAATTTTGTTTTTTCCCCAGGCTTTATTCTTGTTCCCTCCGGAAAAATAATGAAAACACCCTTATTTTCTGAGATTAATTTTTTAACAGACTTTAAAAGAATCTTTAACGAATCAAATGCCTTTTCTCTTCTAACAAATATAAAACCAAGTTTTTTGAAATACTGAGAAAATATTGGAATTTTCTTTAATTCATTTTTAAGTATGAAAATTGATCCCGGAAAAAGAGAGCCAAGAAAGAAAGTTTCCCAAGCTGATTGGTGATTACTTGCTACGACAAAAGAGCCAGACTCAGGAATATTTTCATAACCTTTAACTTCGTACTTAATACCTAGAATTAATTTTGACAATTTTATAACTGATTTTGTCCAAATAGTACATAGTTTGACAACAAAATTCCTTGTAAAAAACTTTACAGGCGAAAAAGTTAAGAAAAAAAAAATTGTTCCTGTATAAAAAAATGTATAAAAAATAAAGCTTCTTAAAAATCTCATATTAAAGAAACTATAGTATAAATGACTTTGAAATATTCTGTTAATATTAACTTAACATGGAAAAAAATGTTACTATCCATTTTAATTTTGTATTTAGCGGGGTAAAGAAAAATCCTTTTTTCTCCGATAATATTTTTAAAAATTATAAAACTTCTAGGGAGATGGTAATAAGAGCTCACTAATATTAAATTATTAATTTCAGGATTTTCAACTAACCAATTTTTTACTTCAATGGCATTCTCAAATGTGCTCGTAGCATTTTTATCGTAAACTACGCAACAGTTATGGTTAAAAACTTGTCTTTCAATCTTTTGTTTGATTTCAAGCTCGGACTCGTGAAACACACCCGAAATAAATAAAAAGCTTCCATGATTATTTTTATATAAGTTGATTCCTTTTTGAATTCTTCCTTTTCCCCCTGTCAATACTATTATTGCTGAATCATATTTACTTGAATCTAAATTAGTAAAATAATATTTTTTTGGAAATGTATTAAAGATTAGTATTAACCACCAAGTTAAAGCAAAAATATTGATGGACACCAAAAAAATTAAGAACTTTTTAAAATTTATCAAAAAATCTTTTCTCAAAAAAATAAAACAAATAAGACATTAAAAAAAACAATAACAAAATTAAAAATGTCACAGTAAATAATATCAATATAATGAACGTGGTTATATTAATTTCTATAAAAAAAGATGAATCAAAAAAATCAAAGTTTACTCCAAATAATTTCATTAACAAAGTACTCAGTAAATAAACAAAAATTGTACTAAGAATGGCGCCTGGAACTATTTTTTTTATAATACTTTGAGATATGTTTTTTGACAGTTCAAAACTGCTCGCTCCCATAATCTGTAACATCTCCAAAAATTTGAAGTTGCTTATTAAAGCAGCTTTTACAATATTCATAACCAAAAAAGCAAATAAGGTTACTATTACAAGACACATCATAAATATTATAAGTTTAATTCTATTAACAAATGATGATATTTCAAAAAGCTGATCTTCATGAGAATGTTTTTCAATTAACCTATTTTCAGAAATATCTATTGTAGCTGTATAAATTTCATCTATAAGAGATTTATCATCAGTTTTAATTTGAAATATGAATGGTAAGCTTAATCCAGACATATCTGTAAGATTTGATAATCCTAAACTTTCTTTTATTAGATTATTATCGATTATATCAAATTCAACTTTTGCTGACTTAGTTGAAAGATAAGTTTTAATTTTTTCCGAAACATCAAGAGGTATTTTTTTTTCATCAACTGAATTACTAATAATGAAAGTTGTTTTTTTTGATTCTAATTCCAACCAAATACTTGAAAATTTATAAAAATTGAAATAAACGGCTATATGTACAGTTATTAAACTAATTATTATAAATGATAAGCCGTGAAAAAACTTTTCTTCTTGTTTAAGAAGAGTCTTTTTAAGAATTTCTTGAAAATATATCATAATGTTTCAATTTAATTCTAATATTTTATGAGGTGCATTAATATCTAAGTCTTTGCTTGAAGTAATTATGATAGTGGATCCTATTTTACTTAAGGACTCCAGCAAATAAAAAATTTTTCTCTTTGAAATTTCATCTAGGAAAGTTTCAGGTTGATCAGCTATTATTATATTTGGATTATTTATCAAAGCTCTTGCAATAACTACTTTTTGTTTTTGACTATTAGACAAATTCACTATTTTTTCGTTTTTAATGTGGTCTAAATCCAACCAATCTGAAATTTCATTCATTCTATCAGCAAAACTTGTTTTTAAGTTTTGAATTTGACTTGCTAATTCGATATTCTGATAAACTGAGAAAAAAGGTATTAAATAGTCATTTTGTAGAATTACGCCCATTTTTTTTCTAATTTCAATAATCTTTGTTTTTGACTCTTCTGTGATTTTTTTTCCATTTAAAAAAAGAGACCCCTTTGAAGGAAGCAATTTCAAGTAGAATAATTTCAATATTAGTGATTTTCCAGTTGAATTTGCTCCTTTTATTATTATGAAGTCTCCACGATTAATTTTAAGATTAATATTTTTTATATTCTTTTTTTTAGAAAAAATTGAAATGTTATCAAGAAAAAAAATTTCGTTCATAATCAATTATCTGAAAGAATAATTTTTTTTTTTTTTATAAATATTTCTTTTGCTGGTTCTCTTAAATTATATTTTGACGCCATGCATGAACCATATGCTCCAGTTGAGCATATGACAATCAAATCTTCTGCCTTTAGTCTATGAATTTTCATTTTTTTAATAAATACATCACTTGATTCACAAATAGGTCCAACTATGTCGTATACATTCAAATTTGTTTGGTTTTTTTTTTTTACTGGTAAAATTTTGTGTTCAGCTCCATACAAAGCTGGTCTTATAAGATTGTCCATGCCTGCATCTATTATTACAAAATCTTTATTGTTTCCTGATTTTGTTCGGATTACTCTTGACAAAATTATACCAGAAGATCCTACTAAATATCTTCCTGGCTCTATTATTATTTCAAGGTCTAAATCTGAAAACAACTCATCTATAATCCTAGCATAAGATTTAATATCTAAAATTTTATTTTTATCGTTATATTTTATTCCTACACCACCTCCTAAATCTAGCGAAGAAACTTTAAAACCTTTTTTTTTTAGTTTTAATATTTGCAATTTTATTTTTTTGAATGCCTTGTAAAAAGGTTCTATCAATTCAATTTGCGAACCAATGTGTATTGATAAACCTATAATTTTAACAAATTTGTTGGTTTGATATTTTTTAAAAATCTCAAAAACTCTCTTATCTGATATACCAAATTTATCTTCAGAACGACCTGTTGATATTTTTTCATGAGTTTGTGCATTTATATCGGGATTTACTCTTAAACAAATATTTATAGTTTTATTTATTTTTTTACATATGCTTGTAATCTCGTCTAATTCCTCAATACTCTCTACATTAATTTGTTTAATATTTTTTTTTATTGCTATCTCTATTTCTTTACTGGTTTTTCCTACACCTGAAAAAACAATTTTTTTATTATCAACTCCAATTTTTAAAGATTTTTGTAATTCTCCATTAGAGACAACATCAATGCCGCATCCACGTTTTGTCAAGATTTTTATAATATTACTGTTGAAATTTGCTTTTAAAGCGTAACAGATTAAAGGTTTAACCTTTTTAAAAGCATTATGTAGTTCTTCCAAATTATGTTCTATTTGCGAGACAGAATAACAAAATAATGGGGTATTAAATTTTTCTCCTAGATTTATTAAAGGTAAATCTTCAAAAAAGAGTTTATTTTTCTTGTAAGAAAGAAATTTGTTATATTCTGAAACTTTAATCATTATCTGGATAATTTCTTGGATAATCGCTTCCAGGATATTTTTCTAGACTGGATTTTTTACCGCAAGAAGTAATTGACATTAAACAAAAAAAAATTAAAAATTTAACGAAAGCTCTATTAAGCATTAGATTTTTTTTTTGGCTCTTTTAATCGCCTTTATAACTTGGTTAATATTCGTTCCACCATAGGAATTCTTTCTTGCAACTGAATTTTCTATAGATACATAATTAAATATATCTTTATTAATTTTTGGTTCTATAGTTTTAAATTCTTTTAATGACAACTCACTCAATAATTTTTTTTTCTTCTCGGCCATCAATACTATTTTACCGGTAATATTATGAGCCTCTCTAAAAGTATAGTCAGTTTTTTTTACAATCCAGTCAGCAAGATCTGTGGCGGTCATGTACCCCTTTTTTGAGAGATTATACATTTTAATTTTATTGATTATTACCGAACCTATCATTTCATTTACAATATCGAGAAGTAAGTCAATTGTCTTGAAGGCATCAAATAATGGCTCCTTGTCTTCTTGAAGATCCTTACTGTAACCACTTGGAAGGCTCTTTTGTATAATAAGTAAATTAAAAAGTGATGAATAAATCCTACCACACTTCGATCTTACAAGTTCGGCAGCATCTGGATTTTTTTTTTGTGGCATAATTGAAGATCCTGTACATAAGTTATCTGGAAATTTTAAAAATTCATATGCACTTCCTGACCATATTATGAAATCTTCTGATATTCTTGAAAAGTGCATACTTAGAATTGATAACAAAAATAAGAACTCTATCACAAAATCTCTATCTGAAACACTATCTAAAGAATTTTCTGTTGGTTTTTTAAAGCCTAGGTTTTTTGCAAGTTCCTTTCTATCAATTTCATAAAAGTTTGTACCTGCTAATGCACCAGATCCGAGAGGGCACTCATCAATATTTTCCAAAAGCTGTTTTGCTCTTTTTTTGTCTCTTTCAAACATTTCAAAAAAAGACAATAGATAATGTGCATATAGAATAGGTTGAGCATTTTGTGAATGTGTGAAGCCTGGCATTATAACATTAAGATTCGATTCTGATTTTTTTATGATTGTTTTTTGAATTTTTATTATCTTATTTATGACATTTTTAAGCTTTTCTTTTATCCATAACTTTACATCAGTAGCAACTTGATCATTTCTTGATTTCCCTGTGTGTAGCTTACCGGCCAATCTCCCTATTCTTTTTTTTAATTCCATTTCAACATTCATATGGATATCTTCATAATCATCAGAGAACTTAAAGTTTTTTTTTTTAACTTCTAATTTTAAATCATCCAATGCAACGTTTATTTTTTTCAACTCATTAGCATTGATTATCTTCGCTTTAAATAAAGATTTAGCATATGATTTATTTAATTTAATATCCTCTTCAACCAAGTTATGGTCAAAACTTATTGAATTATTAATTCTTTTTAAAAGATTTGAAGAATTGTACTCAAATCTTCCGCCCCAAACTAAATTTGTTGTTTTTTTCATCTATGTTATAATGTTTTCATGAAGTATTTCGTTTTAGTAATATTTTTAGTTATTTCAAATTTATCTTATTCATATGAGAACAATCAACCATTATTAAAAAATCCAGCGAAAAAAATTAATTTTTTTAATTTAGAAACCTTGGATGGAAAAACAATTGAAATTGCTGACAAATTAAAAAAAAAAAAAATTATTTTAATAAATTTTTGGGCTACATGGTGTTCGCCGTGCATTAAGGAAATTCCAGATCTAATAGAGCTAAAAAAAAAATTTGAGAAAGATATTGAATTAATTTTTGTTTCAGTTGATGCAAATCCAGCAAAAGTTATCCCAACTTTCTTAAAAAAAAATAAGTTTGAAAATTTTCAGACATTCATTGACAAAAAACTTATTTTAACAAAAAAGCTGGAAGTTAAAGTGATGCCAACTACTTTAATTATTAAGAATGGTCTCTTTGAACTCTCGAGGGTAGAGGGTTACATTAATTGGCAGGACGAAGGGATTATTAATGAAATTAAAAGTTTGTTATAATTTCTCTTCTAGCTTAGGGAGAAGCTCAAAAAGATCACCTACCAGGCCATAATCAGAATAATTAAAAATTGGGGCCTCCTCATCCTTGTTTATACAAGCGATATATTTTGAATCTTTAATTCCAGCTATATGCTGTATTGCTCCAGAAATTCCAACGGCTATATAGAGATCTGGTGCCACAATTTTTCCTGTTTGACCAACTTGCCAGTCGTTAGGAACAAAACCAGCATCGACTGCTGCTCTACTCGCGCCCATTGCAGCGCCAAGTTTATCAGCAATACCCTCTAATAATCTGAAATTTTCTCCATTTTGCATTCCCCTTCCACCAGAAATTACAATTTTAGCACTTGTTAATTCTGGGCGATCTGATTTTGATTTGTCATAGTTGACAAAGCTTACTGAATTGTTTTTATCAATATTTACAGTTAAATTTTCAACATCAACATTTGAGGTTAAAGCACAAGGTTCAAAACATGTAGATCGCACAGTAATGATTTTTATAGGATCGTTTGACTTTACAGTTGCAATTGCGTTACCTGCATAAATTGGTCTCTCAAAAGTATCATCGCTAATAATTTTTGTAATATCTGAGATTTGTTGAACGTCCATAAGAGCTGATAATTTTGGAGACATATTTTTTCCAAATGTACTTGATGGTGAAAGTATATGAGTATAATCAGAGCCTTCAGCAAACTTTTGAATTGCTTTGGATAAATTCTCTGCTAATGGATTTTCAAATAATTCATTATCTATTTTATAAATTTTTTTGAGATAATCAGATTTTTTTAGTTCATCAATAACTAAATCCAGTCCCTTACCAAGGACTAAAGCTTCAACTGAATCACTTATTTTTTTTGCGGCTGTAATTGTTGAAAAACTTGATTGTTTTACATTTGCATTATCATGTTCAATTATTACTAAGACTTTCATAGTATTTTTGCCTCATTTTTAAGTTTATCTACAAGTGCATCCACGTCATCAACCTTGATACCTGGTTTTCTCTCTGGAGGTTCATTAACCTCTAAAACTTGTAGTCTATCTTTAATATCTACATCAAAACTTTCAATTTCAAGGACATCAATTTTTTTCTGTTTCGCTTTCATTATATTAGGTAAAGATGCATATCTAGGTTCGTTTAAACGAAGATCTGTTGTCACTACGCACGGAATACTAATTTTTACTGTTTCAAGCCCACCATCAACCTCTCTTGTAACTTCAAGAGTGTTGTCATCATTCTTTTTAAGTTCTGAGGCGAAAGTTGCTTGGGGAAATGCTAACAATGTCGCTACGATCTGTCCAGTTTGGTTACAATCATCGTCTATAGCTTGCTTACCTAATATTATAAGATCTGGTTTCTCTTTATCAGAAACAGCTTTAATTATCTTTCCAACAGTTAGAGGCTCTAATTGGTCTTTATCAGTTTTTACTAATATACCCCTATCGCCACCCATTGCGAGACCAGATCTGATTGTTTCTTGAGATTTGTCAGTTCCAATTGATAATATAATTATTTCTTGAATTTGATTTTTTTCCTTCATTCTAACTGCTTCTTCTACTGCAATCTCATCAAAGGGATTCATGGACATCTTGACATTGTCTGTTTCTACTCCGGATTTATCTGATTTTACTCTTATTCTCACGTTGTAATCAATAACTCTTTTTACACAAACTAATGCTTTCATGACTTTTTCCTTAAATATTACTTTTTATTTGGAATCCAAAGTATATCACCATCTTTTTTATTCTCAAACCGTGCAGCTACAAAAAGAAAATCAGAAAGTCTATTTACATATTTTATTATGTCTAAATTCACTTTTTCTTTATCATTTAATTCAATGATTGATCTTTCTGCTCTTCTTACGTTGGATCTTGATAAATGTAGAAATGATGAGAGTTGACTCCCTCCGGGAAGAATAAATGACTTTAATTTATCCAAGTTTTTATTCATCTGATCAATTTCTTTTTCAAGGAAGTTAATTTTCTCACTTGATATTGTCACGTATCTTTTTGAATTTTCAGGAAAACATAAATCAGCCCCTATATCAAAAAGATGATTTTGAATCTCAAGTAATGTTTTTTTTAAATTCTTATTAGAGAAGTATACACATACTCCTAGTGATGAGTTTGCCTCATCTATGTCACCATATGCTTTTATTCTTATGTTGCTTTTGTTAACTCTTGAACCATCTCCCAAACTTGTTAAACCTTTATCCCCTCCACGAGTATAAATTTTGTCAAGTTTTACCAATTTTTCCTCTATGATTTCAAGAATAAGGCAACCGTAAGAATTGTAAGTGTCACAAATTGTATAGCTACTCTGTATCTCATGAATAAGTTTATCTTATTATTTTCTTCATTGGATCTAGCTGTATGAAATAATCCTATCAAAAGTACAATAAATGTTGTAATCAAACATACTACGATAATGAAGTTAAGAAAGAATTCCATTATCTAGCTAAAAGGCCTTTCACAATTATTTGAGCTTGAATTTCAGCGGCTCCTTCGAAAATGTTGAGGATTCTTGAATCGCATAAAACTCTGCTGATTGGATATTCTAAAGCATATCCATTTCCACCGTGAATTTGTAGAGCACTATCTGCGTTGCTCCAAGCGACTCTTGCCGCTAGCAACTTAGCCATGCCTGCCTCGATGTCACATCTTATGTCGTTATCTTTTTCTCTGGCTGAAAAGAGTGTGATTTGACGAGCAACCGTTGTCTCCATAGCCATCCAAGCTAGCTTGTTGAATATTCTCGGGAATTTGAGAATTTGTTTGCCGAATTGACTTCTATCTTTGGCGTATTGAAGTCCAAGCTCGAGCGCGTTTTGTGCAACACCAACAGCTCTTGCTGCTGTTTGAATTCTTGCAGATTCAAATGTTTCCATGAGTTGTTTAAATCCGTTGCCTTCTTGTTCACCTAATAAATTATTCTTGCTTACCTTTATATCTTCAAGAGCTATCTCATACTCTTTCATCCCTCTGTAACCAAGGACTTCAATTTCACTTCCTGACATACCTTCCATTGGGAAAGGTTTTTCACAATTCCCTCTAGGTTTTTCGACCAAGAACATGCTTAATCCTTTGTAACCCTTCTGATTCATGTCAGTTCTCGCAAGCACTGTCATTAGATCTGATCTGGCGCCGTGGGTTATCCAGGTTTTATTCCCATTTATAATATAATCATCATTCTGGCGCTGTGCTCTTGTTGAAAGACTACCTAAGTCAGATCCAGTGTTCGGTTCAGTAAAGACGGCTGTTGTAAGGATGTTTCCCGATGCAATTTCAGGTAAATATTTTTTTTTCTGCTCTTCTGTACCACCTAGTCTTATTAATTCGCCTGCGATTTCCGCGCGAGTGCCTAAGGATCCAGCAGCTAAAAAACCTCTAGAAAGTTCTTCTGTTACAACACACATCGCTACCTTACCCATTCCCAATCCACCATAGTTTTCAGGAATTGCAATGCTAAACACTCCAAGCTCTGCCATTTTCTTAAGAACATCATCTGGAATCAATGCATCCTTAAGATGCCATTCATTAGCATGAGGTAAAATTTCTTCTTCTGTAAACTTTTTAAACTGGTCTTGGATCATGTCAAGAGTCTCGTCATTAAGCCCCAAGCTGGGGTGGATGTCTTTATCAAGTGAATCAACAATTACAGTTTTGATTTTATCGGAAAGCCCAATATCTATTAAATCTTTTACCGAATCATCATTCATGAATTCAAAATCTTCGTCACCTAGATGAAGTTCTGATGGTCTAACTATTTCTGATTGACTCATCATAATACCATGTCTCATTTGTGTTAAGTATTCAGCAAAGGCAAACAATGTTACAGCAGCATCAATCTCTGAAGATTTATCGTCATCGTTAAGACGAATAAACCAGTTGAGTGTCTCTCTAAGACCAATTCTGTAAGTGTCAAACCAAGCATATCCATGTGTTTTTGACTGGTTTATTTCTAATAGCTGGTTATCAATTCTGTTGTCTTTCGTTAAAGCAGATTTAAATGCTTCTCTTGATTTGGTGGAAGCTTTCTCCAGTTTAGTAAGTATATCTTTTAAAATGTCGGTGTTAGACAAGAGATATTGTTTAAAATTAATAATTTCTGAATTTATGTTAACGGAACTGTCCATGATATTTATATTTAATGGTTATTATTTCTTATTCAAGTATATTTATAATTCATTAAAGCTTTTCATTCCAGTCTTTTTTGCTTGAACTAAAGCGGCCATATTTCCAGGAAGATGCTTGTTGTTCATCATCTTTGTGTGAGCCGCAGGAATTTGACTCCATTCGAAACACTCAGACATAAGAGGTTTTATTAACTTGTTAATCATCATATCATTGGCTTGATTTGCTTGAAACAAGTTTGCAAAATGACTACCTTGGATTCTTTTTTGCCTCATCCAAACATAACGCGCATCCATTGTCAAATTATACCCTGATGTTCCAGCACAAATCACAACCATTCCTCCCGTCTTTACCAAATAGCACGACACTGGAAAAGTTGATTCTCCAGGATGTTCAAAAACTATATCTACGTCTTTTTTACCGGTAATTTCCCAAATGTCTTTTCCTAAAACTCTGCAATTTTTTATAAAGTTAGAATATTCAGACTGATCTTTGACATCGGGAAGTTGACCAAAACAATTGTAATTTTTTCTGTTGAGCACCCCGACCGCACCAAGTTCCTTAACAAATGGGATTTTCTCATCGTCTGATATGATCCCAATTGCATTAGCACCCACTGCTTTACATATCTGCACTGCCATGCTTCCAATACCACCAGAAGCGCCCCAAACTAAAACATTCATCCCAGGCTTCAATGCATGAGGTGGATGACCAAAAAGCATTCTAAAGGAAGTAGCTAATGTCAGTGTATAACATCCACTTTCTTCCCATGAAAGATGCTCAGGTTTTTTTAATAATTGTCTGGACTGAACTGTTGTGAATTGAGCAAATGAACCATCATTTGTTTCGTAACCCCATATCCTTTGAGACTTTGAATACATAGGCTCACCACCGTTACATTCTTCATCGTCCCCATCGTCTCTGTTGCAATGAATAATAACCTCATCACCAACTTTCCATCTTTTAACATTATCACCAATTGCCCAAACAATTCCAGATGCATCAGAACCTCCTATGTGGTACCCTGTATCTTTCCCAATAACTGAAATTGGAATGCCCTGAGACGCCCAAACATTATTGTAATTTATTCCAACAGCCATAACCATTACAAGAACTTCGTCTTTACCAGGCTTCTGAACTGGCATCTTCTCAATTTGCATGGCGTTTTCTGGGACACCCAGTCTATCCTCTCTTATAACCCATGCATACATTTCTTCAGGCACTTCGCCTAATTTTGGAATTTCTCCAATCTCGTAAATTTTCTTTGCAGTCATAATGGTTCCTATGATACTTTAAATGATTTATACCACTAAAAATTAAAAAATAAATGAAATTTCTTGTTAGCTGTTAAAAATAGTATTATTTAAGGAAAAATGAATAAAGTTAAAGACAAACCGTGGATGATAAGAACTTATGCTGGACATTCCTCGGCCTCAGCATCAAACAGACTATACAGAGAAAATTTAAAAAAAGGTCAGACAGGCTTATCTGTTGCTTTCGATTTACCTACTCAGACAGGATATGATTCAGATCACATTCTTTCAAAAGGTGAGGTTGGAAAGGTAGGTGTACCAATTAGCCATGTTGGAAACATGCAAACTCTCTTTAATAGAATACCTTTAGAAAAAATGAACACTTCAATGACTATCAACGCACCAGCTCCTTGGTTGCTGGCGTTATATATTGCAACAGCTGAAAAGCAAGGAGTTGACAAAAAGCTTCTTGCTGGCACCACACAAAATGACATCACAAAAGAATATTTATCAAGAGGTACTTACATTTTTCCCCCTGAACCTAGTTTAAAGCTAACTACAGATGTTATCAAATATACAACCAGAGAAATACCCAAATGGAATCCAATAAACATTTGCTCATATCACCTTCAAGAGGCTGGAGCAACACCTGAGCAAGAATTATCTTTTGCTTTGGCCACTGCAATTGGAGTTTTAGAATACTTACACCATTCTGAAAAAATTGAAAAAACTCTTTTTGAAAAGATTGTAGGTAGAATAAGTTTTTTTGTTAATTCAGGAATGCGATTTGTTACAGAAACAGCAAAGATGGCTTCTTTCACAGAACTTTGGAACGAAATATGTTTGAAAAGGTTTAAAATTTCAGATCCAAAGTATAGAAGATTTAGGTATGGTATGCAAGTTAATTCCCTCGGCTTAACTGAATTACAACCTGAAAATAATGTTTATAGAATTTTAATTCAAATGCTTCCAGTTGTTATAGCAAAAAATTCCAGAGCAAGAGCAGTTCAACTTCCAGCCTGGAATGAGGCTCTTGGTCTTCCTAGACCATGGGACCAACAATGGAGCCTTAGGCTACAACAAATAATGGCATATGAAACAGATTTGTTGGAATTTTCAGATATATTTGAAGGCTCAAAAGTGTTGAGAGAAAAAATTAAACTTTTGAAAAAATCTGCTCACAATCAGTTATCTAAAATAGATAAAATTGGAGGGTTGATTCCAGCCATTGAAAGTGGCTATCTTAAAAGTCAATTAGTAGAATCACAAACGAACAGACAAAAAAATATAGAACAAGGAGAACAAAAAGTTGTTGGTGTAAACTGTTTTTCAGAGGGAGAAATTTCGCCTCTAGTAAATGAAAAGGATGGTGGATTTATGAAAGTGAATGATGAAGCCGAGAAATCTCAAATTAATAATGTAAAAAATTGGAAAGAAAAAAGAAATAATAAAAAAGTTCTGCTGTGTCTTAAAAAATTAAAGGAAGTTGCCACTGATGGTGGAAATATAATGAAAGTTTCCATTGATTGTGCTCATCATGGTGTAACAACAGGCGAATGGTCAAATGTTATGCGAGAAGTATTTGGAGAATACAGAGCTCCAACAGGGATAGTATCATCGCATATTGCGAAAACCAGATCGAAAAACTCAGAAATACATGATATTCAAAAAGAAATTAATAAAATAACTTCCGGACTTAAAAGACGACCTAAAATGTTAGTTGGAAAACCTGGTCTAGATGGTCACTCCAATGGAGCAGAACAAATAGCTGTTAGAGCCAGAGATGTCGGCTTTGAAGTAGTTTACGATGGAATAAGATCAACACCAGAACAACTCGTGGTTGCAGCAATAGAAGAGGGAGTTCACATAATTGGTTTGTCTATACTCTCTGGATCGCACGTTCATCTTGTCAAAGTCATAATGAACCTTTTGAAAAAGAATAATTTTTCAAAAATCCCTGTTATTGTTGGAGGAATAATTCCTCCCTCTGATGAAAGGAAATTAAAGTCTTTTGGAGTAAAAGAAGTTTTTACTCCAAAAGACTTTAAAATTGAAGAAATAATGAAACAAATAACTAAAATCATTAAAAAGACATATCAATAAATGAGTAAAAAAAAACTTTAGATTTAGCTCTTCATATACTAAAACAGATAAATAACTTTGATCTTTCAGAATATATCCCAATAAAGTATAATGATAAAAATATTGGATGGGTGCACACCTCAACATTAAACGACATCCCTAACATTAAAGTTCCGTGTAAACATGTGAATATCAGTAAAATAATTGATTTTTCAAATCATTCTAATTTAAGAAAAAAAGAGGCTGAATACTGCCCAATTTTTAATTTTGAATCATTAAAACCAAAGCTAAAGTTCAATCACAAAAAAAAATTTTGTAGTGGAAGAAGATTCATTATAGCAAGAAAATTTCTATCGAAATTTGGATTTCCAGCATATGGGGTACACTGTAACGTGTGGAGTAGATTTAAGAATTCAACAATTATTCATCTTGCAAAAAGATCTTATAAACTAGACAAATTCCCAGGATTTTATGATAATTTAATTGCTGGTGGTCAACCAATAGATTTATCAATTGAGCAAAATTTTTATAAGGAAGCATTTGAAGAAGCTGGGTTAAATCAAAAACAAGTTTCCCGCGCCAAAAAAAGTTCCACTGTACATTATCAACATAATGAAAAGACAAATTTCAATTCAGCAATTATATTTAATTATCATTTAGAAAAATGTGTGGATATGAAATTTTCAAATCAAGACGGAGAGGTAGAAAGTTTTTTTTCGATTGAACTTACCAATCTTTACAAGATTTTAGAAAAAAATTCTTTGAAAGCAAATTGTGTAATTCCATTGATTGATTTTTTTATATTAAAAGAAAGTGATTTTATTCCAAAAAGCGTTATCGTTGAAATAAAAAAATTGTTTAATAAAAATGAAAGAAAACTTTAACGGACAAATTCTGCTGCCAGAAGAAAATGAAGTTAAAAATGCAATCGTATTCCTTCATGGCTATGGTGCAAACGCAGAGGATCTTATTAATATAGGTCAAGAGTGGAAACAAGAACTGCCATCTACAGCTTTTATTTCTCCAAATGCTCCTTTTAAATGTGAGTGGGGAGAAAATGCTTATCAATGGTTTGATCTCACGTCAATTGCTCCTGAAAAAATTGGTGAAGGTTTAAAAAAAGCAGGTCCGTATCTTACCAGTTTAATAGAAGACATTAAAAGAGAATATTCTTTAGTTGATTCTCAAATTGCTTTTTTTGGATTTTCCCAAGGAGCAATGATGGGCTTGTATCATTTGTGTAAAAGAAAGCAGAGTTGTGCTGGGTTATTGGCTTACTCAGGACTTCTTTTTGAGGATAAAGAGTTTGAAAATGAAGTTTCATCTAAATTCCCAGTAAGAATTTTTCACGGCAAAGATGATGAAGTAATACATTATGAGAATTCATTAAACTCTTATAACAAACTAAAAAAAATAGGTTTCTCTGTAGATCATCATATTCAAGAAAACCTTGGTCATGGCATTGATAGATTTGGTCTAAAATTCGGTAATGATTTTTTAAAAAAAATTTTAAAAGTTTAAATTCTTTGTTTATTCACAATATAATAATAAAATAAGTTTTATGAGTTTAGTTTCTAATAAATGCCCCGCACTTGTTCTTAATGCAGACTATCAACCATTAAGTTATTTTCCATTATCCACTTGGTCGTGGAAAAATGCACTTAAGGCCGTCTTTCTGGATAGGGTAAATGTTGTATCTGAATACAATCAGGTAGTTAGATCGCCCTCCACATCATTAAGACTTCCTAGTGTCGTATCTTTAAAAGACTATATTCCACTTCCAGAAAAAGCTGCATTTACAAGATTTAACGTTTTTTTGAGAGACAAATTTTTGTGTCAGTACTGTTCTAAGAGTTTTAAAGTTGAGGAATTAACTTTTGATCATGTTATACCCAAATCTAAAGGTGGTAAAACTACATGGGATAATGTTGTGACATCTTGCAGAGTTTGCAACACCATGAAGGGAAATAAATCTCTAAAAAAAATTGGAGTTAAACTTAAATCTAGTCCACATACACCAAATAACTTCGAACTCAAAGAAATTGGAAGAATGTTTCCTCCAAATTTCCTTCACCAAAGCTGGAATGATTTTTTGTATTGGGATTCAGAGCTTGAACCCTAAATTTTTTTTGAGAGCCTAATAGCTAACCTGGTCAGATTTTTTGTAAAACCTTTAAAAAGATCTACAATTTGATCACTTTGATTAGATTGTTCTGCAAATGATCTATGTTCATCTTCATCTGCGCAAAATTTCTTTATTTTTTTTAGCAATTCCTTTTCCACGCCAAGACTTTCCAAGTATTTTATTTGTGCATTATAATGACCAACAATTACTTCTTCTACTGCTTCTGTACAAGCGTGAACATACTTTTCTCCCAGCAGCGATGTTACTGCACCTAAGAAATATCCTCCGTGATGCCAAATTGGACTTAAAACCGTTGGTCTAGTTCTTTTCTTTAACATTGTCTTGTCAAAATAATCGTAATGTTCAAATTCTTCAGCAATTATTGTTTCAAGTTTTTTCTTTAACTTTTTTTCTTTGCAGAACTTTATCTGTCCCGAATAAATTCTTTGAGCCCCATACTCTCCTGCATGATTGACTCTAATAATCTCATCAATTGTTTTTTGAAGATTTGTTTTCATGTTTCGTAAAGATATAATAGCTTAACGTAATTAGTAAAGCTGAAATTATAAAGTTTAAATTTGCAAGAGACAAACCCAAGATTGAGAAAGATATTTCATCACATTTTATTAATGGTGTTGCCTCGAGGAAATTTCTCAAATCCTCTATATTGTCAATATCACTCCCAGTAGACGTGCATCCAATATCAAATTCAATTAATTTTCTTTCAACTAGAGAATGAAAACCCGAAATCATAAAAGTTGAAAAGAAACATATAAGAGCAATTAATTTTAATTGAATTTTTTTTATTTTTAACGACAACAATGATATCAATAATAATAAAAAATATGGCCATCTTTGGTATTCACAGAGATTACAAGGAGGGTGATTAAAAAATAATTCCAAAACATATGCAGATATTAAAATCAAAGATGAAACTATGAAGACAATCACAAAATATTTTTTTTCAACAAGCCTTATGAAATTTTTTCTATCGATTTTCGTTAATGAGAAGGACATAAATATCGTATTTAGTTGATTGACGTTTGAGTTAAAATAAAAAATTTATTTATGACAAAACTTTAACAAAATATATATAAAAAATAAGTTCCTATCCACCTAAAAAAGTCATACCAAATTTTAAAACAATTTTAAAGAAACATATCAAGATATAATTTCAAATTTTCAATTAAAAATTATTTAAATTTACGACATAACATCTGTTAACTTTAAAAAAATTAAAATAATTAATATAACTAAAAGTATCATAGTAATCTTTTTCATATTATCTTTTATTAAATCAAGAGCTTTATTCCCGTACTTTGCAATAAAATAAGCAACAAGAATAAATCTTGAAAATCTGGAAACAAAAGATAAAAACATAAATGAAAAAAAATTAATCCCCAGTACTCCAGAGGCAAAGCAAGTTATCTTAAATGGAAACGGAGAAAAGCCACCGATAAGAATTATTAGGTATCCAATTTCCTCGAATTTTTCATTGAAGTCTTCAACAGAGGAAAAAATTTTAGGTGATTTGACAAATAAGAAACTTGAAATTTCTTGATAAAAGACACTACCTAATAAATAAGTAATACCTCCTCCAACTACTGAAAAAGTAGAAGTAATTAAAACTAATTTATAAAACTTTTTTTGTGCTAAAACATAAGGTATAAAAAAAGGGTCGGTGGGAAGGGGGAAAAAAATTGATTCGATAAATGCTATGAAATATAGAAATCCGTTGCTTTTAGTATTTTTAAAAAATTTGGTAAATTTTTCATAATAAAATGAAATTATTTGTTTCACGATCTTAATATATCATCTTTTTTAATGGGTTTAAAAACCATATTATCATAGATAAATATTCATTAATATTGTACCATTTCAAAATATAAATATTCAAAAAGCAAAGCTTTATAAAATAACCTAAATTCACAAGCCCCTATGGCGGAATTGGTAGACGCGACGGATTCAAAATCCGTTGAACTTCGGTTCATGTCCGTTCGAGTCGGACTAGGGGTACCATTATTTAAAAGTTTCTGAGCCTTTTCGGATTTAGCATCAAAATACTTGACGAAATCATGCAAGAAATGGCCAAAAAAATTGAGCTCTTGTAGTTATTTTCTAAATCAATGAGCATACCGGAAACATATGGTCCAATTATTTGACCAACACTAAACGCAGTGGTCATAATAGCGACGGAAATATTAACATTCCCAATGAATCTTTTTTTCCCTTCAACTAAAATTAATGCAACGGATCCAGGAACGCCTAAACCGTATAGTAAACAAGCAAGAAAAAAGTAACTAACATTGTTAAAAAGTAAAAATGCAACACCAAGAGTAACTGTCGAACAAGAAAAAAATAATAACAAATCTGTGCTAATTTTTGTAGATAACCAATTCCAAAGTAAAACCGAAGGAATTGCAAATAATCCTACTATTATCCATGACATATACTGATAAAAAGAAATTTCAAATGAATTTATAGCTATTGCACTTATAAACGTTCCGAAAATTATATAACCAATGCCAAAGAAAAAATATCCCAATGAAATTACAATAAAATTTATTTGCAGTTTACTTTTAACTGAATTTCTATCTTCGTTTTTATAATCTAATTTCTGAGGGATAAAAATAATAATTCCGGTACATAGTAATGCTCCAATCAAACCTACAAAAATCCATTGGTGAGTCCATAGAAGATCTACGGTTGAAATTATCCATACAACTGCAGTTCCAATAACTATGCCCAAACCAATCCCAGAAAAGTGATAAAGTTGTAAGGTTTTGTTTAAAGATTCTTTAAAGAAATTAAACATCAATGATATTGTGTAAACAAAACTTAGCGCACTTGAAATCCCACATAAAAATCTTAACGTACAAAATATCCTTAAATCTGTGGTACATCCCATTAAAAAAATTGTAACCACAGAAATAATTGAAGAAAAAATAATCATTTTTCTGAAATTATTATATTTCCAAATAATTGGGATTATTGATCCAATGAGATAACCAAAATAGTTAAATGAGGATATCATCCCCATATTTGTTGAATTTAGATATAACTCATTTTGCATATTGGGCAATATAGGTGTGTATATAAATCTTCCAAAACCGATAGCTATTAAGGTCGAAAAAATACCTGCCATAATAACATTAAAATTTACCTTTGAAAATTTCATCTGGGTATTAAATTAATATATATATGAGAATAAATAAATATTGTTGGTTTTTTAGTTTTTCTATAAAATTATTTTCAGTATTTACTATAATATATCTTGCCTTTTCATTTCCTATTAAAGCTCATCACAAAATAGATAATCCAACAATAAAATTTTCTGAATCCCCAGACATAAGAAATTTTTTTTTTGAATGGAGGGGGCATATAAATCTTGATAGAAAAAAAGAAAATCATGAAACGTATCATCAAGTATTAGAATTCGTTAAAGGATGGAACAAACGCTATGAGACAGACTTTGAATTACATATTGCTGATTTAAAAAATAGCTCATTAGCAATTCCAAAAGTAAAATTTCAAAACAAATATAATTTTATTAATAACAAAAATTTTCTATTCTCAACTTTTTTTTCATTTAATTTAGCCACTGAGAAAAATAGTTCAGATCAAATAGAATATAAATTTCTATTTCAAAATAAATTTAAGTATTTTGTTTTTAATAATGGTTTTGGTTTTTATAAAAATATCAATGGGAAAGATTCAAAAAACACGGTTCTAAAATATTTTCCATTAATTTACTTTAAAAAACCTATTATATCCGATGTTCATTTGGCAATCGCAGGAAGTAGTGATTTCGGGAAAATTTCAAAGTTTAGTACATACACTAATCAAAAACATCAATACGGACTTGGGATTAAAAAAACTTTTCAAAAAAATACTCCACGTGAAATTGATTTAACAATTGCATATTTAAAGGGTCTGAATTCAGAGTCATTTGATCAATCACTTATTTGGTATGTAAATAAATCATTCTAATTATTATTCAATTATTTATAACAGAGTTTGTGTCCATCCAGGTAGAATATATAGACTGCATCTCAATCAATTTCGCACTAGCGGTGTTGGAGATTGATTAAAATAACATAAACAATTTAAAGTTTTTTTTTACTTTCCGAGAATTCATCCTAGAAAAATGTCAAATTCTCTAATATAAAAAAACTAATACATGAAACATAAACTTTATAAACCCTTAAAAATTATTTTTGGTGTATTCGTAGTTGATAGTTGGTTCGAAAGTTTTGAATAAATTAAAGTAGGGACAAACTGAGGGTATTTGAACTACTGCTATGCAGTACCACAAAACAATTTAAATTTAAAATTTTTTATCTCATAATATCTTTAAACTTCTTGTAAAATATTTTTTCAATGTAATACTAATATTATGAATCTGATCTTTGTAATTGTTATTCTGTTGTTTTCTTTTAATTTAAATGCATCATGCAAGTTTAAAAATTCAACTTCAAATGATGAAGTTAAATATACTATTCAGAAATCTATAAATGTTGATGACATTGAAGGTCATGTTATTAGAATTTTCAAAACCGAAACCAATCATAAAAAATCAAAAAAAAATTGTGAAGGTCTTAGGATAGTCAAAACAGATTTTTATGGTATTAGTGATTACATTAACAAAAACGGAAGGGTAACTGGCTATTCAATTGGAATTTACGACGATGGTAGCAAAATTTTCTCTCGAGTTGATGGTGTTGCTCAAACCCCAGAAGACGTTAGTAAAAATGGTCTTGTTAATACTTCAATTACAATTACGGGAGGAACTGGGATCTACAAAGGAGTAATTGGCTATGGTAAAGGACAAGTAGAATTTAATCCCGAAACAGGCTACTCCGCTGGGAATACCGAAACATTTTACACAATCTCAGTAAAATAAAACGGAATGGCTGAGGGGATTTGAACTCCTTACATCCAGTTCTACAAACTAGCGCTCTAACAAACTGAGCTTCAGTTAGTATTTTGAATAAATGCTCTACATTCATAGGGATATTCTTGGATATTTTGAAAAAAAAATATTGATACAAGACATTGATACAAACAATGAAAATCAGTGTAATAAAGGGTTATAGACCAAACGCTACTGATTCAAAATCCGTTGAACTTCGGTTCATGTCCGTTCGAGTCGGACTAGGAGTACCATTTTTTTAAAAACAAAGATAATTTTAATTTATGAATGATTGTAGATTTTTTTTGGCATATAACATTTTAGGATAATAATGTTGTTCAAGATCCTCTAACAGCCAATCAACATTAATTGAATCCATTTTTGTAAATAATAAGTTAGGAATTCCATGTAACTTTAAGTCAGATTTATGAGGAATGTATTTGGGTAAACCGCCACTTGGATCTAAAACAAACATTTCTAAGCCATATTTTCTCATATGAACTCTTATAGTATTTAAAGAATCGTTTAATCTAGCCAAACAATGAGGAGCATATTCAACAATCCAATATCGAACAATATCGTTTTTAAGAAGAGATTGGGATCCACGAAGAATTTGTCCCTCAAAACCTTCAACATCAATTTTCACAACTTTTATTTTTTTATCATTAATTTCTTTATCTAATGTGGACGTTTTTAAACTCTTCCAATCTAAATTTTCATTATCAGGTTTCTTAACACCATAAGATGTTCCTGAATCATGCGAAGAACAGTGAAAAAAAACTTCCTCACCACTGTTCTCTCCCAGAATAATTTTTTTTAGTTTTATATTTTTAAAATTGTTAAGTTTTATATTTGCTCTCAATTCTTCATAGCTCTCTTTTCCAGGTTCAAAAGCAATGACTTTACCCTCCGATCCTACTAGTGAACTCATTAATAATGAATGCATTCCTATATTAGCACCAATGTCAATACATGTGTCTTTTGGACTTATAATACGTGTTAAGAAAAGACCAATATCATTTTCATAAAAATGTCCGTTCTTTATCCACGAATAAATAGTTTTATGATTATTTTTTTCTGGATAAAAATTATATTTAAACTCTTTTTGATGCAATTTTTTCATCAAAATATTTCTTTCGTTTAAATAATAGCTATTGTAACTAAATCTGAGAAGTTTTTGTTCTTTAAACATAACTAAAATTAGCAATATTTATACCAATGGAATTAAAATAAATAGTTCAATTACATTGAAGAATTTTTAAGGAAATATAAGAGATTTGGCAATTAGTTTACCAATTATAAAGTGATAATTCTAAAAAGTTTGATAGTAAAGTTTATTTAAATTTAAATCAATGACTTACAACCAAACGCAACTGATTCAAAATCCGTTGAACTTCGGTTCATGTCCGTTCGAGTCGGACTAGGGGTACCATTTTTTTAAAAAACAGAGATAATTTGATAAAGTTATAATTATTTAATAGGTTTAACTTATAATGACTAAAAATATTGCTGTCATAGGTGCTGGTTTAGCAGGGACAACCATTGCATTGAAGATGAAAGGAAAATTTAAAGTAAAGGTTTTTGAAAAATCAAATGATGTAGGCGGAAGAATGTCAACCAGAAAAGAGATTCCTTTTTTTTTTGATCACGGAGCACAATTTTTTAAAATCAATACAGTTGATTTTAAAAATTTTCTTTTAGAATTATTTTCTCAGAAAACAATTAAACCATGGAGCTTTAGACTTGCGTATTTTGAAGGGCAATATTTAAGTAAAATAAAATTGATAAAAGATTCAGATAAATTCTTTGTTGGCGCACCGAATATGGACTCTATTATCAAACATCTATCAAAAAATTGTAATGTGATTTTAAATACAAAAATTGAAACTATAACAAAAAAAAATGGAAAATGGAATCTTTATGACCATAATAAAAAATCTTATGGTTTTTATGATTGGGTTATATTGAGCCTTCCAGCTCATCAGTCACTTGAGTTAATTACAAACAAAATTTCTTTTTATTCTTTGATTGAAAAGATTAAAATGAAGGGATGTTTTACTTTGATGGTAGGAATGAATAAATCTTTGAATTTAAACTATGACGCAGCATTAATAAAAAATGAAGATATTGCATGGTTGGCTTTAAATAATTCTAAACCAAGCAGAACGAATAAAAATTGTTTGATAATTAACTCTTCGCATGAATATGCCTCGAATAATATGAATACCTCTAAAGACAAAGTTTTAAAACACATATTGAGTACTTCCTGTAATTTGCTAAATTATGATTTATTTAATTCGACCACGATCAAAATTCATCAATGGAAATATGCTGAGGCTGAATTTCCCCCAAAAGAAAATTTTTTTATTGATCATAAAGAGAAAATTGCAGTATGTGGTGATTGGTTTATTAACAGTAGAGTTGAGGGTGCATTTACAAGTGCAAATGAGCTTTCTAAAGAACTTCTTAAATAATTTTTTAATTTAAATTTTTTGAAATGTAGTTTATTCGCAAGCTTTTTTTAAAGTAAAAGTGTGTCTTTTTTGAATCTAAACAACTCAATAAAACCTGTTTGAATATCCAACAAACCACTTGATTTATATGATGAAAAGTTTAGCATCTAAGAATTGACACTATTGAAGATTTATAAAATTGACTAAAATTATCTATACTTAATATAATCTCAGTTATAATTTATGAATGAATTTGATTTGATAAAAAAAGTATTTTGGTCTCTACTAATCTTCATTTGTTTCCTTTTTATTTTAGTGAATATTTTTTTTGTTTTATAAAAGTCCTTAATTATTTCAAAGATAATAATATATTTTCGATTTATTCGTTTCTAAGTAAAAAATATGTACTTAAATTAAAATACTTACGGTTTGATGCAAACAGGGTTAATGCTAATACTACCAAAGATAGAGAAGATATTAAAAAAGGAATCTTCAAAGAAAAATACCAATCAATATTAAAAAAATTTGTTATTAAAATATAGGAAAGTAAGAAAGAAAAAACTAACGAAAAGCAAATAATGGGCACAAAAATAATTAAAGACTCAAATAATATTAATTTAATTATACCAATGCGCTCATAACCAAGAATTCTGAAAACTAGATTTTGATAAACTTTTAAATTCCCCATTACACTCATTGCATTTGAAACGACTACAAGTCCAATAGCAACAACAAAACTCGACATCAAAATACTAACAAAAAATATTTTATCTAAAAAATTTTTGGTTTTATTTATGTAAGCAGATACTTTTATGTAAGTAATATTTGGTAATTTATTTAACAATTTGTTAAAACTAATTTGTTCTTGATCTTTAAACTTTACGGTAGACATGAATTCATGAGGAATTTCAGATGCAAATTTAGGATTAAATAAAATTGCAAAATTAATGTTCAAATCCTTATAATTAACTTTTCTAAAATTTGTAATAACTCCAGAAACTGAATTACCATAAATGTTGAATCTAACTGAATCCCCAAGCTTTAATTTTAAGTCTTTTGCAACTTTGTGATCTAAAGAAATTTTTAACTCTTTTTTTTCGTCAGAGTTCCACCATTCACCTTCTTCAATTTGATTATTAGAAGGAGAATCTTTTGACCATGATATTCTTCTTTCACCATTAACAAACCAAAAACTTTCATTATTTCTATTTACTACTTTTTTGGGAGGAATATTATTTATAGCTTCAATTCTTGCAGATATTATTGGAACCACTTTTTTCTGTGCTTGATTGTCAATCTTATTAATTTGTTTCAAAAATAAATTTTTCTCATCTTTTTGGATTCCTAAAAAAAAATAATCAGGAGCATCTCTAGGTATGCCGCTATTAAGTTCTTTATTGATATTTGAGGATAGAAAACCTAAGAATAATAAAGTGGTTATACCAACTCCCATTGTCATTATTATCATTGAGTTAAGATTTTGATAATTGTTTAGATTTTTAATTCCTATATTAAAAGAAATATTTTGCCTATTTTTTATTTTATTTAAAATTAAAATATAAAATTTGGATAGATAATAGTAAAAACAACTTATTAAAAAAAAGAAAAAGAAAAAAAAGGCTATTTGAAATGATTTTACGTTTATTATACAAAATATCGAAATAAAGATTAGTAGAAATATAACCATTTCTGATATTGATTTTCTATTGTAATTAAAATTTAAATTTGAATTACTATTTCTAAATAAATTTCTAACTTTTATTTGATTGATAGTATCCAATGCGGGTTTACCAAAAATCATAAAAATCACCACACTAAAAAATTGAACAATCAAATATTCGTATATTTTAAATTCAACGTTAAGTTTAATTTTGAGAAAGTTTGAAAGAATATTATCAAACAAAGAAATTAAAAATAACCCCAAAATGTATGAAATGAAAGAACAAAAAACCAGAATTGTTAGTATTTGAAGATAGTATAAAGTCTTTACATTTTTTGAATTTAACCCCAATGATTTGTAGATTGCAATCTTTAATTGGTTGTTACTAAAAAATGAAAATAATGAGTTCTTTAAACCAATACCTGAGATCAATATAGCTGATGCAGAAACAATAGTTAAAAAAAAAATAAAATTTTCAATGGTCATTTTTAAGTTCTGACTAATATCTTTTGGCAATTTTATAGTTAGATCTTTATTTTTGACAATATAATCAGGAACTTCTTGTTTCTGATCTTTATTGATCAATTTGTATCTAAATTTTACAAAACTTCCAAGATTATTAATTTTTAAATTTTCAAAACCAGATTTACTTATTAAAGCTTGATCTCCAAAAAGGAAAAAACTCCCTATCTCTGGTAGACTTTCAATTACACCAAGTACTTCGTAACCAGAGTTTTGAATTCTAACTTTATCACCCAGCTTAAGATCAAGATTATTTTTTGTTGTTTTATCAATTAAAATCCCATCTGATCGATTCTTTAAAATTTGAAGTGAATTTTCAGGTTCAACCTTCACCTCACCAATAAGCGGATAGAAATTATCAACCACTTTAATCCTTGTAGTTTTACTTTCTTTATTATTAGTTTTTACAATAGTTGTAAATTCCACAACCTCTGTGATTAAAAAATTTTTTTTTAGTTTTTCTAGAAATTCTGAATTCAAAACCTTGTTTTTTGTTGATAATTCCAAATCACCACCAAGAAGAACTTTTGAATTATTTTTTATCTCATTTTCAATACTATTTTTAAAAATTGTCACTGTAGAAAAAATTAACAAACTTACAAAAATAGTGAAGAAAACTTTGGAAATTTCGGATTTATTTTTATTCAACTCTTTGACGAAGAACAGGAAATATTTTTTATAAGTCATATTCAAAATTTTATTTGACCATCAACTAATTTCATTACCTTTTCACACTTTCTGGCTAGATTCATATTATGAGTTACAATAATTAAACAAATCTCCCTTTTTTTCGAATATTCAAAAAGTAAATTAGATATCAGTTCCGTATTCTTTCTGTCTAAATTTCCTGTCGGCTCATCAGCTAAAACAATCTCTGGATTAAATGAAATTGCTCTTGCAATTGCTACTCTTTGTTGTTCACCTCCAGATAATTCTGAGGGAAGATTATTTCTTCGATGAATCAAACCAAAATCCTCAAGAATTGACATAGCCTTTTCCTTTTCATTCTTAATTTCATTAATTTGCATAGGAAACATTACATTCTCTAGGGCTGTATAATTTGGAATTAAAAAAAATTGTTGGAATATCAAACCAATTTTTTTTTTTCTGATTTCAGTTCTTTTTTTCTCACCTATTTTAGATAAATCTTGATTGTTAAAAATTATTGAACCAGTTGTTGGATTTTCTAAGCCAGACATAAGCATCAAAAGACTAGTTTTTCCTGATCCACTTTCACCAATAATAGCTACTCTTTCTTTTTTTTTAATTTCAAAATTTATATTTTTTAAAATTTTGATATTATTTCCATTTAATAAGTAATTAAGATTTATGTTCTTTAGTTTATATAGAATTTTCATAATAACTTTTCTTTTCTACATGATTATAAGTATAAACTTTATATCAACGAAAGCTTATTGTAACCTAAAAGTTGCATTATTCGGAGATAGTTTAATGTCTGGATTTGGCTTGGATCAGGATTTTCACTTGTCTACTGTTTTGGAGAAGAAACTACAAAAACAAGGATTCGAAGTTAAAATAATAAACGCTAGTGTCTCTGGAGATACAACATCTGGTGGGCTTAATAGACTAAATTGGCTACTTGATAATAGAGAAATTGATATCGTTATTTTATGTCTAGGAGCAAATGATATGCTGAGAGGAATTAAACCAAGTTTAATAAAACAAAATTTAAATAAGATTCTAGAGCTTTTAAGAAAAAGAAAAATTAAAATTCTCCTTGCTGGTATGCTTTCCCAAGAGACCTATGGTAAAAAATATAAAAATAATTTTGATGAAATTTATCCTGAACTTGCAAGTGAACATAAAATTGCTTTTATTCCCTTTTTATTAGAGGGTGTTGCGCTTAATCCAGAGTATAATTTAGACGATGGAAAACATCCTAACCCCAAAGGGGTTGAATTAATAAGTAAAAATTTAGAAAAGGAATTAATTAAACTTATAAATAAATAATTATTATTACTTATTATATTGCAACTCTTTACAATTCACCAAAAGGTTATAAGTTTATACTCGTACATACACTTTTTTTGTAAAATGTCTGGAGCGTAAAATTGGAAATCAAAGAATTTAAATTGAATGACGGTACTTATTTTAGATACAAAAAAATTGGTAAAGGTAAACCAATTCTTCTATTACATACTTTTAGAAATAGATTAGAGTACTCTGACAAGCTTGGAAAATTACTTAAAAAAAGGAATACTGTATACTCAATTGATCTTCCTGGTTTTGGTGAATCACCAATTAATTCTCAAACAATTTATGATTTAAATTTTTTTACAGATTCTATAGTTGAATTTATCAAAAATTTAAAAATTAATAATCTTACAATTGCTGGAGAATCTATTGGTGCAGTATTATCTGCAAGCGTTTCTATAAAACTTCCAAAACAAGTAAAAAAAATTTTAATGTTTAATCCATATGATTACGATTCTTATTTTGGTGAAGGAATCCAGAGAGGAAATTTTTTTGCAAAATTTATTTTATTTCATATTAGCTTACCTATTGTTGGGCCAATATTTTCAAGCCTAGAAAATAAGTTTATACTCAGAAATGTAATGGGTGGGGGCTTCAACAATCCATGCAGTCTCACGAATGAATACTTAAATTTACTTTGTACCTCTCTTAAAAAAAAGGGGTATGTGTACCATTTTAGGAATGTTCTTCAAAAATTTAAGAAAAATAGCGGAATTAGAGAAATTTACAAAAAAGTCATAGTTCCAGTTAAACTCATATACGGAGTCAATGATTGGGCTTATAAATCTGAAAGACTACAAACCCAAAAGCTTTTAAGACTTGATAAATATCATTTAATTCATAATTGTAAGCACTTTTCATTTCTTGAAAACACTGAAGATGTTTTTAATATAATTTGTTCCTGATTTAGGATTTGTGGTTTATGATTAATTGAATAGTAATAAAATTTTCAAGGAGTAATTTATGGAAAAAGTAGCCTTCATATCCGGAGCGAATAGAGGAATAGGATTTGAAACAGCAAAAAAACTGGGAGAAAAAGGAATAAAAGTTATTATAGGCTCTAGAAATCTAAAAAAAGGAAAAGAAGCCTTAACAAAACTATCTTCTGAAGGAATCGATGCTGACTTAGTTCAATATGATGCATTTGATAAAGAGTCACCTCAAAAAGTTTTCGATTACATCGAGAAAAATTATCAAAAACTTGATATATTAATAAATAACGCAGGTGTTCTCTTAACGGGGAATCTATTTGTAACAAACAGTTCATCGATAAGTGATAAAGACCTAAAAGACACCTTTCAAACAAATTTTTTTGGAGTTGTGATGCTTACACAAAAACTGCTTCCATTAATAAAAAAATCGGATGCGGGAAGAATTGTTAATGTTTCAACAATTTTAAGCTCCTTGACTCTGCATTCTGCAAAAGATTCGCCAATTTCACCAGCAAAGGAATTAGCATACAATGCCTCAAAAACAGCTTTAAACGCTTTTACCATTCATTTAGCAATCGAACTTAAAGACACTAAAATCAAAGTAAACTCTGGACATCCTGGATGGGTTAAAACTGAACTCGGTGGTCCAAACGCTCCAATTGAAGTAGAAGACAGTTATAAAACCTCAGTAAACCTTGCAATGTTGAATGAGGACGGACCAAGCGGGGGGCTTTTTCATGATGAGGATTCAATACCATGGTAAAGATTTTATTAAATAAACCAAACTAAATGGTAAATATTAACTTCATAGTTTTTACCCTTTGTTTTATTTTTACTTTTCTGAATAATGTTAAATCTAAAGATTATGATTCTAAAAGTTTCACATGTGCAGATGAAATTGGTCCCTTATTAAAATTTAAAATTCCAGATCTTGAGTTTAATAAACCAAAACAATTTAATTTCAAAACTTTTAATAAAACTGCAAGAGAATCCTTTACTGTTAGAGATGGTATAATAAAAAAAGTTTCTAGCCCAATCGATAATACCTATTATTTTTATCTAGCAAATACAACCTCGAAAAAAAAAGATATTTATGAAATTATTTTTGAATTTTATCCACCCTCGCATCTTCTAATTAAATATCTAAATTCTCAATACTCCGACCTCGTATGCTGGAATGATTAAAAAAGCAAAAATTAATCAACTAGGTTTTTGACTATTAAATTCTTTAAGTGCATCAATTAAAGAATCAATTCTTTTTTCCTTGATAAACATATGGAACTCTGACTTTTTCGTTGCAATTTCACTAACTGAACCATCCAATAAGACATCAAAAATTTTCCAAGTATTATTTTTTTCAGATAATAAATAATCGATACTTATTTTTTCTTCATTAATAATTAAATTACTTCTGATTAAAAATAACTTTGATGAAATTTCTTCTTTTTCTTCATTTTTAAAAGTAATTTTCTTAATTTTAGAGAATCGATTAACATAATTTTTTGAAATATATTTCTTAAAAACTTCAAGTAACTCCTTTTTTTTATCGCTTTTGAGTTCTTCCCAATCAGCTCCAATTATCATTTTAAGCATTTTTTCAACATCGTAGGTTTGGTTTACTAATTTTAAAACCTTCTTTAATTCGGAGTTATTATTGGAATTAATTTTTTTTATTCCTTGATGTAAAAAATTAACTGCCATGACTGGTTCTTCAAATGTCTGAACTGAGTCAATCTCTTTTTGGTTTAAATTTAAAGTTGTTTTTGTTTTTTGGTTATAAATTTTATTTTTTACATTGTCGTCAGCACTTTTAGCATCTTTATTCGAGGCCCCATTTTTACTTGAACTTTGATATGCTGATTGATTTTCGTTTGTTAATGGTTTTTCTTGATCTTTATTTAATAAAGCCGACTTTTCTTTTTTTTTATATTTAAGGGATTGATTTTCTAAAAATAAATCATTTTTTGATTTAGGTTCTTTTTGATAGCTAGGTATATATTTTGATGTTTTAGAGTTATCATTAAAATTGAAATCGACATCAGAAAGCATTAATAAAATAACTATTAAAAGAGTCAATCCAACAATATTGAATATTTTACTTTTCAAATTTATTTTTTTCAAATCTATTTCTTTTTTATTTTTATCATTGATTTTTCATCCATATCGAAACGATATTTTTTTTTAACATATTAAATTCAGCGATATTATACTTTTTTCCGTTTTATATTATTATTTATAGTATTGTATTTTATAATGATCAAAAACCATTTAGAAAAAACCAGATTTTGGCAAGTCAAATATAAGCAAAACGACTATAATCCTAAATTAATCTTTAAGGATTCAAAATCCAAGAAAGATATTCTTTTTTCACTGAGTTTTTTCTTGGTTATGATGGCAATCGAGATTTTATTTAATCAACCTTTCCAAAAAAAAATAAAAATAATACATAATAATTTTTATAAAAAGATTTTTTCAAAAAAATTTGAAAAATTAGAAAGAATTGAAGTTAATTCTTTTGCTTTTAGCTTTTTCTTAATCCTTCAAAAATTATTTGAAGAAGAAGAGAAATTTAAATCGTACTCTCAGGATCTTATTCAAAATACTGTTTATCATTGGTCATATATTGAAAAAGTAGAAAAAGATTTCTTAAATCGTTACAACTCTATAAAGAATCTTTGGGCTAAAAATAGTGAGCTGGTTCTATCGAGAACTTATAATTCAAGAATTGATCTAATTTTTTTATTATATAAAAGTTTTGAATTAGGGATAAGTAACAAATCTATAATAAAAAAAAATATTTCAGTATTAATTTTTTCAGTTAGCAAAGCCCAAAAAGAGTTCAGATATGATGTTTTAGACGAAATAAGAAAAAGAAGAATTTTATGAAGATTAACTTTGTACATTTATTTTCTAAAATGAAAAAGAAATATTTATTTATCTTTTTTTTTTCTTCTGTAATTTTATTTTTATTTGTTTTTTTTAACAAGGATCAACTGCAGCTTTTCAATATACAAAATTTTTTGATTTATTACCAAAAATATAAATTTTATATCGATGAAAATAAATTACTTTTTGCAACTATTTATCTTTTTTTTTCAATTTTATGGATCTGTTTACTAGGAATAATGATTCCAATGCTAATACTAGCGACTTTGATGTTTGAATATTTGGGAATAGTTCTTTCAATAATATCATTTAGTATCGGCTCTACAATTTCATATATATTTGCTAAAAAATTTAAAAATTTAATAAGTAAAAAAATTGATTACGTTACTGTAAAAAAAAACTCTTTTTTTCTTTATATTATCTTTAGATTTATTCCAGGAATTCCGTATATTTTAAAAAATATTTCAGGTATTTTTTTCAAACTTAGGAATAGAGATTTTTTTGCTGCTACCATTATTTCAGATACACCTCAAATATTTTTGATTGTTTTTTTAATTAAAAAGCTTGTCGATTCAACAGAAATATTTAATAAAAATTTTGATATACTACTAATTTCTAAAGAATTATTTTTGCCAATTTTTTTAATTGTCTTGTTTTTAATTTTTGTTTTTTTAATAAAAGTAAAATTTTCAAAAAATTTTATAAAAAATAATTCTTCTTTTTGATTAAATCGTACTATATTGTATTTAGGAGATTAGTATGAATAATAAAAATGAATGTGGATGTGGAAGATCACCCACTGGCTTCTGTATAGGTTGGCATAATCTGTCAGAAACTGATTATAGAGCTAAGTTAGCGCTGTATGAAGCACGACAAAAAACAAAAAAAAGTTAATCAAATTATAAAAACTTAAAGTTTCTTAAGTGCTTCCATAATCTTTTAAAACCAGTTGGGGCATTGGTTTTTCTTCTTTTAGGCCATTTCCTGGTTGGATCAAAAATGCTTTGGTTAGAACCAATATGCTCTACAGCATATTCTTCTAGAATTACAGTGTAATAACCAAGCTTTTTGTAAGTAACCCCGATGTCCAACTCATTTTTGTATTTTTCATATCCACCTATCAATTTGTAGTCTTTCATTCTTTTTACACCCGGATTAAATGAGAAGTACCCCCATTCCCAACCCTCTTTACAATACACTTCTCTAAACTGAATTCCCTTATGCTTTTTTAAGGGTCCATAACTAAATATGTCAAAACTACTTGTACTTTTTTGATTTATGAGCCAGACTTGAATTATTTTCTCGTCATATTCGAGAACTTTTAATGAATCTTGAATGAAATTTTTTCGTTTATATACCCAATCATCTTCACAGTGAAAAATATAGGGCGTATTTATTAGCTTATAAGCGTCAACAATTGATTTTATTTGACCTTTTTTCTTTTTATTGAAAAGGATTTTAAGCCTTTTTCCCCATCGATGTCTTATTTTTGCATAAACATGAGGATCTGCAGAGTCTTCTGTTAAATAGAGTGCCTCTAATGGGAAATTATTAAATTCAAAAAAACTTTCTAATGTTCTGTTTAATAAATCGAGTCTTCCACAGCTAGTAAGTAAAAGCGACATTTTTTCATTCATTGTCAACTAGGCCTAGAGTCTGCTTTTTTTGAAGTAAAATATCTATCTTTCCTCAAAAAGGCAGTGTTGTGCTTCCCATCAAAAATTTGTCAACATTATGGGCTACCTGTCTTCCTTCTTTTATTGCCCAAACAACTAAAGATTGACCTCTTCGCATATCTCCAGAAACAAAAACTTTCTTTATATTTGTTTTATAATCAAGATCATTTGCTTCAACGTTACCTCTTGAGTCAAGTTTAATCCCTGAATCTTTAATTAATCTATCTTTGACTGGATGCACAAAACCCATAGCTAATAAAACTAAATCAGCTTTCAATTCAACTTCAGATTCTTTCTCTTGACTGTCTTTAATGACCATTTGTCCTTCCTCATTTTTTTTCCATTCAACTTTTTTCAGAGTCAAACTCTCTACATTTTTCTGACCATTAAAAAGCTTTGTTGAAACACTCCAATTTCTATTTGCACCTTCTTCGTGTGATGATGAAGTTCTTAACTTTAAAGGCCAGTTTGGCCAGGTTAACATCTTATTTTCTTTAGCTGGAGGTTTTTCTAAAATTTCAAGTTGGGTTACTGATTTTGCGCCTTGACGATTTGATGTTCCAATGCAGTCCGACCCAGTGTCACCTCCACCGATAACAATAACGTTTTTGTTCTTAGCGGAGAACTCTGGTTCTATCTCAATTTTGTCTCCTTCACAAATTTTATTTTGACGAGTTAGGAAGTCCATTGCAAAGTGAATTCCTTTTAAATCTCTTCCAGGAATTTTCAAGTCTCTTGGTTGTTCAGAACCACAAGCCAAAACTATAGCATCAAAATCTTTGAGTAATCTATTCATAGATATATCCTCTCCTATTTTGACATTACATTCGAATGAAACTCCTTCAAGCTTCATCTGCTCAATTCTATTATCAATTAGATGTTTTTCCATTTTAAAATTAGGAATTCCATATCTTAACAACCCACCTATTCTGTCATTTTTTTCAAATAATTTAACATCATGTCCAGCCCTTGCGAGCTGCTGTGAACAAGCAAGACCAGCTGGGCCAGAACCAATAACTGCAATTTTTTTGTTAGTTTTTTTGTTATTAATTACTGGAAGTATCCACCCGTTTTCGTAAGCTTTATCAATGATGGATCTTTCGATACTTTTAATTGTTACAGGACTGTCCTCTATGTTGAGTGTGCATGCTGCCTCGCAAGGAGCAGGACATATTCTACTTGTAAATTCTGGAAAATTGTTAGTTGAATGAAGAACATCTAGTGCTATTTTCCAATCCTTTTCATAAACAAGATTATTCCATTCTGGAATAATGTTGTTAATTGGACACGAGTCGTGGCAGTAAGGAATTCCGCAGTCCATACAACGAGATGCTTGCTCGTTTAATGTTTTTTCAGGAAATGGAAGTACAAACTCATCAAAATTTTTCAACCGAGATTTTGGAGCTATCGATTCGCTTTCAGCTCTATCGTGTTCTAGAAATCCTGTTACTTTTGCCATAAATTTACTACCTTGGAATCTGTTTCTTTGCTAATTCTTTCTAATAAAACATTTTCAAAATCTGTAGGAAGAATCTTTACGAAATTCTGGAGTTCGTTTTCAAAATTATCTAGTATTGATTCTGCAACTGATGAACCAGTATAATTAAGGTGTTTTTTTAGCATTTCTTTTATCCTTAATTCATCATTAAATAGAAAATTATACTTGTCAAAAAGTTTTTCAGGTAAAATGTGTTTGCTTTTCTTGACGCCTAAGATGTTTACCATAGACATGTTACATTTATTTTTAAAATCCTTCTCTTTTTGATAGACATAGGCAATACCACCGCTCATACCAGCACCAAAATTTACACCTGTATTTCCAAGCACCATAATCACACCACCTGTCATGTATTCACAGCAATGATCACCAGTACCCTCAACAACAGCTATAGCTCCAGAATTTCTAACTGCAAACCTTTCACCAGCCATTCCTGAAAAATAACATTCACCCGAAATTGCTCCGTACAAAACTGTATTACCAACTATAATATTCTTTTCTGGCTTATAGGTTGAGTCTTTGAATGGTCTGATTATTATTTTACCGCCAGAAAGACCTTTGCCCACGTAATCGTTTCCCTCACCAGACAAGGAAATTGTAATACCTGAAGATAAGAATGTTCCTAAACTTTGTCCTGCAGTTCCTTCAAGATTAATAACTATTGAATCTTCTCTGAGTCCTTTGTGACCGAATTTTTTAGCAATGACACCTGAGAGCATGGCTCCAAGACTTCTGTCGGTATTCTTAACTAACTTATTTATGGTAATGGTTGAAACCTTTTTTTCAATTACTGGGCTACTTTCATGTATAAGTTTTACGTCTAATACTTCATCCAGATCGTGATTCTGCTCTGATGAATTAAACACCTCGACTCTACTCTCGAATTCTGGTTTGTATAAGATCTTGGATAGATCAATGTTTTTAGCTTTCCAATGCTCAATAGCTTTATTTTTAGTCATAAGCTCTGATCTACCAATAATGTCCTCGAATTTTTCAATTCCTAGTTCAGACAAAATTTCTCTTACCTCCTCTGCAACGAGGAAAAAATAGTTTATGACATGCTCTGGCGTACCTTGAAATTTCTTCCTTAATAATTCATTTTGAGTTGCTATACCTACAGGACATGTATTTAAATGACATTTTCTCATCATTATACATCCTACTGAAACCAGAGGAGCAGTAGAAAATCCAAATTCGTCAGCTCCCAGCAATGCACCGACAACAACATCCCTGCCTGTTTTTAAACCGCCATCAACTTGAAGAGAAATTCTGTTTCTTAATTTATTCATTACAAGAGTCTGATGCGTTTCTGCCAAACCAAGTTCCCATGGTGTTCCAGCGTTTTTAATTGATGTAAGAGGAGATGCACCAGTTCCTCCGTCATATCCAGCGATTGTTATGTGGTCAGCTTTACATTTAGTAACCCCAGCAGCAACAACTCCAACTCCAAATTCGGACACTAATTTAACACTAATTCTAGCTTGTTGATTTACATTTTTAAGGTCGTAAATTAACTGTGCCAAGTCCTCTATGGAATAGATGTCGTGGTGGGGAGGTGGAGAGATCAAACCAACGCCTGGTGTTGAGTGTCTAACGCTTGCTATCTTATCATCTACTTTATGACCTGGAAGTTGTCCACCTTCACCTGGCTTTGCTCCCTGGCTAATTTTTATCTGAATATCTTTAGCATTTACTAAATATTCTGTTGTAACTCCAAACCTTCCTGAAGCTACTTGCTTAATAGCGCTTTTCATTGAATCACCATTTTTGAGTGTTTTAAATCGTTCTGGTTCCTCTCCACCCTCTCCAGTATTTGATTTACCTCCAATTCTATTCATTGCTAATGCTAGAGTAGTGTGGGCTTCTCGTGAAATTGATCCATATGACATTGCACCTGTAGAAAATCTTTTGACAATTTCGGATGCCGGTTCAACATTTTTTAATGGTATTGGTCGGCGCTTTTCAAACTCAAACAGGCTTCTGATTGTATACATCGATTTATTGTGATCATTAATTTTATCAGAGAACTCTTTAAATGATTCTTTAGAATTTATTCTTACTGCCTTTTGAAGATTGGTAACAGTTTTTGGTGACCAAGCATGTTTTTCTCCTCTTATTCTAAAAGCATATTCACCTCCTACATCCAAGTTCGTAGTTTCTTTATTTATTAAAGATGATTGTGAATATCTGTTTATTGTCTCTTCTTTTATTTGTCGGAGAGTCAACCCACCAATTAAGGTGGCAGTACCTGGAAAATATTTATCAATCACATCTTCTGAGATTCCAACGGCGTCAAAAATTTGAGCTCCACAATATGATTTAAGAGTAGATATTCCCATTTTTGACATTATTTTCTGAATCGCTTTGCCGGATGCTTTTATAAAATTGTTCTCGGATGCATTGTAGTTTTTGTCGCCTACTAAGTTGTGTATAGTATCAAAAACTAAGTAAGGGTTTATGGCCTCAGCTCCATATCCAAATAAAACTGCGAAGTGATGAAGCTCTCTAGCTTCCCCAGTTTCGATTACCAAACTTGTCTTCATTCGCAACCCTTCCTTTATTAAGTAATGGTGGATTGAAGAAACGGCTAATAAAGACGGAATTGGAGCATTTACATTGGAAACATTTCTATCAGAAAGAATTAAAATATTCGACCCGTCTAGAATTTGCGATTTAGCCTCAAAACAGATTCTCTCAAGTGCATCTCTTAATTCAATTTCTTTGGTTGAGTTTTTAAACAAAATATCTATGACAGAAGCTTTAAGTTTTCCTTTAGTGTTATTTTCAATATTCTTGATTTTAGAAATTTCTTTGTTGGTTAAAATAGGTTGACTTAACTCTAGTCTTGCATTTGTATTCTGCTCCGGTGAATCAAAAATATTTGGTTTTTCTCCAAGTGTCATATCAAGAGACATAACAAGTTCTTCTCGAATAGGATCGATTGGTGGGTTGGTGACTTGTGCAAAACATTGCTTAAAGTAAGAAAATAGAAGTTTTGGTTTGTCTGAAAGAAGAGATATTGGAGTATCTGTACCCATTGAACCTATTGGTTCAATACCGAGTTTTAGAATAGGCTCTATAAAAAAATTGATGTCCTCTTTTGTATAACCAAAACAAAATTGCATTTTTCTCAAAGTATCTTCTTCTAATAAAGTGGTTTCATCTCCAGTTTCCAGGTCATCAAGAAAAATCTGTGATTTATCTAGTGACTTTCTGTAGTCATATTTTGCTGATAATTTAGATTTTATCTCTTCGTTATCAATAACTCTTTTTTCAATTAAATCTATAAGAAATATCTTTCCAGGCTCGAGTCTCCATCTTTTAACAACTGTTTTAGGGTCAATATCCAAAACTCCCATTTCAGATGAAAGAAGGATCATACCATCTTCAGTTTGAACGTATCTTGACGGTCTTAAACCATTTCTATCAAGAATAGCCCCAATTTTCTTCCCATTGGTAAAACACATAGCTGCCGGTCCGTCCCACGGTTCTATATAATTAGAATAATATTCGTAATAATCTTTCATAGAAGAATTCTGAATATTTTTTTCCCAGGCCTCTGGTATTAACAGCATCATTGCGTGTTCGATGCTATAGCCTCCCATCATTAAAAATTCAAGAGCATTATCAAAGGCAGCAGAATCTGACAAACCATCAAAAATTAATGGATTTAAATTTTGAAACTCTTTTAAAAAAAAGTCAGAATTTGAAACTGAAGCTCTTGCGTTCATCCAATTTGCATTGCCTCTCAATGTGTTGATTTCACCATTGTGACACAAGAATCTGAAAGGTTGAGCCAACTCCCAACTTGGGAATGTATTAGTTGAAAACCTTTGATGAACAATGGCAAGTGAGGAAATAAACATTTCGTCTTTTAGGTCAAGATAGTAGTCCTTGAGACTGTCAGACATAATCATTCCTTTGTAGACAATAACTCTACTTGACAATGAAGAGATGTAGAAATCAAATGATTTCAGTTCAATCTCTATTCTTCTTCTTGCAATAAAAAGTCTCTGTTCAAACTCATTAATTTTGCTAGCTTGAAATTTTTGCTTTATAAATATCTGAATGACTGATGGCTCATTACCTTTTATTGACTCACCAAGAACTTCGTTATTTCTCGGGACCTCTCTGATAAAAAGATTTTCAAGCTTCAGTTTCGTGAGATACTTATCTATTACATTGATGCAGTGTTGTTTTTCTTCTTGATCTCGTGGTAAAAAAAACATGCCAATTGCATAATCATCTGGTCTAGGAAGGATTACATTTTTCTTTGATAGTTCGCCTTGAAAAAATTGATGAGGTATCTGAACTAAAATCCCTACACCATCTCCGGCTTTTGGGTCTGCACTAACTGCACCTCGATGAGTCAGATTACCTAGAACCTTTAAAGCATTATCTACTATCTTTCTAGAGGGGATATCATAAATATTAGCGACAAAGCCAATTCCACACGAATCTTTTTCATTTTTTGGGTCATAAAGACCTTTTTTGGATCTTTTAAACATTCTCATTATAATTAATCACATGCACTGATATTATTATAATATAGTTATTCAATCATTTATTAACATATTTTTTTCGTAAAAGATTTTACCCATTGTTTCTGAATCGGATTTTTCTTCCCTGATGTACTTTACAAGACCATAATCTTTAGCAAACCAAGAAGTCGAAAAAACTTCAATATTAATGACATCCAGTGGAGGTCCGGGATTGTAACTGGTTATACCGTAACCTGAAATCTTTATGCAATTTTTAATTTTTTTTCCGTCAATTGAAACTGTTTCATTAATGCTTTCAATTTTGTTAGTTAATTTAAAAGGCAGATTTGTATCGTATATCCGGTCATAGCCTAATTTCATCTGCAGGCTGGTTTTGTCATTTGTTTTCCATTGAGTGTTCTTAACAATTGGAAAAGCTATAAGTAGCTGTCTATCCTCATTCTCATTCGTAGAAAAAAAATCGGTAGTGGTTTTTTTAAAAATTCCCTCATCCTCAAAAACATAGAAAGTTATTTCTCCATCATTTTTCAGAACTGGTATTGCATTATTTACTTTTGGCAGAAAATAAAAACTCTGTCTGTAAGATTTTTTTGTTTTTTCTTTGTCTTCAAAAAAAACATCATAAAAAATTTTTTTACCCTCATTGTGTGGAAAGTAATTAGAGTCTAAATTACATGAGGTTATGAGTATGACAAAAATTAGTTTGGCTGAAATTTTAAAGGGCATTTTTTATTAAAACTTTTCTTCATTAACAAGTGGTGAAAGACCTAGTTGGAACTCCAAAGCGTTACATAACATTTGACCTATTAATATGTGCGCTTCTTGTATCCTTGAAGTGTTCTTTGCGGGAATAGATATAATTTCATCTGTTATTTTTTCAATCTTTTTTATATTTCTTCCCGTAAAAGCCACTGATTTCATTTTATTATTTTTGGCATATTGAAGACCTTCCAATACATTCTGACTTTTGCCAGAAGTTGTTATTCCAATAGCAACATCTCCAACTTGTCCTATTGCTTCAAGTTGTCTAGAAAAAATATATTTAAATCCATAATCGTTGCCAATGGCAGATATTGCGGATGTATCCGTTACTAAAGATATAGCTGGAATGGACTTTCTATTTTCACAGAATCTAACAGTCAATTCTGTTGACAGATGTTGTGCGTCTGAGGCACTTCCTCCGTTTCCAAAAAAAATAATTTTTTTTCCATTTTTCACAGACTTAACACAAATATTTACAAGATTTAAGAAATTTCTCTCAACACTTAACTTTGTTTTTTTTATAATCAACTCGTGTTCATTAATCTGTGATAGAAAAAAATTTTTAATTTCATGCTTCATTTATCTTTATTGGTGATCTTATCTGGACTCGAACCAGAAATTAATCCTTAGGAGGGATTTGTTATATCCAGTTTAACTATAAGACCACTTTCACCTTCCCATAGGAATTTGATATTTCAAAACTAAAGTCTCTGAGCCTGGATTCTTTTTCCCACTATCAGCATTTGAAATATGAAAAATACCAACCCCTATTCGCGCATTATTTTTAAATCTGTAGAACATATCTATTCCAATATAAAACTCTAGAGGATTCCCAGCCTTTATTTCTTTTCCATCTTTATAATACCCACAAGCTAAACTGGGAGTTACAACAAAATTCTTTTTTTTTCCATAATAACCATCTATTCCAAATCCTCCATATGCGTAATATGCATTTTCATTGGTTCCTAAAAATCCAGCAAAAGGCTTAATTAAATTAAACATTTTTCTTCCACTATGAAGTTCTAAATTTATCATACCAGATTGGTCGTTATGGGGCGGAGAGCCGTCTTCCATGTAATTAAAAATACCCAAACCAACTGAAAATCTAGATGAGTCCTTTGCCCATAAATTTGATGAAATCATAATAATTATAAAAGAAATTATGTAAATTGGTTTGAAATTTTTCATAATTAATTAAATGGTATATGATATTTGAAAATTATTTGTTCAGATCCAGGATTTCTATAACCCAAACCTGCATTGGAAATATGAAAAATTCCAACGCCTACCCTTACATTGTTTTTAAATCTGTATGAAACATCCCCGCCACTTCTAAATTCTAGTGTATGTCCTAGTCTAATTTGATCTCCATCCTCATACACACCTACTGCTAGACTCGGGGAGAGTAAAAAACATTTACAATCAAAGAAATAAAGATCGGTTGATAATCCAAAGTAACCATAAAAAGCATTTTCAGTCGTTCCAAGAAAACCTAAAAGCGGCTTAATAAATCCAAATGCCTTTTCTTTTGAAAAATATTCAAAATTGTAAGCTATTGAAGATTGATTGAAATCATCACTTCCATGTTTCATAAAATTATATATTCCTCCACCAAGGGCAATTCTATTTTTATTATCTTTTGCTAATGACATATTGCTCAGAAAAGAAAACAAAAATATTATAACAAAAAAATTTAACTTATTCTTCATTAATTTTTTACAATAACACTCAAACAAACTATCATTTAATAATGAAAAATAAAATTAAATATTCCTTTTTAATAATTTCAATTTTTATTTTAATTAACTTCGGTCAAGGGTGTCAAAAAAATCCTGCAACTGGAGATAGCGAGTTTAGTCTGTTATCAGAAAGTGAAGAAGATGCAATTGGAAGAAGTGAACATCAAAAAATTATTAAACAATTCGGAGGAGAGTATCAGAATCCAAAATTAAAAAATTATGTTGAGAGCTTAGGAAATTTTTTAGTTAGCACATCAGAACTTTCGAATAAAAAGTTTACATTCACAATCTTAGACACCCCTATAATAAATGCATTTGCACTCCCAGGTGGGTTCGTTTATTTGACAAGAGGTTTAATATATCTATGCCAAAATGAAGCTCAGCTAGCTGGAGTTATTGCACATGAAATTGGACACATAACTGCTAGACATTCAGCGAGAAGATATACGAAAAGTATTGGAACCGGAGTCCTATTGCAAATTCTGAATGTTTTTTCACAGAATAATTTTGTTAACAATCTTTTAGGTCAGTCAGCTCAATTATATCTTTTATCTTACTCAAGGTCACAAGAATATCAAGCTGATCAGCTAGCTGTAAGATATATGATAAGAGCAGGATTTGATGCAAAAGAAATGGCAAATTTTTTGAGAATAATGGAAGATTACTCAGAGGTTCAAAGAGAAATACTTAAAATTAAGAATAAAGTTTCTGAGCTCTTAAAAACTCACCCTAATTCATCAAAGAGGGTTCAAGAGGTAATTGAAAATTACAAAGGACAGACTCAATTAAATCCAATCGTAGGGGAAGAAATTTTCTTAAAAAAGATTGATGGTATTATTTATGGAGACAGACCAGAGCAAGGGTTTTTCTATAGAGATAGTTTTATACATAAACCACTGGGATTTAGATTTTCATTTGATAAGGATTTCTATTTTATCAATAATCCAAAATCGTTGATTGGAATCACCAAAGAAAAAACAAAAATAATTTTTGATCTTCACCAAGAGTCAGGAAAAAATAATATTGATTACGTAAGTAAATGGTTAAAAATTGATAAGAAACAGATTTTAGATTTTGAATCAAGATCTGATAATGATTTTAATATAATTATAGGAAGATTTGAGAAAAATAAAAAAACCTTTGTTTTTGCAACTCTTCAAGAGAGTCAGGAACTAATTTACCGATTTCTGTTAATTAGTAGAAAGGAGGAATTAAAAAATTACAATGAAAAATTTAAGAAAATGGTTTTTAGTTTTTCAAAATTATCAGAGATTCAAAAAAAATCACTTAAACCACCAACTATTAAAGTTATAACAGCTCCGTCGCGTCCAGAATTGATAGAAAATGTAATAAATAAAATGAATCATCAAAGCATGCACTCTGAAAAAATTTTCACAAATCTAAATGATTTTAAAGACGGTAAATTTAAGCCAAATCAAAAAATTAAGACTATTTATTGATTTAGCAACTCTTCAAGTTTTGTTTTTGCAATTTTTTTTTCTAGATTTTGAACGGCGGCATATTCATTGCTCAATCTGTTTAGAGCGGTAAGATAGATTTGTCTTTCAGAGTATGACTGTTGTTCTAAGGAATCTTCTTTTTTATGCAGGTCTCTAACAACTTCAGCTATCAGAACTGGATCCCCACTATTGATATTTTTTTCGTATTCTTTTGCTCTTTTAATCCACATATCTTTTTTTACGGATGGTTTCTCGGCCAAGACATCTAATGCTTTTGAGAGTCTATTTTTATTACTTAATTTTCTTAACCCTGAACTTGAGGCTTTTTCTTTTGGAATTCTTAGCTTCATTTTGTCTTGTTTAAAATTTATTAAAATAAAATCTTGCATTGATCCATCTATGTCGTAGGTGTCAAAATTTTCTATCTCGCCTACACCATAAGTTGGATAGACAACTAGATCTCCAATATCTAGCTCTAAAGCTTTTTTTTTCAATACTTTCTCCTTATAAATAAAGGGTGAATAATATAATAAACTGAAGGATAATTAAAGATAATTGTTAAGAACCCTTTCCTGGGTTTGGACTAAAATGTTTCTCAAACTTTCCTTTAACGTCTTTCCATTCGTCACTATCGGAAGGGGGAGTTCCCATTTTATTTATATTTGGCCATTTTTCAGCGTATTCTCTATTTATATCAAGCCATTTTTGTGCATCATCGCATGTGTCATCACTTATTGCCTCTACTGGACATTCAGGTTCGCACACCCCACAGTCAATGCACTCATCTGGATGAATAACAAGGAAGTTTTCACCTTCGTAGAAGCAGTCCACAGGACAAACTTCAACACAATCCATATACTTGCATTTTACACAAGCATCTTTTACTACATATGGCATGGTTTATTATATAGAACAGAAAAAATACTAATTCAAGCTAATAACAAGACATTTTAAGAATCATAAATTTTCTTAGGATTTTTAAAAAAAATTTTTTCAAACTTATTATTTGGTAAAAATGAAAATTTTTGTTTTTTGAAAAAATAAACTTTTTTCGATAGAGATTCAAAATATTGATGATCAACTAAAAAATGTTCTTTATTAATCTGAATTTTGTAAAAGCCTAATTTTTTGTAAAAGTTAAGAGTACTTTTAATACTATTTTTTAAATTTAGACAAAAAATAGGTTCATCTATAAACTTTTTCATTTCATACTTAAAAAAAATATTTATAAGCATTTGTTTTAAATGACTAAGTTTATTACTGTTAAAATAAAAAAAATTTATTCCAACTCTGAAACCAAACTTTCTATATTCTTTTAATTCTTCCGAGGTTAATTGTTTTAAAAAATTGTCAATATTTTTTCTTTCACAATGCCCCAAATTTTCAAGAACGCTAAAGTTAATTGCTCTGCAGGCACCGTTTTTTTTTATCTCTTGAAGTTGATTTATAAATGGAAGCTCTTTTCTAATTACGAAATTTAAAAAATTCAAAATTTTCAATTTAATATCTTTTTCAAAATTTAGAAAAAATTTATCAAGAAAAACTTCAAGTCTTGGTTTTATCAAAGATTTATCTTTCAAAAAACAACCTATAACATCTTTTTTCCAAAGAATAGTCCCATCAATTTTAAATTCAAAAGAGAGAAAGCTGGCATTTAAAAATTCGTTTTTAATTTTTAATGAAAATTCTATCAAGCTTTTCTTTAGTATTTTGTTATTAAAAATACTTTTACTTTTTTTAAAATTTTGATTTATATCAAATTTTAAACCGTTTATGCAGCCAATAATTTCTTTTCCAAAAAAAATTTTTTTTTTCTCAAATCTGACAATATGGTTTGATTGCATAAAATTAGTTGAATTTTCTAATTCAAAGTTTTTATACTCCCCAATAAACTCAGTCATAAGCTCTTGATGTAATTTTAATGCAAACTGAAGTTCAAGTTTTTTTACTTTCTTTTGAAATCTTTCACCATCTTTTATCCATTCTTTTTTAAAAGAAATAAACGACCATGTTCTTAGTTGTGACAACTTATAGTTGAGCTCTGGGATTTTTTTTGTAAAACGATTAATTTCTTTCAAGTTTTGTTTTAGCCATTCATCCGGAATACATTTATTTTGACTAACAAGGTAAAAAAATATTTTCTTTAAAAATCTTGTATGATATTCATCTAAATTTTTAGAGTAATCAGGTACACTACATATTTCCCATAGTTGTTTTAAGTGGATTGGGTTTGTTAAATTTTTTTTGAACTCATTCTCTTCAAGAAATATTTTTACATATCTATGATCATTCCCATCATTTTTAAGTTTTAAATATTTTTTGTTGGGTCTAACGCATAATGATTTTAGTAAATTTGATGGTGAACTAAAATTTAATTTATTATTTCTCCAGAAAATTTTTTTAATTTCAGTGAATTCATAATTTTCTACAAAATTTATAATATCATTTCTTAAGCTCTTTAAATCACATGTTGTCCCAAAGTATCCGTCATTAAAGTGTCTTCCTGCTCTACCAGCAATTTGCGCAATTTCATCATATGTTAAATATCTACCATTTAACCCATCAAATTTTTTTATGTCGGAAAAAAAAATATTTTTTATGTTAAGGTTTAATCCCATCCCAATAGCATCAGTTGCAACAATATAGTCAACTTTACCATCCTCGAATAATTTTACTTGCGCATTTCTTACGTCCGGAGACAACGCACCCAAGACAACTGATACTCCACCATGTGATTGTTTAATCTTATTTGCTATTTCATAGACATCAATTTGAGAAAACGCAATCACCGCCGATCTTTTTGGAAGTCTAGTTAGATTTTTGTAGCCTATATAAGACAGTTTCGACATTCGTGGTTTTTTTTCAATTTGAATATCTGGATATATTTTTAATAAAATTTTTTCTATACTTCTTGAGCCTAAAAACAATGTTTCTTTGATACCTCTATTATTTAAGATTCGTTTAGTGAAAATATATCCTCTCTCATAATCTGCAGCCAATTGCACTTCGTCGATAGCAACAAATTCAAATTGTAAGTTTTCTGGAATTGATTCTACAGTACAAAAAAAGTACTTTGCATTTTTTGGAATTATTTTTTCTTCACCAGTTATTAATGCTATCTTACTTTCTGGTAAAAATTTCTTTGCAAGCTCAAAGTTTTCTCTTGCTAGAAGTCTTAATGGAAATCCTATTACACCTGTTTTATATTTTAGCAAACTTTGAATTGCAGCATAAGTTTTACCAGTATTAGTTGGACCTAAAAAAGCTGAAATTTTTTTTTTCATCTTTAATTTAAATAGTAAGTTTAAATATTATTTAAAACATATGGAAGAATTCCGTTACTTTCAAAGTATCTGATTTCCTTTTCTGTATCAATTCTCGAAATAACATCCACATAGAACTTTTCCCCATTATGCTTTTTAACCTCTAACTTTTTTTTTATGTTTGGTTTCTGGAGATAATCTCTGAGTTTTCCAATGTAAAAAATTTCCTTTCCGTGAAATTGAATTTTTTTTAGATGATTACCATTAATTTGTAGTGGTAAAACTCCCATACCAACGAGGTTCGATCTGTGAATTCTTTCAAAACTCTCTGCGATCACGACTTTTACACCAAGTAACTTTGTTCCTTTTGCAGCCCAATCTCGAGATGAACCTGTGCCATATTCTTTTCCAGCTAAAACGACTAAAGGAATATCTTCTTCCTGATATTTTTTTGCTACTTCATATATTTCATTTTCTTTATCGTTTTTATAGTGCTTTGTGTATCCTCCAAATTTAGAAACCATTTTATTTTTTATTCTGATATTTGCAAAAGTTCCTCTAGTCATTACCTCATGATTTCCTCTTCTGGCACCATAAGAATTAAAATCATCAACCTTTATTTGCCTATCTCTCAAATATTTCCCGGCCGAACTATCTTCCTTAATAACACCTGCTGGAGATATATGATCTGTGGTAATTGAATCTCCAAGAATCAATAGAGGTCTAGCTTTGATGTCCTTCAAAAAATCATTTTTATCAAGATTTAAAAATGGAGGTTTTTTTATATATGTTGAAGTCAAAGACCAATCGTAAGTAGAAGATTTTTTAACATTTAATTTTTCCCACTGTTTGTCTCCCTGAAAAATATTAGAATAATTCTTTCTGTAAAAGTTTCTTTTGACGTGTTTTTTGAGAATTATGTCAGCTTCAACCTTTGAAGGCCAAAGGTCCTTGAAAAAAATTTTTTTTCCTTTAGAAACACAAATTGGATCTTTATTAATGTCAATATCAATCCTTCCTGCAAGAGCATAAATTACAACAAGTGGAGGAGAAGCAAGAAAGTTTGATTTTACATGAGGGTTTATTCGTCCTTCAAAATTTCTGTTACCAGATATAATACTGCATACATTTAGATCGTTCTTAATAATCTCTTTTCTTACTTTTTCATCTAATGGTCCTGAATTTCCAATGCAGGTTGTACATCCATATCCAATAATATTAAATCCAATTTTATCTAAATATTTCATCAAATCTGATTCTGAGAGGTATTTATCTACTACCTTGCTTCCTGGTGCAAAAGAAGTTTTGACCCACCAAGGGGTTTTGAGTCCAAGTTGAACAGCTTTCTTAGCAATTAGGCCAGCCATCACTAAGACAGATGGATTTGAAGTATTTGTACAACTAGTTATGGCTGCAATACAAATTTTCCCATGAGTTAATTTATCAAAATCCTTTGCGTAACTCTTTTTTTCATTTTCCAAATGTTCTGAAAATTTTTTTGGAACATTTAATAAATTGATTTTATCTTGGGGTCTTTTTGGTCCTGATATGCATGGTTGGATAGAGTTCATATTTATTACAATGTTTTCGTCATAATCAATCTTTTCTGATCCGTAATGCCAAATTTTTTGGGCTTTAGAATATTGCTCTACAATTTTGATTTGTTGCGAAGTTCTTCCTGTAATATGCAAGTAATTAAGAGTTTCTTTATCGACAGGAAAAATTCCACAAGTCGCTCCATATTCAGGAGCCATATTGGAAATCGTAGACCTTTCCGACAAACTCAAAGAACTTAAACCTTTACCATAGAATTCAACAAACTTTCCGACAACATTGTGATTTCTTAATTTTTCAGTAATATTTAAAACTAAATCTGTAGCAGTTAAGCCATCCTTTAATCTACCTTCCAGTCTAACGCCCACAACTTTTGGGAGTTGCATAGAAATTGGTTGACCCAACATAACAGCTTCTGCCTCAATCCCTCCCACACCCCAACCTAAGACTGATAAAGCGTTGACCATGGTAGTGTGACTGTCAGTTCCAACAACAGAATCCAAAAATAAGAGATTTCTTTTCTTTTGAACAATTTGAGCTAGATACTCTATATTAATTTGATGACAAATACCTGATCCAGGTGGAAATAACAAAAAGTTTTTCAAAGAGCCTTGAGCCCATTTTAGTAATTTATATCTTTCTGTATTTCTCTCGTATTCTTTTCTAACATTGAAATTTATAGAATCTTTTCTTGAATAACTGTCTACATTTATTGAATGATCTATGACTAGACTAACAGGTATGACTGGATTTATTTTATCAGGATCTTTTCCCAAACTTTTCACTTTATCCCTCATCGCAGCTAAATCGGCAATTGCTGGAACACCGGTATAATCCTGCATTAATACCCTAGTAGGAGAAAATAAAATTTCTTTACCTGCTTTCCTTTTAATAAGGTTTTCTATATCTACTTTTTTAACTCCTGTGCTATCAATGTTTCTAATCAAATTTTCCAGAAGAATTTTGTAAGAAAAGGGTAACTTTTCTAATATAAAATTGAGTTTTTTTTCGGCCTTTTTTAAACTTACAAAATTATAAGAATTTTTTTCAACTTTTAGGTTGTCTGTAAAATTTGTTGTTGTTATTTTCATAAATCTTCTAAGTTTTTTTATTAAGGTTTGTTGCCATGGTTTTAGAAATTATATCGGTTTATTTTCGCAGAAATAAAAGATTAATTTTTCATAACTTTAATTTAAAATTAGGAAAATCTCAAATAATCATTTTGATTGGAGAAAATGGGGTTGGGAAAAGTAGCCTTTTTGATCTATCTGTAGGAATACTGAAGCCTGAAAAAGGTATTATCAAAATTAATGAAATTCCGATAAACGAAATAGACCTAAAAAAAAAAGATTTGTTTATATATCTCCCTCACAAAGATTCGCTAAAAGATTATCTTAGTGTAGAAGAAAACTTGTTAAATTGGCTGGAACTTATAGGTATGAAAATTCGAAAAGAGAAGCTTTTAAACTCTTTAAAATTTTTTAAATTAAACGACTTAAGAAATAATTTAATTGGGAATTTGTCTCAGGGACAAAGAAAAAAAGTTTCATTAACCAAGCTTCTTCTTACCAAATGCAATTTATGGATCTTAGATGAACCTTTTAATGGCCTAGATATAGATTCTATCAATAAAACAAAAAAAATGATTTGTAATCACAAAGCAAATGGAGGATCAATTCTGCTAGCGAGTCACATTAATTTGAATATCGAAGGATCAAAGAGAATATTTATAAAAAGTCCAAAATTAAAGATTAGCAACAAAATAGCCAATTTTGATACATGGGAAAATATAAAGTGAAACTTGATTTTTTTAAATTGGTTAAAAGAGAAATAAGAATTATGCTTAAAAATTTTTCTATTATTTACTCTTTTTCAACTTTTTTTGTAATAGCATCTTTAATATTCGTTTTTTCAGTAAATGATATTTCTTATGTAAAAATTTTTTACAAATCTATTGTCTGGATTGTTTTAATTTTTTCAATCATGCTTGTCTCAGAAAACTTTCTAAATGAGGATTTTAACGACGGAAGTTTAAAAGAACTTCAGTTTCTTGGTTTTAGTGAAGAAAGTATTATAGTATCTAAAAGTATGGCAATGTGGGTTATGATCATGATTCCAATGCTTTTTTTAGTGCCACTTGTATTTGTATTCTTTCAAATCACATTAAATGAATTATTAACTCTCGTTATTAACTTATTGCTTGCAACACCTAGTTTAACTTTAATTTCAATACTATCGTCATTGTTTTCTGTTCAACTTAAAAGGAATAAGATTATTCAATTTGTAATTATTTTACCATTTTTCATACCTATGATTATATTTACAACCTCTAGTGGAACTTTATTTGAGAGCAATAATTTAAAAGAAAATCAATTTTTAATTTTAATTGGGATTTTTTTTATTACATTACCAGTATGCTTAATGGCTGGAAGATTAATTATGAAGGAGATAAATAAGTGATTTTTAATTTAGCAAACCCTTTGAGGTTTCAAAGATTAATCGAAAAGATTGAACCGATAACATTGAACATTGCAATTATTTTGCTTTTGGTTGGCTTATTTTTTTGCTTTTTTGGAAGTCCTCCAGATTATCTTCAAGGAGAAACTGTTAGAATTATGTATATACATGTTCCATGTGCATGGTTTTCATTAATGATATATTCAATCATAGCTTTATGTAGCATTTTTTCGATTGTATTTAAGCATACACTTGCAGATTTAATTTCAAGATCTTGTGCACCCATAGGGGCTTGCTTCACTTTGGCTACATTGTTGTCAGGTTCAATTTGGGGGAAACCAACTTGGGGGACATGGTGGGTTTGGGATGCAAGACTTACATCTGAATTAGTTTTACTTGTTATCTATGTAGGACTAATAATTATAAATAATGCTTACGAAGATAAATCAAAGGCTGACAGATATTCGTCAATTTTAGCAATAATAGGTATTATAAATCTTCCAATTATTAAATGGTCTGTAGATTGGTGGAGCACTCTTCATCAACCAGCCAGTATCTCCAAGTTTTCATCTCCATCAATAGATTCATCAATGTTATTACCATTATTTATAATGACTTTTTCCTTTTTATTTTTCTTTATTTCAATTTTATTAATAAGAGTAAGAGGTGAAATAATACAACGAAAAATTGAAGTTATAAGATTCAACAGGATGGCGTAATGAATTATTTTCTAAATTTTATTAATTCAGGTGATCATTTTTCATATGTACTTTCATCATATTTGATTGTTTTTTCTATTATTTTACTGATATTCATTTTAAGCAATTCAAAAACAAAAAAACTTGAAAAAGAGTTCGTTAATTTGATTAAAAATGAAGAAAAAAAATAAAAGACTAATTACTGTTTTAATTTTTATGGCGTTCTTTGCTTTTGGATGTACGATTTTACTTATAAATTTGAGAGAAAACTTAATTTTTTTTTACTCCCCAACTGAAGTTTTTGAAAAACAGATAGAAACAACACAAATGATAAGGGTAGGTGGCATGGTGAAAGACGAAAGTTTAGTTAAAAAAATTAGAACAATTGAAGGAAGACAACTTGAAGAAATATCTTTTGTCATAACAGATTTTGAAAAAGAATTAGTTATTTCGTATATTGGAATTCTCCCTGATTTGTTTAAAGAAGGACAAGGTGTTGTTGTTGAAGGCTTTATGAAAAATGTAGGTAACTTTGAAGCAAAGACAGTTTTGGCAAAACACGATGAAAATTATATGCCACCTGAAATAAATGATATCAAATCGATAAAGGATAATAAAATATGATTTCTGAAATTGGCTTTGTGTTTTTGACCTTAACTCTTGTTATTTCAAGTTTTAGCTTCGCACAACTGATTTATTCACATATGAATTCAAGACTTTTTGTTTTGAACCATCTAAAGATAACTAACTTAATTTTTTTTTTCACTTTAAGTTCCTTCATTTCTTTAACCTACTCTTTTTTAACTTCTGATTTTTCTTTAAATGTTGTTGCTCAGAACTCAAACAGCCAACTTCCAACAATTTATAAATTTACTGGCGTCTGGGGTAATCACGAAGGATCAATACTTTTATGGTTATTAGTGATGACTTTTTTTGGTTTTTTATTTTCCAAAAATAGTTCAGCCACTGAAGAATTTAAAAATAATGTTCTCAAAATTCAAAATAGTTTATGCTTTTTAGTAGTATCTTTTATAATTTTTACATCCAATCCATTTGAAAAATCTTTTCCATATCCAATTGAAGGAGGTGACTTAAATCCACTTTTACAAGATCCAGGACTAGCTATACACCCACCTTTTCTTTATCTGGGTTACGTTGGTTTTTCAATAATTTACTCCATATCGGTCACTGCTTTATCGGATGGAGTAAAAAACCACTTTATAAAAATTCTTAAACCGTGGGTGTTTATATCCTGGATCTTCTTGACATGCGGGATAGGTCTTGGGAGTTGGTGGGCATATTATGAATTAGGATGGGGAGGGTTTTGGTTCTGGGATCCTGTTGAGAATGCCTCGCTGCTGCCCTGGCTAACAGCCTCCGCACTTCTTCATACAATTGTAGTTGCCGACAAAAAGAAAATCTTTATAAATTGGACTATTATCCTTTCAATTCTTACATTTATCCTTAGTCTGCTCGGGACATTTTTAGTCCGATCTGGCGTTTTGGTTTCTGTCCATGCATTTGCCAACGATCCAACAAGAGGAGTTTACATTCTTCTTCTTTTAGCTTCTATAAGCTTTTTTGGTATTTTTAAATACATAAACAAAAATATACAGTTGAAACGCGTAGATGTTACCTTGATTTCAAGAGAAGGAATGATTTCTTTGAATAATATTTTCATGCTTTCTTTAACTTTTACAATTTTAGTAGGAACAATTTATCCATTATTTGCTAGCGTTTTATTTAACTCAAAAATTTCAGTTGGTGCACCTTTTTTTAACTCAATACTAATGCCTGTAATGTTTCCTTTTATTGCAGGTATGATTATTGGCCCATATACTAAATGGGGGAAAGATGATCTTATTGTCCTACTAAATAGAATAAAAATTCTTATCTTGTGTTTTTTTATAATTTCACTCTTTGTATGGTATCTAAATTATAAAACCCCTATTTTATCTATTATATTTATAGCATTAGGATGTTGGATAATTTTCAGTTCTTTATTTGAAGTCTTTCAGTTCATAAATAAAAAATTAAGAGTTCCAAAAAAAATCTTTGCTCAAATTACAGCACATATTGGAATTGGATTGTTAATTATCGGAGCTACAGGAAGTAGTATTCTTAAACAAGAAAAAATTCAATTCCAAGAAGTAGGCCAATCATTAAAAATTAAAAACTTTGATGTAGAATTTCTTGGTGTTAAAAAAATAGAAGGACCAAACTACATCAGTCAGATGGGTGTTTTTTCAATTAAAAAACAAGGTGAACAAATTAAGATTCTTAGACCAGAAAAAAGGTTCTATAATGCAGGTAAACAAGTTACAACTGAAGCCGCTATACATTCAAGCATTTTTGGAGATCTATACATAGCAATTGGAGATGTTCACGAAGACAAAACCAAATGGACTACAAGGATTTGGTTTAATCCATTCACCGTTTGGATATGGATTGGTGTTTTTTTTCTTGCTTTAGGTGGTTCACTTTCATTTCTAAATAGTTTATCAAGGAAATAATGAAATATTTTCTTTTTTGTGTTTTTTTTTTCTGTATCTACATTTTATACGAAGGGCTCCAAAAAGATCCAAATTTGGTTCCTTCAAATCTAATTTCGAAAGAGATTCCTGAATTTTCAATTGAATCTCTTCAAGGAAGAAATTTCACCAATGTTGATCTAGAAAATAAAGGAGTTGTTATCTTAAATTTTTTTGCATCATGGTGTCCCCCTTGTAAAATTGAACATCCTCAACTTTTGCAGTTAAGTAACATCATTCCAGTATTTGGGATTGCAAAAAAGAATAAAAAAAAAGATTTACTCCCATGGTTGGAAGAACTTGGTAGTCCATATGAAGTAATTGGAATGGATCATAATGGTCTTCAAAGTATAAACTGGGGAGTTTACGGATTACCTGAAACTTTTATAATACAAGATGGATTAGTAAAGTATAGGCATGTAGGTCCAATAATGAAAAGAGATCTTGAAATTTTTAAAAATTTAACAAAAAAAAAATAATGATTATTTTTATTTTTTTTATAAATATCATTCTGTCGGAAGCCATTGCAATAGAACCTAATGAAATTTTAAAAAACAAAGAATTAGAAGCTCAAGCAAGAGCAATTGGCAAAGAACTTAGATGCTTGGTTTGTCAAAACGAAGATATTCAGAATTCAAACGCTGATATAGCCAAAGATTTAAGAAAAATTGTACGAATCAAACTCGAAAAAGGTGAATCCAAAGAAGAAATAATAGATTTTATTCACTCGAAGTATGGTGATTTTGTCCTTTTCTCTCCTCCATTAAGATTTGACACAGTTGGCTTATGGTTGTTACCAATCTCCTTTTTTATTTTATTGACATTTTACTTTTTTAGAAAAAGATAATGTTTCTTAGTTTGGTTCTTTTTTTTTTAATAATAATAATGTGCGTATTGTACCTTAACAAATTCCAGAAAAAAACTCTTGAATTTTTTCTTGTCTTTTTGCTTATAACTATTCCTACAACAATAATTTATCTCTCTAAAGGAAATCTTGAAACTTTCTTTTTTGAGGAAAAAATAAATAAGATCGTGCAAGAGGGAATAAATGATCCTGAAAATTTTAAGAACATAAGTCCACAAGTTTTAATCATTTTTCTTGAAAAAAAATTAAAAAAAGAACCTAAGGATCTTCAAGGTTGGTTAATTCTCTCACGAACATGCGTATTGAGTGGACACTATCAAAAAGCAGATAAATATTATAAAAACGCCTTAGAACTTTTTCCAAAAAATGAAAATATCTTACTAGAAATTGCTTTGCTTAAAAAAAAAACCAATCAAACAGAAAGTGCAGAAAAGTATCTTAGTAAATTAAAAAATCTTTATCCTTCAAATATAAAAGCAAGAGAGTTGCTGATAGAAATTTTTACTAACAATTATATGCATGTGAAAGCAATTAATGAATATAAAGAGCTTGCTATTATTAAAAAAGGAGAAAACGAATACTTAGAGAGTATTAAAAAAAAATATAATCTAGATTAGTTCTAAATTTTTAGATCTTTTACTTTTTTTAAAAAAAAAATTGATCATTTCTCTGGTTGCATTTGTTATTTTGAATTTTTTATTACTAAGATGAGTAACTGGTAATATTTTAATTACTGAATTTGTAACAAACATTTCATCAAAAGTTGAAATAGTTTTTCTTTTAATTTCAATTTCGCAAACTTCTTTAAAAAATAATTTAGCATTATCAATAACCACTTGTCTCATTATCCCATTAATACCGCTCTTTTTAATTATTGGAGTATAAAGAACATTATTCTTCGAGAAAAATAAGTTTGTCATTGTACCGTCAATGATACTTTCTGAATTGTCTAACATAACTCCATCAAAGAATTCATCTTCCTCCCATTCCGATCTAGCCATGACTGAATCAATTCTATTTAAATGTTTCAATCCAGCAAGCATTGAATTTTCAAATATTGGAAATTCACAAAATCTTAATTTCACTCCTGTATATAGAGTTTTTTTATTAATCTCTCTTGATGGAAAACTTAAAAAGATGACCGTGGGGACGATCTCCTTTTCAAATTTATATCCCCTTCCACCAATTCCTCTTGTAATTACAATTTTCAGAACACCATTCTTAATTCCTTTCCTCAAGCATTCATTAAGAATCTTTTCTTTGTAATTTGTTAAAATTTCTGTCGGTGGCAATTTTATTTTTGTGATTAAACAACCTTGTTTTATTCTTTCTATATGTCTATCCCAGAATTCTACACCTAAAACTTTCTCATCATCTAAATAAGACCAAGACATTGTTTCAAACAAACCATCACCGTATGAAAGACCTCTATCAATGACAGAAATATGCTTTGAAAATTCTCCATTTATCAAAGATATAAAATCATTCATCTTTAAATGACCCAACCGCTTTCAGCATACCATTGGCTTTTGCTTCTGTTTCAAGTGTTTCGTTTTGCGGAATTGAATCTGCAACGATTCCTCCTCCAGCTCTAAAAAAAAGATCATTGCTTTCTTTCAAAATTGTTCGTATCAAAATATTTATATCCATATTTCCACTATGAGTAACATATCCAAATGATCCTGTGTAAGGACCTCTTCCTTCCTTTTCTAATTCTGCAAGTATTTCCATGCATCTTACTTTTGGACAACCTGTAATTGTTCCACCAGGAAAAACTGATTTTATAATTTCGCCAGGATTTATATTTTTTCTTTTTTTACCACTTATATTAGACACGATGTGATGAACATGCGCGTACGTCTCTATGCTCATCATTTCGTCAACTTTTACACTACCTGGTTCACAAACTTTTGAAATGTCATTTCTTTCTAGATCAACTAACATCAAATGCTCGGCCTTCTCTTTATCCGAATTAATTAATTCTCTAGTTAGTTCTACATCAACAATTCCAGACGTTCCCCTAGGTCTTGTTCCGGCAATAGGTCTAGTCTGCAAATGATCTCCAGATATAGATATTAATCTTTCAGGGGAGGAGCTAATAATTGAGCTTTCCTTATATCTTACTATTCCTGCAAATGGGGCCGGATTTTTTTCCCTAAGTTTCCTGTAAATATCGATATCTGTTAATTCTTCATCTACCTTAAATCTCCATAATCTTGATAAATTTGCCTGAAAAATCTCACCTTGATAAATATAATCAATGCATGACTTAACTTGTGATTGATGTTCAATTGAAGTTCCTTTTGAAAAAATCTTCACCGAACCTTTGGATCTAAAATTTGCATGTGAAAATTTTGATTTATCTAAATCACTTAAAATATCGTTGAAATCTTGAGAAAATAAATTTTTATCACTTGTCAAAATTAGAATTCTTTTTTCGTGATCATAAATAATTGAGGTATTTACCCTGGCTGCAAAAGCATCTGGTAAAAAATAAGGTGACGCGGGTATAACAATTTTTTTTTCAATTTCTTTTGCAATTTCATAACCTAGATAAACAAACCATCCACCATAGAATGGTATTTGATTACCTTGATATATCATTTCGTCTTGTTCAACTTTATTTTTATCCCAAAGTTTGTCAAATTCATTTAGAAAATGGATATTGGCTGAATTTTTAACTAATACGACCTCTGGTTTATAAAAAACAATTGAATACCGGTTTAATAAATTCCCCCTAGAAGAACTTTCCAAAAAATAAGGGTATTTACTAGGATCCATTTCAGCTAAATTTAAGAGATCAAAACTTTCTGTTTCTTTTAACTCTATAACAATACCATTCCAACCTTTTCCTTGAATTTTTTTTGATATATCTCTGTACATAAATTTTAGTTGTAATTAATTTTTTTATTATTATATGCTAGTCTTATAATAATATAGACTTTAAATATAAAAAGAAAATGTATCATACAATTGTTATTGGTGGGGGATGTTTAGGAGCTGCAGCTGCTATCTCTCTTCAACGAAAACTGAATAAACTCGGCAAAGGTGATAAAGTCTGTTTAGTTGAAAAAGCTGTTCTATGCGCAGCCGAATCCTCTAGACATTCGGGCATTGTAAGGTCAGCAAATGCAGATCCTGATGCTTCTATTATGGCATCAATGAGTTCTAAAATGTGGAAAAATCTCTCTTCAGTCTGGGGATTAGATATGGAGCTTGATGAGTTTGGAGCTATCTGGATAGCAAAAAAAAACGCTGATGGAGAAAACCCTGCATGGTCTGATCTATCCGACAGAATGAGCAAAATCCAACTAGTTTTCGAAGAAATTGATACAAATTCAGCCACGCAAAAATGTGGTGAAACTTTACTTACAGACGAAAATGAATCTTATTTTTACGAGCCGGCAGCATTTCAGTTAGATCCGAGCATTCTTCGGTCAACTCTCTATGATGCTTTAGATGAGAATGGTGTTGTTTTAATGGAAAAAACTGAGGTCGACACCATTCTAACCAAAGGGAAAGAAATAATAGGCATTACAACTAATAACGGAAAATTGGAAGCCAAAAATTTTGTTAATGCAACAGGAGCGTGGAGTTCACAATTGTTTTCAAAGATAGGATTAAAAATACCAGTTACAATTGAACCCGTTTCAGTTGTAAATTGGATGGAAAGCCCAAAACAAATAAGATATGAATATCCAATAGTGGCTGACTACACAAATCTTTGTTATTTTCGATCATGGAGAGGTAACAAAATGCATGCCCACCAACCAAGGAAAAGATCTGTCTACGAAATTGCAAAAAATTTTTTAAACGACCTCACATCTGTCAATGGAGGTGAATACCTAAACGAACCAATGAATCAGTCACTTGCATATAATCAAATAAAAAATTATGAAGATATTTCAAAAAAGAGATTCTCCAACATAGATAAAACAGTTTATGCATCTGGTTATCGGTCTTTCTTTGACATTACTCCAGACTTAAGATTCATTTTAGGAAAAGATAGTAAATTCAATAATCTTTTCCATAATCTTGGCTCAGGCCAAGCCATGAAATACTGTCCAGTTTTAGGTGAGAGTATTGCAGAGGAAATTCTAAACGAATCAGATGTAACAGATAAATTTGACTATAAAAAATTTAACATCAACAGATTTAGTGATGATTACATGAAAGATTTTTGGAATCTTGTCCAAGGCGAAGAAAACACGCTTCATCGCCAAGGTAAGAATACACTCTAATCTTCCTCATTAGATAAAGAAGTAACGACATTTAAGTTTCTCCAAAAATCCTCACTTTTCAAATTAATATCATTCAACCTCATCAGTAAACTTCTCACAATTGCCCTAACTACTGGATCGGCCTCTTTCAACTTTTGTTTTAAATTCTTTTCATTTATTGGATACAAAATACAGTTTGAGTCCGCTTCAGCAGTAACCGATCTGGATTCGTCTAATGATGGACCTCTCTCTCCAAAGATTTCTCCTTCGCCAATCTTTCCTAGTAAAAGCCCACCAGGACTATATATGTTTACTCGCCCAGAATGAACATAGTACGCAAAATGAGCTGCATCACCTTTCGTGTATATTTTTTTTCCTTTACTAAACTTTAGTTGATTTATACCTATTTTTTTAATCAAAACTTATTTCACTCCAAATAATTTTTTATTATCTAAGTATCTTTTGGAAAAATCAATATTCGATTTAACTAATCGCCCAAAAAAATTTTTTTTTTCAAAAGTAAAATTAGATGCTTTTTCAGCACGGAGTTTGACATTATTAATATTTAATTCGTAAAAGATAATTTTCTCTAATTTTTCAAAGATTAAGGATTCTCTATCTGAAGGGAAATAAATCTTATCTCTAACCAAAAAAACCGGAATCTTAATACCTGTGATTTCCGATACTAACTTAAAGAAAATTTTGGACACTGTAAAATTCCAACCAATATCTTTTCCTTTATACAAAAACTTTTGAAGCTTTTGATTGTCAATTATATGATTCTTTATTGCTTTATTTATTTCGCTCGAAGTGTAATCTTGTAATGAAAATTTTTTTCTCTCTCTGAATACAGAATTTATAAAGTTTGTAGATGTTTTGGATCGAAAACCTTTCATTATTAAATAACACAATTGATCATAACCCAAAATTTTTGAGAAAGATTTTAGTTGTAAAGAAATATTTGAATTTGATATCATGCTTAAATAGTTGGAAAAATAATTTGTTAAATCTAAATAACTTGTTTTCGCATTATTTATTGTCAATTTATTTTTAATATTTAAGAACAAATGCAAATCAATTTTATTCCACCAACAACCTCCGATCAATCCCTCACCTAATTTTTCAATGTCTTGTTTATAAAAAACAGAAGAAAAAGGAGAAATGGAAATTTTCTTATTGTCGCCTCTTATTAAAATTTTTTTTTCAAGGCTTGGAATGTCGAAAAGAGTTTTTGAAATATTTTTATTATGATTTTCTAAAATTGCTCTTATCTCTTGAGTCTCATAAGAATCTTTGTATTCATGTAGTCTTCCTTTATTGTAAATTAACAAATATTCTTTTTTTCTATGATTCACACTTTGAGTTGAAAGTAATTTTATTCTTTCAAATTGGTTTATTAAGATTTTTGAAGACTTAATTCTTGTCAATCTGCTTTTTTTTGTTCTAGTGTCGTAAAAACCCGCATGAAAATTTATAAGGTTATTTTTAACCAAAAAATTAATAACTTTTATTAGGTAAGAAGATATATTGTTTGGATTATATCTAGATTTTGAGTTATAACCTCTCTTTGACATTGATACTGTAAGAAATTGTTTCTCAGATTCAATCCAGCAATAGTAAAGCTCGAGCATTAAAATTTTTAAGTGTTTCTTAAATAGAGAATTTTTATCTTCTTTGAAAAGCTCAGATATACAATCATCAATAATTTCTGAGCTAATGTTTCTTTGAAAATCTATAGGTCTACTAAAATCAAAATCTAATTGATCAGTTTGGCTTTTCATAATAAATTCTTATAAATTATGTATTTTGTAGATTTTTTTTTATACATCATTTTTCAAATTTTGCAGATTTATAAATATGCTGTAATAATTTATGTAATTTCAAGCATGTTAATTTCATTTAATATTATTAACACTAACAATAGAATAATTTCAATTGTAATGGATTTTTTATTTAAGTTGATCGAACCGCTTCTTAGGGTTATAAGAAATGTAATCCCAAACTTCGGTGCAATTGATATTTCACCTGTAATATTAATAATAGTAATTGAAGCATTTCAATATATTATAACAAAATACGGATTCTAATATGGTTAATAAAATAATAGACGGAAAACTTATATCTTCTGAAATAAGAGAAAAAGTTAAAAAATTTGGAGATCAACTTAAAAGTAAAACAGGAAAAGTTCCAGGACTGGCTGTTGTACTTGTTGGCGAAAATCCTGCTAGTAGGGTTTATGTTAAGAATAAAATTGAAAAAACAATTGAAGTTGGTTTCAATTCAATTGAGCATAAATTGAGCGAGAAAGTATCTGAGAATGAATTAATTGATTTAGTTGATAAATTAAATAATGACGAAAATGTACAAGGAATTCTTGTACAATTACCTCTACCAGAACATGTAAACTCAGATAAAATTTTAGATAGAATAAAACCTGAAAAAGATGTTGACGGTTTTCATGCTAATAATGTTGGAAAACTCTGGTCAGGTTTAAATTCTCTTGTACCTTGCACGCCTTTGGGTTGTAGTATTCTTATAAAAAAGATTTCAAAAGATCTATCAGGCAAACATGCAGTAATAATTGGAAGGTCAAATATAGTTGGGAAGCCAATGGCCGCACTACTTCTTGGAATGAACGCTACTGTAACAATATGTCATTCAAGAACAAAAGACTTGGAATCTGTCTGTAAGGATGCTGATATTGTTGTGGCTGCTGTTGGAATTCCAGAAATGGTCAAGTCAAATTGGATCAAGGAAGGTTCAATAATTATCGATGTCGGAATTAATAGAATTGAAAGAGATGCAAAGAAAATTCTAGTTGGAGATGTTGATTATGAAGATTGTCTAACAAAATGCTCTCTCATCACTCCTGTTCCTGGTGGAGTAGGGCCCATGACAATAGCCTGTCTCCTTCTAAACACACTTCTTGCATCCTACCCTCAGTTTAACCAACCAACTCCTGATTTATCGTCTATGCTTTAGTAGTTTGAGCCTGAGTGCGTTTAATTTGATGAACCCCTCAGCATCTTTTTGATTATAAATTGAGTCTTCTTCAAAAGTTGCCATTTCACTGCTATAAAGACTATTTTTTGACTTTCTTCCGAGTATAATAATATTTCCTTTATAAATTTTTAGCTTTACAGTACCCTCTACTTTTGATTGCGATTTATCAATCAATGACTGTAACATTTCTCTTTCTGGAGAAAACCAGAAACCATTATAGATTAATTCTGCATACTTGGGCATTAATTCATCTTTCAAATGAGCTGAAGATTTGTCAAGTGTAATACTTTCTATTGCTCTTCTTGAAGCAAGAAGAATTTCTCCTCCAGGAGTTTCGTATACACCTCTTGATTTCATGCCTACAAATCTATTTTCAACAATATCAATTCTTCCAATTCCATTTTCACCGCCTATTTTATTTAATCTAGCAAGAAGTTTAGCAGGTGATAGTTTTTCTCCATTAATAGAAATTAAGTCTCCCTTGAAAAACTCTAAATCAATTATTGTTGGGGTGTTAGGAGCATCCTCACAAGAAATAGTTCTTGTGTACATTGACTCGTTTGGCTGCGCCCAAGGATCTTCCAAAATTTTTCCTTCATATGAAGTATGCAGGAGATTTGCATCCATTGAATAAGGGGGCTCATCACTATTTTCAGGTGATACAGAAATTTGTGATTTTTTGGCATATTCTATCAAATCCTTTCTAGACTTCAAATTCCATTCTCTCCAAGGAGCAATGACTTTAATTTTTGGGTTTAATGCATAATATCCCAACTCAAATCTAATTTGATCATTACCCTTTCCCGTTGAACCGTGTGCAACGAACTCTGCACCTACCTTTTTCGCAATTTCAAGTTGTTTTTTTGCTATTAATGGTCTTGCTATAGATGTCCCTAGAAGATAGTAACCTTCATAAACTGCATTAGCCCTGAACATTGGAAATACATAATCCTTAACAAAGTCTTCTTTCAAGTCATCAATAAAAATTTCTTTTACTCCAAGTTTTAAAGCCTTATCCTTGGCTTCTTTGACCTCAGTTCCTTGGCCAATATCGGCAGTGAAAGTTACAACTTCTAAATTTCTTTCATTTTGAAGCCATCTTAATATTACAGATGTATCAAGACCTCCAGAAAAGGCTAGAACAACTTTTTTTTTATTCATAAAGTTTACTATTTCTTCTGGCAGGCTTCATTTATTTGCTGGTATGCTTTGCTGAAACCCATTAAAGAATAGGTATCTGTTGTTATCGTTCCTCTTGTTGAAGTTCCAACAACTTTCATTTTCATTGATGACTTTAAGAATTTAATAATTTTTTCATCGTCAGGAGGACTAAAGCTCCACGCTCTTGATCCTGATGTAAATAATTGAAATTTTGCATCACCAACAGTTATTTCTGGGTTACTATCTGCTTTATAATTGTATCCTGCCACTATACTGAACTCATTCCATTTATTCTGACCGGGTAAATGAGTAATGACAGCAAAAATCTCACCTCTTCTTTTATAGTTTCCTTCTGCTTTTTTTGGTTTTGAAACTGCGAGGCAGGCTAAGTTTTTTCCCTCACCCTCTGCATAAGCACTCCAATCATTAAATTTTCCTAGTTCCTTAGATTTTATTTCAGTAAATACAAAAATTACAAGAATGGTTAGCAAAAATTTATACGTTATTTTTAAATTCATTATTTTTATTGACATATTCGTTAATAAATTGCAAGAGACTATAAATCAAATAAGATATGTATCCAATTTTTTTACTTGTTTCGTCCTGTTTTCTCTTTTCAGTCCTTGCTGCTTTGATAAAATTTGGCTCTCAGTTCATTCATCCCATCGAACAAGCATTCTTTAGGAATTTAATTAGTATTTTATTACTTATTCCCTTCATTATTCAAACTAAGAAAATAATTAATAAAAGTAGTAATATTAAACTTTTAGTTTTAAGAGGAATCTTTGGTGGTATCACAATGATTCTTCTTTTTTGGTCTTATTCACTTATTCCTCTTTCACTGGCCATGGCGGTTAGCTTTAGCACTCCTCTTTTTATTTATCTTGGGGCGATATTATTTTTTAAAGAAAAAACTTCTAGACTAAATAATTTTATAATTCTTCTAGGATTTATTTTAACTATTATAATTATTCGACCAGACTTGGAAATAAAATTTGGAGTTATTCTAGCTCTTATTGCTGCAATAACTCACGCAATTGCAGGTTTGTTGGTAAAAAAAATATCAAGAAATGAATCTGTAATCACTCTAATGTTTAGTATGGTGTTATTGATGACTCCGATCGCTGGTATTCCTACTATGATGGTTTGGTCAACACCAAATATTCAACAATTATACTTATTGGTTATTATTTCAGTTATAGCAACACTAGGGAATTTTTGTTGGACAAAAGCTCTAAGTATAACAAAGTTGACAAATTTGATGTCTTTTGATTTTTCTAAGTTGTTATTTACTACTATATTGGGGTTTATTTTTTTTGATGAGAAAATTGATCTTATAACAATAATCTGTGGATCTGGTTTAATTTTATGTTCAAATATTAAGTTTATTAGCGTTAGAAGAGATGAGAAAAATAAAACCATTTTACCAGATAATTAGTTGTTTGTTTTTTGCAATTCTTGGCGTCCAGATAAAAAAGTTACTGTTAATAGATAACATAGAAAACCTCGTCTTCTTCAGATCATTCTTTGGGATGTTATTATTATTGATAACCATTTTATTGACTCAAAAAAGGGTATTTTTTTTGATAAACACAGGAAACATTAAAATTCACATTTTAAGATGTCTTTGCGGAGTATCAGCCATGTATTTCGGATATCAATCTTTGATGTTCCTAACATTAGCTCAAGCCAGTACAATTGGATTTACAAAAGTTTTTTTTACCTGTTTAATTTCATTTTTTATATTCGCAGAAAAATTAAACTTAAAATTGATCGTTTTAATATTTTTAGGATTTCTGGGAATTGTTTTGATTACAAGACCCGGACAAATTGAGAGTGACATTGGTGTATACATGGCTTTATTCTCTGCGATATGCGTATCAGGAGGTATTATTTCCATATCTTATTTGAGTAAAAGGGAAGAAACCTTAACTATACTTTTTTATCACTCTCTTTTTTCTACAATTATTTTTTTTTCAATTTTTTATAGTAAAATTTCATTTAAATCTTTTGATTTAATTGGGAGCTATTTTTTAATAACTTTAACAGCATTACTTGGACAATATTTTAACACGGAATCCTATAAAAACTTTGAAACAAAAAATGTTGTTATTCTTAGTTATTCTAGAATAATTTTTTCTACAATATTTGGGTTTATTTTCTTTGACGAAAAAATAAATTTTATGAGTTTAGTCGGAATATTAATCGTCTGTTTAACAAGTTTCTTAGTTCAAAAAAAATAGATTAAGGACATGGGTATGGATTTTCATCATGAATTTTTTCAATTTCAGAAATTACCTCATCTGTTAAATTAATTCTGAACGAATCAATATTATCCTTTAGCTGTTCTAAATCAGTTGCGCCAATAATATTACTTGTTAAAAAATCTCTTGAATTTACAAAACCTAAAGCCATTTGAACTGGCGTTAGACCATGCTCTCTAGCAAGGCTGTTGAATTTTTCTGAGTATTTTAAGCCCTTGGGCTTAGTATACCTTGTATACATGTTTGAATATAAGGTAAGTCTAGCTCCGTCAGGTTTTGCTCCGTTATCATATTTTCCTGTTAACATTCCAAATGCTAGAGGCGAATAAGCTAATAATCCACATTTCTCTCTAATTGATATTTCTGCCATTCCTACTTCATAACTTCTGTTTAAAAGCGAATAGGGGTTCTGAACAGAAACAATTCTTGGAAGACCAAACTTTTCGGCTAAGGAAAGAAATTTCATTAATCCCCAGGGAGTTTCATTAGAAAGACCAATATATCTTATTTTACCCTTTTTTACATTATCTGAAAGTACTTCAAGTTGAAGTTTTAAATCAATAAAATCAGATTCTTCTTCAAATTTATAACCTAATTTCCCAAAAAAATTTGATTGTCTGTCTGGCCAGTGCAATTGATATAAATCTATATAATCTGTTTTAAGTCTTCTTAAACTACCATCTATTGCTTCATTAATTTGTTGTTCGTTAAGTCTAGTTTCCTTATTACGAAACCACTTCATGCCAGATCTTCCAACTACCTTTGAAGCGATAATTACTTTGTTTCGGCATTTTCTAGATTTTAGCCAATTACCAATGATTTTTTCTGTAATACCCCATGTTTCTTTTTTTGGGGGCACAGAATAAAGTTCAGCAGTATCAAAGAAATTTACACCTTCAGAAATTGCCAAATCCATCTGCTGAAATCCTTCTTCTTCAGAATTTTGTTCGCCCCAAGTCATTGTTCCGAGGCAAATTAAACTTACGTCGATGTTTGTATTACCTAACTTATTATATTTCATAATAAAATAAAATTCTTGATTTAAAAATTTTGTATCATATTTTAACTATAAACAATAATAGTAGTATATTATACTACATGTAAAACATTTAAAATAAGGAGTTTAAAAATGGCTTACGACTATGAAAGAGATCTAAAATCCAAATCTACATCTATTGATATAGATTTAGGTCTTAGAGCCTACATGAATAAGGTCTATTCTTTTATGGCAGTTGGTTTGGCACTAACTGGTGTCATCGCCCATCTTACATCAACGTTGGCTTTCAATTTTACCACGAATACCTACACATCTTTTGGTGCAGCTATCTACGGTTCCCCTCTAGCATTTTTAATAATGCTGGCACCATTAGGTTTCATTATTGCTTTAAACATGGGTATCGCAAGAATGAAGGAAAGCACCGTTCAAATCCTATTTTGGGCATTTGCTTCCGTAATGGGACTTTCATTATCATCTATTTTCATTCAGTACACTGGTGAATCAGTTGCTCGAGTATTTTTCATCTCTGCCGGAGCTTTTGGAGCTCTAAGCCTATACGGTTACACCACCAAAAAGGATTTAACAGGTTGGGGCTCGTTTCTGTTTATTGGACTAATTGGTATATTGATAGCTTCTATTGTAAATATCTTCGTAGCTAGTACCGCGCTTCAGTTTGGAATTTCAGTAATTGGTGTTCTAGTATTTGCAGGACTTACTGCATATGATACTCAACGCATTAAAGCAATGTACTTTGATGGTTCTGGGCAAGAAGGTAAAAAAGCAATAATGGGAGCTTTGACTTTGTATCTAGATTTCATAAACCTCTTCATTATGCTAATCCAACTATTTGGGCAAAGAAGATAATATAAAATATTAGTAGTTGGTAGGGCTAATCCCCCTACCGACTCAACTCAACAAACTCTTGAAAAAATTTACATTTCTTTTCATTTTTTCTACTTTTTTCTTACCTTCAATATCAGTTTCAAACACAGCATCTGAAAAACTCAATTTTAATGTTTACAGAAATGGCTCATTAATTGGTTATCACAACTTAGATTTCTATGAGAAAAATAGTCTGATAGAATCAAAAATTGAAATAAAGTTCGAAGTTACTTTTCTTGGTTTTGTAGTGTATGAGTATCTCCATAAAAATCATGAAAAATGGATGAATAACACACTAGTTTTTATGGAAGCCAGTACCGACAAAAATGGTGACTCGTTGGACTGTACAGTTAATAAAAAAGAAAACAAGTTTAAAATTTTGGGAACAAATGGCGATTTTACGCTTGATAAAAAAATCACACCAACGACATACTGGAAGTTTGACCAATTAATTATTGGAAAGAAAAATAAGGTTTTGAATTCTCAAGATTGTAGTTACATAAATTTTGAAATTAAATACCTCGGAGATGAAATGATTTATGATAATTTACTTAAAGCTTCACGTTATAAACTATTAGGTAAAGAGTTTACTGGTGATGATGTAAATATTGACATCTGGTATAAAGATAAAAAATGGGTAAAAATGATTTTTCTAAAAGATGGAAGTACAATTGAGTATTTTTTAAAGGAATATGACTCTAAAAAAGAATAAAGTTGCATGGATTACTGGAGGGGGCACTGGTATTGGAAAAGAACTTGCCCTAATTCTTGCCAAACAAGAATATAACGTCATTATAAGCGGAAGAAGAAAAGAAAAATTAATAGAAACTGCAAATATATATAAGAAAAGAATTTATCCCATTTCTTTGAATGTCAATAACCCAAATCAATGTTTGAAAGTTTCAAAGTCTATTTATAAACAATTTAAAGAAATTGATTTACTTATTCTCAATGCTGCAATTTATAGTCCAGGATCAATTACAAAAATTTCTACAGCAGAAGCTAAAAAAGTTGTAGATATTAATCTTTTAGGTGTAATCAATGTTCTTTCGCCTGTAGCTAAAGTAATGCAGAAAAATAAAAGAGGTCACATTGTTTTTGTATCCTCCCCAGCAGGTTACCAAGGGTTACCTGGTGGCGGGTTTTATGGTGTTACAAAATCAGCCCTAACTTTTTTAGCTGAGACTTTGAACATTGAGTTTCATAAAAGTAAAATCAAAGTACAGGTTGTAAACCCAGGTTTTGTGAAAACACCAATGACAGATCAAAATCCTTTTTTTATGCCCTTTTTAATGTCTCCGCAGAATGCTGCAAAAAAAATTTATGAAAAACTAGAGAGTAAACAATTTGAAATCTATTTTCCAAAAAAACTTATTATCCCCATGAAATTATTAAGGTTATTACCTTACAGCATTTATTTTTTTCTGATTAAAAAATTAATAAAACTTCCCTAATGAAAAAATCCTTACAAAAATATCTTAGTCACTTTGAAAGTCTTCAGGACAATAAAATAGATGACCTTTTATCTATCGTTTCTGAAAACTTCATATTCGAAGACCCATTTCAAAAAATAAAAGGTAAGAGTGAATTCAAAGCTTTACTCAAAAAAATATTTAAAAGGCTAAAGAATCCAAAATTTAAAATCATAATGATTTATGAACATAAGCTTGTAAATGTTGTCAAGTGGAATTTTAGTTGTGAGTTTTTAAAAAAAACAATCTCATTTTCAGGTATGAGTGAAATTTATATTAAAGAAAAGTTAATTACAAAGCATATTGATTATTGGGACTCTGGTAGAAATTTTTATTCACATCTTCCTGTAATAGGCTCAATTTTTAAAAAAATTCACAAATAGTTAATTAATTTTTAAGAATGTTATAGATACTACTCCAATATTAAGGCCCCACTTTTTTACTTCTGCCCTATTCATAAGAATATTTCTATCTTGTAAAAACATCCAATCATCAAAATCAACTAAGATTGTGCTGTCACCAACTTTCAAATTAAGTTTATATTTCCAATTAAGAGCATTACCTTCAGATATCCCTTTAGCTTCTCCAACAACATCCGAAGCGGTACCACTATATTGATTATCTCCTAAAATCTTGATAGTCCAAACTCTTGAATCTTGTTCTCCATCATCATATAAAAATTTTTCATCAAGCGTGAGTGTGTTAGATTCTATTGTCCCAGTAATGTCGACTTTAAATGTTCTCTTTAAATTACCAAATCTATCATGAAACATTCCCCAGGCCTCTGTCTTGCCTTCAAAATAATCTTCTAACGTTAATGTTGGCTGACTTCCTTTGAACTTTTCTATATTCATCTGACTACTACAAGAACTAATTAAAAAAATTAAAATAGTAAAAAAAAATCTCATCGTCATTAAATTTATTTAAATAATATTAACCATATATTTTTTTTTGAACTTTTTGAAGTTCATTTTCTTTTAACTTAAAATTTACAAGTAAATATGCAGCTAAGAGCTTAAGTAAAATTGGCGCCAAAGCATAAGAAACTATTATAAAAAGTCTAACTTTTGTATTAATTTCACCACCTGTGTCAAAATCTAAAACCCCCATTATTCCGAATACAAAAATACTTACTACAGCAAAAGCAAATTTATTTAGAAAGGTTATAATTGAAAAAAGTACACCAGAGATATCCTCACCAAATTTACTACGATGCCAATCCGTTATATCAGCCTGAATGGATGGTGGTATTATTAAATCTGCCCCAAGGCAAAATCCAGTTATGCAAGAAATTATTATAAAAAACAAAAAATTGCCATCTTCTAAAAAAAATACCAAAAGAAAAAATATTGCTGACGTAAATAACGACAGACTCCACACTTCTTTTTTTCCATATTTTTTACTGATAATCGTCCAAAAAGGAACACCAATTATTGCAAATAAAAAGTAAAAAAACAAAGTTGTTTGCCTGTTTGAATCATCACCGCCTAGAACATAGGTAATAAAGAAAGCAAATAACACCATTGGAAATACATTTGCTAAATTATTAACAACTAATACAAAAAAAATTTTGGAAAAATATATATTTTTTCTAAGGTTTTTTATAACTTTTTTGAATTTTATTTTTTTTTCATTTGTTCTTTTATTTTCTGGAATCAAACTACAAAATAAAATCAACCCAATTAAACCAAATAATGTAGCAACAAAAACTATATATTCTAATAACTTTTCATTACTAATACTAAAAAACATTGGAATACCGAGCGAGCAGAAAAGTCCTAGTAGAATGAAAAATTCACGAGTTGCGCTTAGCTTAGTTCTTAAGAAATAATTTTTTTCCAAATCATATCCAATCGATAAATAAGGGATTTGAAACATTGTCCAGCCAAGATATAAAATAGAAAGCCAAACTAAGAGAAATATCTCGTGATCTATTTCTTGTTTAAAAAAAAGTTGTGTGAGAGCCAGGCCAGACAAAATTCCACCAATTAATAAATAGGCCTTTCTTGGAAAAAAATTTTTATCATTCAACCATCCCACAATTGGATCTGTGATTATATCGATAAGCTTTGATAAAAAAATAACTATTCCAATTACTGAAATTTCGAAGCCATGAACTTCTGCAAAAAAAGCAGGAAGCATAATCATTACTGGAAAGGTAGGGATAGAGAATGCAAATGCTGGAAATGCATAAATAATATTTCTTAAAGAAATTGATTTCAATCTAGACTTTCTTAATTAGAAATTGGCCAACATTTATATTACCAGATTTGAAACCTCCCTCACAATATCCTAAGTAATAATTCCACAGTCTTTTAAAACTTTCACTAAAACCGAGACTTTTGATGCAGCCCCATGAATTCTCAAATGACTCAGACCATATTCTTATTGTTTTAGCGTAGTCATTTCCAAACATTTTTTTATTTATGATATGCAGGCCTCTTGATTTTATTACCTTATTCATTTCCTCTACTGAGGGAAGCATACCACCTGGAAATATATAAGTTTGAATAAAATCTGGAAACTTTTTATATTTTTGAAAAAATTTATCTTCAATTGTAATTGTCTGAAGCCCTATTGATCCGTCGGACCTTAGGTTTTTCTTAAGAACGTCAAAGTATTTCGACCAGTACTTTTCTCCAACTGCCTCAAACATTTCTATAGAAACAATTTTATCATATTTACCATTAATATTTCTGTAGTCTAGAAGTTTTACATCAACCTTATCTGTGAGCTTATCATCGTATATTTTTTGCTTTGCTCTCTCATACTGTTTTTTGGAAATTGTAATTGCTGTCACATTTGCTGAGTATTCTTTTGCTAAAAAAGAAGAAAAACCTCCCCAACCACATCCTATCTCAAGTATTTTATCATTTTCTTTTACACCCGTAATGTTTGCAAGATTCTCATATTTATTAATTTGGCCTTTATGCAGGTTGTCCTCAGGATCCTTAAACATAGCCGACGAATATGTCATTGATTCGTCTAACCATTTTTCGTAAAACGAGTTGCCTAGATCATAGTGAAAAGATATATTCTTTTTAGATCCGGATTTACTGTTTTTTTTTAAGTGATGCTTAAGCCTTAAATACAAAATGGTGAACCATTTTCCTCTAACATATTTTGAGAATTCATGAAAATTTCTCGCACCCCATTCAAGAAAGTCAGTGAGGTTTGATGTTTCCCAATTTTCGTCAACGTAACTTTCAGCCCAACCAAGGTCACCTCTTAAAAAAAAATCACTAATGCATTTCTCTTTTAATATTTTTATATTTGCGTCAGGTCCCGGAAGCTCTCCCTTAAAAGAAAATATAGACTTATTATCCTTATAAACATTTATTGAGCCGTATTTACTCTGTGCTAATACGTTTAAAAATAAATTTAACTTACTTTGAGTCTTAAAGATCATTTATTATCAGCCCTCTGAAAAGAATTTTTTTGGTTTTATTGGTTTTTTTATGTATGTTGCGCCCTTTAAAAAAAGTTTAAAGGCTTCTAAGTGTATTGCAATTGTAACTTTGATATTTTGAAAAATATTACTAAAAAATATTGCTAAGAGATTTTTATCATTCATTTCAACCGATCTTCCCCTAAATGATGCTTCAAAAATTTTTTGATTATTTATATTATAATTTATAAACAAATTCACGAAACTTCTATCAATATTGAAAGTAATAATATAATGACCATTTAAATTAAAAAAAGGAGAAACGTGAAATCTTTTTTTTACATTATTTCGTTTATTTATTTCACAATAATATGAGTGTCTTTCGTTAAATGTATTACTTACCTCATAAATTATTGCAGTTGCTTTATTTTTATCATCAAAACCAACAAAAACTGTTATTGGGTTAAACACATAACCTAAAATTCTAGGTAAGCAAAAAGATTTAATATCATAAATATTTTTTTTACCTTTTTGTAAAAATTTTTTTTTTAGTAATTGATATGTGTTATTTGATTTTTTACCAACTTCACCATGATCTTTGTCGTAGAATGAAAACAAAGTAAATCTATTTTTTTTAAAAAATTTATATTTGTGTTTAAAATTCAATGAAAACCAAAAATAACAAAAACGATAATTAAATGAATGAGTAAAAGGTTTATACCTTGTATGTGAAACAATACCTTTAAATAAAGTATCGGTAGTATTGTTAATTTTTTTCATTATTTCTTTCTAATATTTTTTTCACAACATGCAATGCTGAAGTAATTCCGTCCTCATGAAAACCATAACCTAGATATGCTCCACAAAACCATATATTTTTATTTCCTTGTATTTTTGTTATTTTTTTTTGATTTTTAAATGTATTTAAATCAAACAATGGATGATCATAAAATATTTTTTTAAATATTTTCTCCTTAGATGGTAAAGAAGAGGGATTAAGCGAAACAAAAATATTTAAACTAGTATTCAGCTTTTGAAGTTTATTCATCCAATATGTAACGTTTACGCCCCTTTTGTTAGTTTCATTTTCAATGTAATTCCAGCTTGACCATGCTTTTCTAGATTCTGGCATTAGTTTTTTGTCAGAATGTACATAAACCTTATTTTTGGTATACCTTATATCTTCAAAAATTTTTTTTTCTTCTTTTTTTAAATTGATAATTTTTTTTACCTGATCTGAATGTACTGCAATTACAAGATGGTCATACTCTCTTTTTTTCCCTTTCACATCGAGAAAAATTTTATTTTCTTTGCTATATAAAAATTTAACAGAGCTGTTTTTATAAGCCGAGATATTTTTTGACTCAAGAATTTTTTGAACATAGTTTTTACTTCCACCCAAAACAGTTCTCCATTTTGGGCGATTAATAATTTTAAGAAGTCCGTGATTTTCAAAAAACATAACAAACTTCTCAAATGGATATTTTTTTATTTCATTAATTTCTGATGACCAAATACTCGCTGCCATCGGATAAAGATGTTTGAATTTGTAATAGTCAGAATAGTTTTTCAGATCCAAATATTCTTGAATTGTATAATTTTTATATTTTCTAATATGCTTTTTAGCTAACAAATTAAAAGAAACAATTTCTCCCAACATTCTCCAAAAATTAAAATTTAGTAAATTTTTCTTTTGAGAAAATAATGATGATAAATTAGTTCCTGAATATTCGATATTATCTATCTTATTTGAAACAGCAAAAGACATATCACTTTCATAAGATTTAACATTTAACTCCTCAAAAAGGTTACATAGATTTGGATAGTTAATTTCGTTGAATACAATAAAACCAGAATCAACATTAATATTTTTCCCTCTATATTTGATTGTTTGCGTGTTGGTATGTCCGCCAAAATAAGAGTTTTTTTCAAAAAGATCTACTTTATAATTCTTAGACAAATAATACGAACATGATAGACCTGATATACCACTGCCGACTACAGCAATCTTAAAATTCCTCATAAAATTATATTATGAGAAAAAAAATGAAATTAAACAAAATAAATCAATATATTGTTTGACTTATAACTTTTGTTACTATATATTGATACTGAGCTAGTACGATGATAACAAAATTTTGTGCAATAACATTCTCATCAATCTTTTTGTTATTACTAGTTTCAAGTCTATTTTAATTTCCTCCAATAAAACCCTAGTCTTCTAGGGTTTTATTGTTTTCTATATATAGATATCCAATTAGTCGAAAGACATTTATTATCGAAATTTCCGGATGTACCTGATTGAAGTAATTCAGATGTGTTAAAGTTTTCAAGGTCTTTTTTGAAGGAATAGTTTGATTTGCTTCTATTTCTATCGAACCGAAGATTTTGAATTAAGTTAAGCATACTTAATCAAACGACATATCTTAGGAAAGTTTAGTATTTTATCTCAACAAATGTTTTCTAAATTCACACACTGCTGTAAAATATGGATCACTTGATCTCGGTTGGGTTGATAATATATTTCTTCTGATATCACAATTTTCAGCAATCATTGAATTTAAAAGATGTCCTGCATTTTGAAAGCCCGAGTGGATTGCAATAAAGAGATTATCCGAATTTTTGCATTTCGCAAGATCTTCATTAATTTGCCCTTCTGATGCATTTTGGTTATATACAACTTTACACCAATTTGAGGACTGAACATTATTAAAATTCATACTTATAAAGAAAATTAAAGCAAAATAAATTATTTTCATATTAGTGTCCTCCAATACATTAGTTTTACGAGTTCAATTAGTGAAAATTTATGTTTTTTTTTAATTTTCTCAATCCTCTCTTTAAAAATTTTATCATAAAACAATATAGGAACAATAGAACCTAGATAAGCTCCTACAATTAAATCGCTAGGAAAGTGCATTGACATAAAAATCCTTGATAATCCCATTAATAAGGCTACAAACATAATTATTAAAGAATATTTTCTAAAATAAATTATAAACAACAAAGCTAATGTAAAAGCAGCTTGTGTGTGTCCAGAGGGGAAAGAACTTATTTTATGCTCAAAATTAAACATATTAAACCTCTCATATCCATAAAGAAAAAAATATTTAGGTCTAGAGACTCCAAATATATACTTCAGAATATTACAAAGTATTCCGGCAAAAGCTAAAGAAAAGATAAAATGTTTAGACACTAATGAAATATAAATAAAGAGGTCTTCTATTTTCTCGCGATTAAAATTACTCTTGTCCATAATTGTCGAAAGCTTTTTTTCATTATTCAAAATGGACTTAACATTTAAATTTAGAAATAAAATTATAGAAAATAAAATGATAAAATTGAAAGGATCCAAAATATCAGAAAGTGGATCAATTACTTTTTTAAAAAAATTAAATATAATTCCCGGGAAAGATCTTGATAATTCAAAAAGATAAATATCAAGAAAAGAAAAAAAAATTAAAGCTATTAAAACTATATAAAGAAAAAATCTTGGTGTAGTTAAATAGTTAAGATTATTTAAGTCTTTAATTTTCAATTCTTATACACCTTGAAAATAACATTTTCGCCTCTTGAATAATTAAATCCTGAAAATTTTTCAATAAGAGAAAAATCTGAAAAATTTTCGTTATTTATAACAGCTTCGTCTATTTTTTCTGTAACGATGAGTAAAATTTTTTCTTCTTGCCCCTTTTTATAACCCAATACACTAGATGAATTAGATGCTTTGTGTGAAGTAAGAAATAACAAGCTAGGTTCATTAAAACCGACAGTGAAAATTTTTTCAACACTACTTTCATGAATACTAATAATTTTGTTAATTTTTTCAGAAATCCACAAAACCTCCATTCTTGGTAATAAGAAAAATATAAGCGTCAAGTATGTAAAAACCTGAAAAAATCCAGAGAAAATTAATACCGATTTAACTTTTTTTTTATAATTTGATTTAAATAAAAAGATTGATAGGGAAGATAGTAGAATTAAAATAAAAACATATGCGAAATCAAATTCTGAGAATTGATAAATTGAAAATGTAATTAATGAGATTATCGTTATTGGATACAATAACATTGGTAAAATTGAGAATTTCAGTACCTTTTTGTTAAAATTATTATCAACAATCGACTTTGCAACCAAAATACTTAATGGAAGATAAGAAGGAAATATATAATGAGGTAATTTTGTTGGGATTAACTCAAAAATAATTAAGGGAAAACCAAAACTAATTATAAGATAAAACGAAAAATCATCCTTCTTAATAATGTCTTGATACTTATCTTTTGTTTGTAAAAACAGATTTATAATAAATACCGATCCTGGCCAGAAAAAAATAAATAATAAAAGTGAATAATATCCCGGAGGGAATCCATGTGACTCCTGTCCTGACTTAACTTTATTTAATAAATCATTTCCGATTGATTCATACCAAAAAGCGCCACCTGATTTAATATTAATCATTACAAACCAGGGAATCGTAATTAAAATCAAAAGCACAAAGCCAAAATTGGACCAAATATTTTTAATAAAATTTATTTTCTTAACAATTGAAAAAATTAATAACGGACAAATTGTAAAAATTATTATGATTGGTCCTTTAATCAATATGCCAAATGACATAGCAATCCAAAAAAGCAATTTATAATGTAAACTTATTTTTTTTACACTTATTAGTTTGTAGATTATCAGATTACATATTCCAATAAATAAAAACAATAAACCATCAGTTTTGGATTGATGAATTTCAGAGATTGCAAGAAAAGAAAAAATTAAAAAAAATGCTGTCAAAAATGCAGTTGATTCATTCTCAATTTTCCTAATAAATGTATAAATTAACAATATCCCAATAAAAATTCCTAAAATCGACGGTAATCTATAAATCCAGATTTTATCGTATGGGTAATTTCCAAAAAATGAGTTCATTAAAGTCTGTGACCAATAAATACCGATTGG
>CACFSX010000002.1 GCA_902569095.1 uncultured Alphaproteobacteria bacterium
ATATATTCTAATTAGTTTTTTATTTCTTTTGTTGAGTTGTGGGTATAAAAAAATTCTTAATTCCCAAAATCCTAAAAAAGTAAATAAAGATTATTCCAGGTCTATGGATATACAAGAAACTGCTGAAGATCATCCCATAATAAGATCGGCCAGAAAAAGGTTAGGAAAGTAATCATTTTTTTAAGAATTCATTGAGGCATTTACCTGTATCATTTTTATTTTGTGACAACAAATGTTCAACTGTTCCTTCAAATAAGATATGGCCTCCCTTATCTCCACCTTCAGGACCAAGGTCAATAATCCAATCTGAAGTTTTAATCACGTCTAAATTATGTTCAATAACAAGTACAGTATTTCCTTCAACTACAAATTTGTGAAGAATTTCTAAAAGTTTTCGTACATCGTGCGTATGCAATCCGGTTGTGGGTTCATCAAGGATATACATTGTTCTGCCAGTTGATCTTTTTGAGAGTTCTTTTGCTAATTTAATTCTTTGGGCTTCGCCTCCAGATAAAGTTGTAGCTGACTGTCCTATTTTTATATATTCAAGACCTACTTTTTTTAGTGTTTCGAGTTTTTTAGAAATTGATGGAATGGCTTTGAAAAACTCTAAGCCTTCTTCTACAGTCATATTTAATACATCAGAGATATTTTTATTTTTAAATTTTACTTCTAGTGTTTCTCTGTTAAATCTTCTTCCTTTGCATAGGTCACAAGTTACAAATACGTCTGCGAGAAAATGCATTTCTATCCTCAATAGTCCGTCACCCTGACAATTTTCACATCTACCACCTTTAACATTAAAAGAAAATCGACCTGGTTTATAACCTCTGGCTCTTGACTCTGGAAGATGTGAATACCATTCTCTTATGAAGTTGAAACACCCAGTGTATGTGGCAGGGTTAGATCTCGGTGTTCTGCCAATTGGTGTTTGATCTATTTGAATTATTTTATCAAGATTTTCATATCCTTTAACATCTTCATGAGGAAGAGGTTGTTCACTTGAGTTATAGATTTTTTTTGATAAAGATTTAAAAAGGGTTTCTATAACCAAAGTTGATTTTCCACCACCTGATACCCCAGTAATACTGATGAACTTTTTAAGAGGAAACCTTACGTTTAAGTTTTTAAGGTTATTTCCATTCGCACCCTTTATTTCAACATATTTATCATCCATCGATTTATTACTTTTATTTATTGGAATCATTAATTTTTTTGATAAATATGCTCCTGTTAAACTTTTACTATTTTTAATTATTTCGCTTGGTTTGCCTTCAGCTATTATGTTACCACCGTTTACCCCAGCTCCAATTCCTACATCAATCACATAATCACTTTCTAGAATAGTTTCTTCATCGTGTTCAACGACAATTAGTGAATTCCCAAGATCTCTAAGATTTTTTAACGTACTAATTAGTTTTTTATTGTCTCTTTGATGCAACCCAATTGATGGTTCATCTAGCACATATAAAACACCAGTTAAGCCTGATCCTATTTGTGAAGCTAATCTTATCCTTTGACTTTCTCCCCCGGATAAAGTGTTAGAACTTCTAGATAACTGAAGATAGCCTAAACCAACGTTGTTAAGAAAAGATAATCTATCAATTATTTCTTTAATAATTTTATTTGAAATTTTTCTTTTATAATCAGATAAAGATTTTTCTAAATTCATGAACCATTGTAAACTTTTTTCAATTGATAAATTTGTGATCTCACTGATATCTTTATCATTTATTTTTACTGCTAATGCCTCTTTTTTTAACCTTGCCCCACCGCATGTTTCACAATTGAATTTGCTTAAATATTTATTAAGTTCTTCTCTTTGCCACATATCTGATCTTTTTAACTTATTTTCTAAAAATCCTACTACTCCATCAAATTCTTTGCTGTAATTCCAACCAGTGTAATTATTAAAAATATTAATCATTTTACTGTCACCAAAAATTACTTTTGTTTTCTTCTCTTCAGTTAGATCTTCCCATTTTTGATTTGGGTTTATAGAACAATGTCTGGCGACTTCTTTTGTTAATTCTTGATAAAATTGGTTATTTTTATTCCATGGAAGAATAACACCTTCATTGAGAGACAATGATGGGTTGCCAATAATAAGCTCTGGGTTAAATTTTTCTTTATAACCTAGACCGTCACAAGCCTTACAGGCTCCATTAGGACTATTAAACGAAAAGAGTCTTGGCTCTATTTCTTCAATAGTAAAACCTGAAATTGGACATGCAAATTTTGATGAAAAAATAAAATTTTTTTTTTCAACCACATCATAAAAATAAATGACTCCATCTGACAAACTTATCGCAGCTTCGATTGATTGTGCTATTCTACTTTCGTATTTTTTATCAACCTCTATTCTATCAACTATAATATCAATTGAATGATTTTTCTTCTTATCAAGTTGAGGGATATTTGAAGAGTCACAAACTTTTCCGTCAATCCTGAATCTCATAAATCCTTTTTTAATAAAATCAGTAATCTCTTTTTTAAATTCTCCCTTCCTGTTATTTACTACAGGAGAAATTAAATAAAATTTTTGTTTTTTTTTGAATTTATAAAATTCATCCACAATTTCTTGAACACTCATAGATTTGATTTCTTTTCCAGTTTCTGGAGAGTAAGGAGTTCCAATTCTTGCAAATAAAACTCTAAAATAATCATATATTTCTGTAACCGTGCCTACGGTTGATCTTGGATTTCTAGATGTTGTTTTCTGATCAATTGATATAGAGGGCGATAAGCCTTCTATGGAATCAACATCAGGCTTCTCCATCATATTCAAAAATTGTCTAGCATATGAAGATAAACTCTCTACGTATCGTCTCTGACCTTCTGCATAGATAGTATCAAAAGCGAGTGATGATTTTCCTGATCCGGATAAACCACTAATAACAACAAACTTATTTTTAGGAATATTTACATTTATGTTTCTAAGATTGTGTTGTCTTGCTCCTACTATTTTTATAAAGTTTTGATTGTGCTTTGGTTTCATTTTCTTAAAAACTTTTAAAAGATTTATATTTTATTTAGAGTAATTATGATATTATAATTTTTTTTATTATAACAATGGCAGGATCAGTTAATAAAGTCATATTACTTGGAAGATTAGGTGGAGACCCAGAAATCAGAGTTTCACAAGAAGGAACAAAAATAGCTAGGTTCTCAATTGCAACAAGTGAATCTTGGAAAGACAAGACAACAAACGAGAAAAAAGAAAAAACGGATTGGCATAAGATTGTAATTTTTTCAGCTGGGCTATCTGAAATAGTCGAGAAATTTCTTAAAAAAGGCTCTTTAGTATATTTAGAAGGTCAAATTAGATCCAGAAAATTTAATGACCAAACTGGCGTTGAAAAAACAACAACTGAAATAATACTTCAAGGATATAACTGTCAGTTGACGATGTTAGACAACAAATCCGATGATTTTCAAAAATTGAATTCTCCTAACATTGAAAACTCTTCTGTTGAAAAAAAAATTGACGAACCTTCGCAAGATTTTGATATTGAGGATGAAGTCCCTTTTTAAGACAAAAAATTTATGATTGACGATAGTAAGCCAGAAAATATAGAAAACGAAAGCATTTTTATAGAAAGAGAAATGGAGAACTCTTTCCTAGACTATGCAATGAGTGTGATAGTTTCTAGAGCTTTACCAGATGTATGCGATGGGTTAAAACCAGTTCACAGAAGAATAATTTATGCAATGAATGAAGCTGGGTATACTTCAGGTAAACCCTCCAGGAAGTCTGCAAGAATTGTTGGTGATGTTATGGGTAAATACCATCCACATGGTGATTCTGCTATATATGACGCAATGGTTCGATTGGCCCAGGATTTTAGTATGAGAGTTCCGCTTATTGATGGCCAAGGAAACTTTGGTTCAATGGACGGAGATTCTGCAGCTGCTATGAGATATACAGAAGCTAAATTATCTCCAATTGCTTCATTTCTTGTAAATGATATTGACAACGAAACAGTCAATTTTAAAGAAAATTATGATGGGACAGCTTTTGAACCGGAATTACTCCCTGCTGAATTTCCAAATTTATTGATAAATGGTTCAGAAGGAATTGCTGTAGGAATGGCAACTAAAATTCCCCCACATTGTCCAAATGAAATTATCGATGCTTCTTGCAAAATTATTCTAGAACCCAACACCACAGATGAAGAATTAATTCAGTTGGTTAAAGGTCCAGATTTTCCAACAGGAGGAATAATTATTGGAAAAACTGGAATAAGAGATGCTTACTTAAAAGGTAAAGGATCAATAATTATTAGAGCTAAAACATCCGTAGAACATTCAAAAAAAGGTAGAGAATCCATAATTATTTCAGAGATTCCTTATTCAATAAAAAAATCTCAATTAATTGAAAATATTGCAAAAGTAGCTAAAGAAAAAATAATAGATGGTATTTCAGAGCTTAGAGATGAGTCGAACAGAGAAGGGGTCAGAGTTGTCATAGATTTAAAAAGAGATGTTCAAGCTGATGTCGTGATGAATCAGTTGTATAAATTTACGTCATTACAGACTTCATTTGGAATAAATATGTTGGCCTTAAATAATGGTGTACCAGAACTATTAAATTTAAAAAGATATTTGGAACTTTTTACAAAGTTTAGAAAAGATATAGTCTATAAAAGAACTAGATATCATTTAAAAAAAACAAGAGAAAAAGCTCACATTCTTTTAGGACTTTCTGTAGCTCTGGAAAATATTGATTTAATAATAGAACTTATTAGATCCTCAAAAGATTCTAACGATGCAAAAAATAAATTGATTTCTCAAAATTTTAAAATTCCATCTGATGATTTTATAATGGATTTTATAAACTCTGATAATGAAAGTTTAATCAAGTCTGGAAGATTCCAAATCACTGAAACACAAGCTAAAGCAATTTTAGAGATAAAATTAAGCAGATTAACCGGTTTAGAGAGGTCTAAATTAATTAATGATTTGAAGGAGTGCGTAGACTTAATTAATAATTTTTTGAAAATCTTATCTTCGAAAGATAAACTCAACGAAGTAATAATTAAAGAACTTCACCAAATAAAGGAAAAAATAGGATCTCTTCGACAAACTGAGATTTCGGAAAATGAGGAGGTGATTGATGATGAATCACTAATTAAGTCGGAAGATGTTGTTGTGACTCTAACCCATACAGGTTACATAAAAAGGGTTCCACTAAATTCCTACAGAGCGCAAAAACGAGGTGGTAAAGGTAGAGCTGGAATGACAACGAAACAAGAAGATTTCGTGAGCGAGGTCTTTGCTGTAAATACACTTGCTCCTTTGCTTTTCTTTTCATCACGAGGAATAGTATATAAACTGAAAACATACAAATTACCAATTGGAAGTCCTGCCTCCAAGGGAAAAGCTTTGGTAAATTTACTCCCTTTAAGAAGCGGAGAAAAAATAACTGCGATAATGCCTTACGATGTTTCAGAGAATAATATTATTTTTGCAACTTCTTCAGGAAATATTAGAAGGAATAAACTTACTGATTTTCATAATATCAACGCGAATGGTAAAATTGCAATGAAACTTAATGAAAATGATAAGCTGGTTAATGTTTTGACTTGCTCAGAGGACTCAAATATCTTTTTATCAACCAAATTAGGGAAATGTATACGATTTTCTTGCAGTGATCTCAGAATTTTCTCTGGTAGATCATCAATCGGTGTTAGAGGTATAAAACTCTCAAAAGGTGATTCAGTTATTTCGTTAGCAATTTTAAACGGTATTGATTTTGATGTAACCGAAAGAGATGAGTACTTAAGAATGAGTGTACTGAAACGAAAAAACGAGAAAATAGATAATAAGAATTTAGATGATGAAAAGTTTCAAAATTTAAAAGATAACGAAGAATTCATCTTAAGTGTAACAGACAAGGGTTTCGGAAAAAGAAGTTCTGCATTTGAATATAGAAAAACAAAACGAGGAGGTCTTGGTATAGCGAATATGCAGCTTAGTAGTAGAAATGGAAGTCAGGTAGTTGCATCTTTTCCAATAAATCATAGCGATCAGCTTGTACTTGTAACGGATAAGGGTAAGCTAATTAGGTGTCCAGTAAATGACGTAAGAATTGGAGGAAGACAAACTCAAGGTGTAACATTATTTAATGTATCTGACGAAGAAAAAGTCGTTTCTGTTGCTAAATTAGAGGAAAATGACTGATAATCTAATTACAGGAATTTACCCTGGAACATTTGACCCTGTTACTTTCGGACACCTCGATATAATTCAAAGAGCATCTCACATAGTAAATAAATTAATTATAAGTGTAGCTGAAAATAAACATAAAAAGCCTTTTTTTGATTTAGATGAAAGAATTCTTATGATTAAGGACTCGTTAAGCTTTATTAATACAAAAAATTGTGACATTGACGTTGTAGGTTTTGATAATTTGTTAGTACAACATGCGAAAAAATGCGAAGCAAAGGTAATTATTAGAGGTTTAAGAGCTGTAGCAGATTTTGAATATGAGTTTCAGATGGCAGGTATGAATTCTAAGTTAGGACCTGAGATAGAGACTATTTTTTTAATGGCGTCTGAAAATCTTCAGTTAACCTCCGCAAGATTTGTGAAAGAAATTGCATTTTACGGTGGTGAGATAAAGAATTTTGTTCCAGAAAACGTTCTTAAAATGTTTGAAATTAAAAGAAAGGAAAAATAATGTTTAAATTCTTAAGATATTTTGTACAAACTTGTTTGTTTTTCATGTTTACCAACTCCTTTGCAACCGAAAAACCAGTACTTCATATGGTTTTAGAAAAGGGGATTGTAAAGATACAAACCTTTCCAGATAAAGCTCCAAATACAGTTAAAAGAATAATAGAGTTATCGGAAAGAGGTTTTTATGACGGTTTGACTTTTCATCGAGTAATATCAGGTTTTATGGCTCAAGGAGGTGATCCAAAGGGTGATGGGACTGGTGGAAGTGGAAAAAATTTAAAGGCTGAATTTAATGATGTTAAACATGAAAGAGGAATTGTATCAATGGCACGAGCAAGTGATCCAGATTCAGCTGACAGTCAATTTTTTATTTGCTATGATAGTCATCCATTTTTGGATGGCAAGTACACTGTTTGGGGTAAAGTTACTGAAGGAATGAACTTGATTGAAAGAATTCCTGAGGGAAAAGGTCAAAATGGACAAGTTCTTAGGAACCCAACGAAGATAATAACAATAAGATTAAAATAAAATAAATTTTTGTTGTGAAAATTATATAATTTTACTATATCCTAACTAACAGTGCGCCCGTAGCTCAGTTGGTAGAGCACTCCCCTTTTAAGGGAGTTGTCATGAGTTCGAGCCTCATCGGGCGTACCACTAGACTAAGGTTCTAAATGTGGGCTAGATTAAAAAACTATTTTTTTACTGGAATACTAGTAACAGCACCAGTTGTTATCACCTTTTGGATTGTAATCTCACTTATAAACTTGTTTGATAGGCTTATCACTCCTGTTATACCATATTATTTAAATCCTAATTTTTATCTACCAAGAGACGTACCAGGGTTAGGTCTCATAGTACTTATCTTATTTATGGTTGTTATTGGCTCTTTAACGGCGAATTTCTTCGGTTCGTGGCTTCTAAAGAAAACTGATTTGGTAATACAAAGAATCCCGCTCATAAAAGTTTTTTATAAAACAATTAAACAAATATTAGAAACAATTCTCAAAACTAATTCCGATGCGTTTAGAGAGGCAGTATTAGTTGAATATCCTAGAAAGGGTGTATGGGTAATAGGTTTCACGACTGGAGAGGTTGAAGGTGAAATAAAAACAAAATTAAAAAAAAAACTTACAAACGTTTTTATTCCAACAACACCGAACCCAACATCTGGATTTCTTTTAATGGTTCCAAATACCGAATTAAAAAAATTAAACGTAAGTGTAGATGATGCAATTAAAACGATTGTATCAGCAGGAATAATTAAATTAGAATCTAAACAGAATAAAAATTCTTAAAATTTTTTTCTTGATAAAAAATTTTTTGAAGAAATTCAATTTTATCCTGGTTTTTTTTATAGTTTCTTATCAGATATTCTGAATTCTCTTTAACGGAATCAAGTAGCGAATGGTCTTCGTGTGGTTTGAAAAATTTCCATGAAGGTAAACCAGTTTGATTTGTACCAAAAAAATCACCTGCGCCTCTCAAATACAGGTCTTTTTCTGCGATTTCAAATCCATCACTACTATTTTTGAGAATTAAAAGTCTTTTTTTTGTTAATTCTGATAGGTTTTGATTATAAATTAAAACACAATTTGCATGAAGTTTGCCTCTTGTCACTCTTCCTCTAAGTTGATGAATTTGAGCAAGTCCAAATTTCTCAACATTTTCAATTATCATTAATGTTGCATTTGGAATATTTATGCCTACTTCTATGACTGTTGTGGAAACCAGAATCATAATTTTTCGCTCTTTAAATTGCTTTATCACTTTCTCAGCATCTTCCTTATTCATTTTTCCGTGAATAAAACCAACTTTATTTTTAAATCTTTTCTTAAGATATTCATATCTAGTGGTTAAGGTCTGTTCTTCAGAATCTAATGTTCCTATTGTAGGTAAAATCCAAAATACTTGCTCATTCTTGAGAAGTTTCCTTTCAATTCCTTCTATGAGAGTTTCAATTTTATTTTTATTAATAAGAGAAGTAACCACTTCTTTTCTTCCAGGGGGCTTTGATTTTATATTTGAAATTGATATCTCACCATATATTACAAATGACAGACTTCTAGGAATAGGTGTTGCAGACATTATTAAAGTGTGGCAACCGGCCGACTTATCTAAGAGATTAATTCTTTGTCTAACTCCGAATTTGTGTTGTTCGTCTATAACAATCAAGCCTAATTTAAAGAACTCTATTGACGAATTGTAAACGCTATGAGTTCCTATTAAAATATCGATATCATTTTTTATCAAACGATCATATATATCCCTTTTATTTTTAGTTTTACCCGTTAATATTTCAATTTTAATTCCAAATTCAGACAATAACTCATTGAAGTATTCGAAATGTTGATTGGCCAATATTTCAGTCGGAGCCATCAATACGACTTGAAATCCACTTCTAATTACATCTGCTATTATTAAAAGTGCAACTATTGTTTTTCCAGAACCGACATCGCCCTGAATAAGTCTATACATTTGTTTTTTCAATGATAAGTCATATTTGATATCTTCCAAAGTTTTGAATTGATCTTTTGTGAGTTTGAATGAAAGTTTTTTTTGGATTTTAATAGATAGTTCAGAGTTACATATAGGTATTAAATTATTTTTCACATTTACTCTTTGCTTAAGTTCATTGAAAATCATATAACTTGAAAGAAGCTCATCATATGCAAGTCTTTTACGATTGCTTTCAAGTAAATCTAATTCACTTTTTGAATTGGGGTTATGAATTTGTAAAAGTGAGTCTTTAAAAGAGTTCCAATTTTTTTTTTTAAACTTTTTTAAAATCCATTCATCCGGAAAACTGCAAGATTTAATTATATCTAAGTGATTTTTAACAAACTTTCTGAAAATTTTTTTATTTATTTTTTTTCTTGATAAATTATATTGTGGTTCGTATTTATCAAAATGAAAAATATCTTTCATATCCAAAACCCCTTCTGGATGAATGATTTGAAGCCTACTCTTCGCAAAAACTAATTTTCCAGTAATTCTATATATTTTTTGGAGTTTAATATAATTTTTGATTTGAAATTCTTTCATATTAAAAAAAAGAAGTTCAATTATTTGCTTTTTCTTATTCTCACAAAGAATTTTTAAAGGAGCATTTTTATTATATTTTTTTTCATATTTTATTATAAGTAAGTCACACGAGATTATTTTTTCGAAATGATTTGGTTTAATTTCCTCAACTAAAATATTTTCATTAATAGTCAATGGCATATGTGTATAAAGGTCAATAACTCTTTTTCCAAAAAAGCTGATAATATTTTTAATTGTTAAATTGTTTCTTAAAAAATCAAAATTATTAAAAATATTTTTATTTTTTAAATTGTTCATTTAAAATGCTCCAAAACAATATAATTATGAATACAGCTTCTAAAAAAAAAATTCTACATAGAGCGAAGTATAGGGGAATTAAAGAGTTAGACATTATATTTGAAAAATTTGTCAACACATATGAATATAAATTAAATGACGAAGAATTTAAAGAACTTGAAGAAATTTTAAAACTTCCAGATAATCTTCTTTTAGATATTATTTTAAAAAAAGAAAAAATACCTGCAAATTATGACAATTTGGTAATGAAAAAAATTTTTAAAATCTGTAACGATAATTCAAGTGAATAATAACTCAGATAATTTTTTACTTGATATATGTTCATTAGAGTTGTTTTTAGCTGCCCAGGCAAATAAATATAAGAAAATTGCGTATTTCTCAAGCATTGCATACGATTTTAATGACATAAAAAAAAAATTACTTAAAATTAATCCAAGATTTAACGTATTTGAATTTCCAACTTTTGATTGTCATTTTTTTTCAAACCTTTCACCCACAAATAAAAATAAATCTGATCGAATAAGTTGTCTCTACAATTTAATATTCTCAAGTTCATCGGATACAATAATTATAAGCTCTCTGGATGCTATCGTCACTAATACAATCAAAATTGAAACAGTTAAGAAATTTCAGTTGATAATTAATAATAGAAACTCAATTAGTTATGATGAAATTCTTAATTTTTTAGTCGAAGGAGGTTATGAAAGAGTAGACTTTGTACATAATAAAGGAGAATTTGCAATAAGAGGAGAGATAATGGATGTTTTTTCTCCAATTCATAAAAACCCCCTAAGAATTTTGTTTGACTTTGAAAAAATAGACAAACTAAATTTATTTTCCACACAAGACCAACTTTCAATAAGCACTGTTAATGATTATTATTTATCCTTATCCTCTGAGTTTCAATTCAATTCTGAAAATATAGAATGTTTTCGAAGCTCATTTAGGCAACTTAAACTAAAGGATAAAGACGATTATTATAAATCACTTTCTCAGAAAATTATTTTACCTGGTTCCGAACAGTTCTTTCCAATATTAAATAATAAGTTTAATTCTTTTTTAGAGTATTTAGATGGTTATAAAATTCTTTTAGATTCAAATTATGAAAAAGCTTTTGAGCAATCAACCTTGAATGTATTTCATAACAGTTATGAATTAAAAGATTTACATAAAATTGATTGTAATTATTTTTACAATTTAAAAGAATTAAACTCTAAAATTAAAAATAGATCCCTCACTCTTTCATTTGATTTTCTAAACCCGAAAACAAGGGAAATAAAATGTTTTTCATTAAGAAAAGATTTTAAGAAAAATAAAATATTAAATCAAAAAGAATTAATGCATTTAATAGAAAAAAATGAAATTATAATTTTTTGTTTTTCTTCAAATATTAATAAAAATAAAATCATTAACTTTTTGAAGTCTAAAAATATAAATTATGAAGACACTTTAAAACAAAACTTTTTTGATTTATCCAGAATAAATTTTAATTTCTTGATTTACAATTATTCAATTAATAATAGTTTTATATTAAAGTTAGAAAATAATTATTCTCTTTATTTTGTTTCTGATAAAGAAATTTACGGTAAAACTTCAAAAAAATATATCTCTAAATCAATTAAAGAAGAAAATCTAATAGATGATTATTCAAATCTCAAAATTGGAGATTATATAGTTCATAATGACCATGGTGTTGGAAAATATAATGGTCTGATATCTAGAAAATTAAATAATGTTGTTCAAGAATTTTTAGAATTAATCTATCAAGGAAATGATAAATTACTAATTCCAGTTGAAAATCTAGATCAGATTTCAAAATATGGTCAAAGCGAAGTCAAAGTGAGTTTAGATAAGTTAGGTTTACAAAGTTGGCAACAAAGAAAAGCTATAATTAAAAATCGAATAAAAGATATTGCAAAGAATCTTTTAAAAACCGCTGCAGAGAGAAAACTAGAAAAAGGTGATGTTCTTATTCCTAAATCTTTTGAATATGAGAAATTTTCTTCAGAGTTTGAATTTACAGAAACGTCAGATCAGTTAAAATCAATACAGCAAATTGAAAATGATTTAAGGTCTGGTGTTCCTATGGATCGATTGATATGCGGCGATGTAGGTTTTGGAAAAACAGAAATCGCAATGAGGGCTGCATTTATTGCTGTTTCAGCTGGGTTTCAGGTAGCTTTAATTTGTCCTAAATTGCTTTTAGTAAATCAACATATAAAGAATTTTATCAAAAGATTTAAAAATTTTAATTATATTATAAAAAAAATTTCAAGGATAGAATCAGTATCTGAAAAACAAATTCTTAAAAATGAAATTCAGAACGGAACAATAGATATACTCATCGGAACTCATGCTATCTTATCTGGTGAACTTATCTTTAAAAAGTTAGGTTTAATAATTATTGATGAGGAGCAGAGTTTTGGTGTTGAACAAAAAGAGGCGCTTAAAAAACTTAAGCCAAATTGTCATATATTGACCTTAACTGCGACTCCGATTCCAAGAACATTACAATCTTCCATATTTCAACTAAAAAATATTTCAATGATTAAAACTCCTCCCCTTAGTAGACTGAATATAAAAACTTTCCTTATGTTAAAGGAAAAACAACAAGTAAAGAAAATCATTCAAAAAGAAATTGATCGTAATGGACAGATATTTTACGTTGCACCTAGAATTTCTGATTTAAATAATATCCAGAAAACTCTGCTTAGTTTGATTCCTGACCAAAAACTTGAAGTAATTCATGGAAGACTATCAAATCAGACTATTGAAGAATCTTATAATAGATTTTTCTCAAAAAAATCAAAAATACTTGTTTCAACAGCAATGATTGAATCTGGCCTGGACATTTCTAATGTAAATACAATAATAATTGAAAAACCACAATTATTTGGACTTTCTCAATTATATCAACTTAGAGGTAGAGTAGGAAGATCAAGCAGACAAGCATATGCATATTTGCTTCTTGATGACTTAAAAAATATAAGTGAAAATTCAATTCAAAAACTTAAAATTATTTCTAAAATCCAGAAACTTGGTGCTGGTTTTTCTATCGCATCTAGCGATCTAGATTTAAGAGGAGGGGGAAATATTGTCGGTTCAGAGCAGTCAGGTCACATTAAAGAGGTTGGTATAGAATTATATTATAAGATGTTAAAAGAAACTATCGATGAGCTTAAAAATATCAAGTCTGTTGATAAAGATTGGTCCCCAGTAATTAAACTTGGATTCTCAATAAGTATTCCCAAAGACTATGTTAAAGACTTAGACATGAGATTAAAATTATATAGAAAAATAACAAATATAGTTAATATTGATGAATTAAAAGATATGTTGTCAAATTTGAATGATAGGTTTGGGAAGGTCCCATCTTCTTTTATAAATCTATTTCATATTATTGAAATAAAAATTAAAGCCAAAAAAATGAACATAAAAAAAATTGATAATACTAATAAAGGTTTTGTTCTAGAATTTAAAGATGATAATATGATGAACGTAGAAAAACTTATAAAATTAATTAAAAAAAATAATGAAATTTTGAAATTAATGCCGGGATCAAAGCTATTTTTTAAAAATACAAAAATTAAAGATGAAGAGAAAATCATGAGTCTGAAAAAACTTTTAGAAATACTTTCCAAACAAATATGAACACTACTAAAAAAAAGATAAATTTTAATTTAAATGATTTCTTTCCATTTATTGACGGTCTGGATATTGCGATTAACTTTTCTTTGGTTATTTTTTTATCCTCCTTTTTTTTAGGATCATTTGATACCAGAATAGCGGTTGTTGTATTATGCTCAATTATTTCCTTATCATTTATTTCAAGAATTATAGATAATAAAGTTTCAAAGTTATTAGAAAAATTAAAAGTTGCTAAAATTAATTTTTTTTTAATTCTATTTTTTCTTTATTTAACACCAATTATTATTCATCAAAATTTCACAGCGGTTTTAGCAATTGGAATCTTTATCATTTTTAGAATTTTATTCGGCATTTTTATCTCATTAAGCTATAGAAGCGTTTTAATTAATGGTCAGAAAATTGGTACTAATATTTTACAATTAAAATTCTGGATCCTGATTTTTCTTGGTCTTGCTTGCGGTTCATTGTTTTACAATCTCATAAATGAAATTTATTCGAATGATTTTATTAATAATGGTGGTTGGAAAATACTGTATCTAATTGTTTCAACTATTATGTTAGCGATATTTATTTTTTCAAAACTTTATTTAAAAAAAAATGTAATGTTAATTCTAGATTTCGAAAGTATAAAGAATATATCTATCGTCAATAATTTAAGTAATAGTTTTATTTTATTAATTTCTATTTTATGTTTTTTGCTTTTTTCATTATCTAATTGGCTGCCAAAATTTAGTGATCCGAATAATTTATATTTTTTAAGCTATGGATTTTTATATTTATTTTTAATAAATTTGATTTTAGTTTTTATAACACCGCTTTCTAATATAGTAGGTAGGAAAAAATCCGTAATTTTTTTCAGTTTATCAATACTTATAACTTCAACAATTTGTTCTTTTATTGACCACACATCAAGTTATAGTATTGATTTTTTAAAATTCTTTTTATCCGTTGTATCAAGTTTTACAATCTGTTGTTTTATTCTTCAGCAAAAAATCAACAAAACATCTGACAATTCCTGTATCTCAGACTTAAATTTTATTTTTTTTATTACTGCTTTTTTTATTTCACCATTTGTATTTCTTTCGATTAATTTTTCAATAAATTATTCTGCTATTTACATATTTTTATCAATAGTTTACTTTATTAATTATATACGATTGGTGTTAAAAAAAAATGGATAAAATTTCAGCATCTCACATCTTGATAATGCATAAAGACTCAAAAGATTCAAGGTCTAGCTTATCCAAAGATGAAGCAACAAAACTAATCAATGAAATACATAATCAACTAATAAAAAAAAAATCCTCTTTTAAGGATCTTGCCAGCAAACACTCTGAATGCTCTTCATCTAAATATGGTGGAAGCTTAGGAGAGTTTGGAAAAGGTATGATGGTCAAAGCTTTTGAAGAAAGCGCGTTTGCGCTAAAAGTTGGTGAGATTTGTGAACCAATTGAAACCGAGTTTGGATTTCATATAATTAAAAGAGACAAATAAATTTTTTAATGCTTTTTTGAAAGTTTATTCTTTTAAATCCTCTGACCAAGCTGCCGCTAAAAGCTGTCTTATTCTTAAAATATTTTCATTATCATCAATATTAATATTTACTTGATTCTTTTTCTTATTGACACTGGCGTTTAACCACAACATTTCAATTGACTCAATTAAATTTTTTTTTTCAATTGAAGATAAATTATTTAAATTTTTAATGGATTCTTTTAAATTATTTACTTTGTCATCATGCACCATATTCAGTTGCCATTTCAAATAAATATCTTGTTTCTTTTTGATACACTTGTTTATTAATGAAACCCTTTACATAAAGTTCTCTTACATTCTCCATTTCATTTTTTATGATTATCAATTTTTCTTCTGTATTTTTCATAATTTGATAATAATATAGAATCAAATTTAGTAAACATTATAATATGAAAAATAGACTTTCAAAATCTATTCAAAGATTAAAAAAAGAAAAAAAAATTTCTGATAAAGAGAAATCTGATTCTAAAGGTTTAACTGCGTATAATGTAAAAATATTTAGAAATTTGTCTGAGAAATATGATTTATCACTTACTATAAATAAGGAAAAATCTTATACACAAAATGATAAAGAACAGAATCTTAGTCTGGGTGCTCAGATTACTTTAGAAAGAATAAAAAAAGGTGAGAATTTTAAACTATAAAACTATTCTTATAATTATTTTTGTACTTTCTGAATCTAGATCAAACGATTTTGCATTAATTCATTCAACTTATTTTTCTAATTTATTGGTGAAGACGGCTGTTGATAATAAATCTCACAAAAATGGCCTTATGCGTATTAAAAAGCTGAAAAATTATAATGGAATGCTTTTTATTTACAATTCACCTCAAATAGTTAAATTCTGGATGCATGAAACTTTTATTCCATTAGATATAGTGTTTATTGACGAGGAAAACGTTATAATTTCTGTGAAGGAGGGCATTCCTTTAGACAAAAAATTAATTTCATCCGAAACTGATATAATTGCTGTACTCGAAATACCAAAAGGTTGTGCAAAAAAATTAAAAATTAAAAAGGGTGAGAAAGTATTCTGGATGGAAAAAAAAGAAATAGATATTAAAAATATTAGATATTTTCATTGTTTAAATTCAAAAGAAAAATAGAATAAAATGGGGAAATTATTTTGGGAAAATTTATTGAAAAATATAAATTAGAAAATCCTAGCTTTAGCTTTGAATTAAATGAACTTATTCAAAAAATTAAGTCCGAGAATAATCAAGAAACAGAAGACTTGTTTTCTACAATTAACTCACTTAGAGAAAAATTAGACCAATCTATTTTTGAAAAAAATAATGCAGTACAAAAAGCTATTTCACTAAAAAATGATGAAATAAATCAGTTAAAATCATCTGTTAAAGAACTTAGAAATCAAATGGAGAAGCTAAGATTTGAAAAAAGAGAAGCAATTCAAATTCAAATTCAGGCTTCAGCTAATGAAATAAAACAACTTAAGTTATCTTGCTCCGCATTAAGAGAAGAGCTAGAAAATTTAAAGTTCGAAAAACAAGAGGCTGTTCAAAATGCGATAAAGAAATCTTCACTTGAAATTAATGAATTAAAAGATGCGACATCTGCTTTAAGAGATGAACTAGTTGAATCAAAGTTTTCAAAAAAACAAGCAATTCAAAAAGCGGTTTTAAATTCCAGTGATGAAATTAAACAGCTTAAAAATTCAACGCAGTCACTTAGACACGAATTGGAAAAAGTAATAAAAAATTATGAAAAAAAAATCCAAAAAAAACAATAAGTTAAAATATGAAAAATGGTAATGAAAACATAGTCCAAACCTTGGAGAAGCTAAGAAGAACTGAACTTTTACTTCAAATTTCACGAAAAATTGCTGGACTAAAATCTTTGGAGGAGATTTTATGGACACTCATAGAATTTGTTACTAATGAGTTAGATGCAGATAGAGGAACATTATTTTTAAATGATAACGAAACAAATGAACTTTATTCAAGAGTTGCCCAAGGTGATTTGACTCGCGAAATAAGAATTTTAAATAATGTTGGAATAGCTGGCGCAATTTTTCAGAACAAATCTGGAGAGGTGATTCATGATGTTTATGCGGACTCTCGTTTTAACAAAGAAGTTGATCAGGAAACTGGTTATAAGACAAAAAATATGATTTGTTGTCCAGTTAAAACCGTTGATGGACTTACAATAGGTGTTATTCAAGTTTTAAATAAAAGAAAGGGAAGATTTACAAAAGATAATCTTTTCTTCGCAGAGTCAGTTGCTACCCAAGCCGCTGTATCAATTCAAAATGCGCAAAATACTGAACATTTTGAAAAAAAAAGAGCTAAGGAAATGGAGTTTATTAGTATTGTATCTGATGTTACAGCTGAAATCGATTTAGGAGCTTTGCTGCAAAGAGTGATGGAGGAGGCAACACGAATGCTCAATGCTGACAGAGCAACATTATTTTTAAATGATGAAAAAACCAATGAATTATTTTCAAGGGTAGCTATGGGGGAAGGCATTGGTGAAATAAGACTTCCTAACACTGCTGGAATTGCAGGTTCGGTTTTTACTTCTGGTAAATCAATGAATATTCCTTACGCCTATGCTGATTTAAGATTTAATCCATCATTTGATAAGCAGACAGGGTATTTTACTCGTTCAATTTTATGTGTACCTGTTGTAAATAAAGAAGGTAAGGTAATTGGTTGTACACAAGTTTTAAATAAGAGTGGTGGCAAATTTACAGATGAAGATGAATCTAGGTTAAAGGCATTTACTCAACAAGTTGCAATTGCTCTTGAAAATGCCAAGCTTTTTGAAGATGTATCTAAATCTAGAAAGTATAATGAAAGTATGCTTTCTAGTATGTCTAACGGAGTTATAACAATTAACAGTGAAGAAGAAATTGTTACTTGTAACAAATCTGGATTAAAAATACTCCGAACTAAAGATTCAGACATAATAAAAAAACAATCCAAAGATTTTTTTTCCGGAAACAAAAAATGGATATATGAGAAAATTAAGAGTGTTGGTGAATCAAAAGAACCAGAAATTATTGTTGACGCTGAAATAGAGGTTTTCGACAATGAAACAGAAAAAGAGGAAAAAATATCAGTAAATTTGACGATACTTCCACTGATAAATGAAGATAGTGATGGAAGAACAGATCAATCGGATAATTTTCTTGGCACTTTATTAATGTTTGAAGATATTTCTTCAGAAAAAAGAATGAAATCAACAATGTCTAGATATATGGACCCTGGAATAGCAGATCAATTATTAGAGGATGGATCTGACATCATGGGTGGGCTTGAAACAACCGCCACTTTGTTGTTTTCTGATTTAAGAAGTTTTACTACCATAACAGAGTCGTTGGGTGCTCAGGGTACTGTAAAATTATTGAATGAATATTTTGAAATAATGGTTGAATGCATATCAGAGCAGGGAGGTATGTTAGACAAATTTATTGGAGATGCAATAATGGCCGCATTTGGTCTTCCTATATCACATGAGGACGATGAAGATAGGGGTGTTAAAGCGGGTATCAACATGATCAAAAGATTATGGGAGTGGAACGAGCAAAGAGAAAAAGACGGAAAGCCACCTGTTGATATGGGATTAGGATTAAATACGGACAAAATTGTGGCAGGAAATATTGGATCACAAAAAAGAATGGATTACACGATGATTGGTGACGGTGTGAATTTAGCAGCACGTTTAGAAAGTGCATGCAAACAATATAGTGCAAGAATTTTAATTAGTGACTATACATTCAAAAAACTAAAAGGAACCTATCGCATTAGGTATATAGATGATGTAGTCGTTAAAGGAAAAAACGAACCTATTGGTGTGCACGAAGTTTTAGATTATCACAATGATAAAACATTTCCGAATTTAATGGATGTGGTCAATCATTTTAATGAAGGTAGGAAACACTATAAAGGTGGAAGTTTTGAACAAGCTATTTCATCTTTTAATGAATGTCTAAAAGCAAATTCTCAAGATAATTTATCAAAAACATACATCGAAAGATGCAATTTATTAATAAAAGAAAAACCAACTGATTGGAATGGTGTTTGGGTGATGAAAAGCAAATGAGAAATTTTCCATTAGATAAGGGCTTACCAAGTATAAATTATATTATTCAAAACTGGCCAAGAACTAAATGTATTTTAAAAAAATATGTTTTATCAAATCATAAACCACCAGATTTATATTCTATTGCTGTAAAATGTTTAAAAGAGTTAAAAGTTTTTAGGATCAAAGATTACAAGTCAATTATTAGAAAATTATCAAAATTATGTTTAAGGAATACTTGTTTTAATTCATATCATGATTCTCATCATTTTAAGTCAGTTTTAGTAATTTCATGCATATTAGGAAAAACAATTAATTTAAAATACAAAGATAAGCTTTTGTTAGTCATAATAGCCTTAAGTCATGATATGAATCATCAGGGTAGGAGGATACTTATGAGCACCCCCTACTATCAGGAATTAAAAAGTTACGAAGGATTACAAAAAATTTTATTTAGGAAGATCTTAAATTTCAAAGAATTGAAGAGAATTAAAAGAATATTCGAGAGCACCTTTTTTCCTATTAAACCTGAAAATGTTGAAGATGATCTTGAAAAAATAATTTTAGATGCTGACATCTTATCTTCCTTAATGTTTGGACCTCAAGTCGGAGTGCAACTTGCTAGAAGACTGAAACAAGAAATAAGGTACAATGATAACTCTGAACTACTTTTTACAAATTTTCTCAAACTTTTAGGGGGAAAATGTTTATATCTAGATTATTCAAAAAAATCATGTTAAAAATAAACTATTATTAATGATTGTCGTTAAAAGTTATTCACAGTTAAGTAATTGTGGAAAAGTAGTAATATGGGAAAATTTTTGATAGCTATTTTTATTTTTGTGTTTGGTACTGGATTATTCACAAAAGCCCAAGAAGTTGAAAATGAAGTTATACCTTATAACCTTAAAGCTGCACTTAAATCAGTTTTGAATAATCATAAAACTATATTGGCAACAAAAAGTGATATAGAGGCTGCCAAGTTAAGACTAAAACAATCCAGGGGTGGTTATTTTCCTTCGTTAGATATTACAGCCAATTACGGACATGAAAATATCATAAAATATGGACCAGGAAACAACACACAATTGATGGGAAGGGACGCAACAGCAAAAATAACTCAAACAATTTCAGATTTTGGTTTAACAAAATCAACAGTAGAAACTTCTAGATTATCATTAAAACAAACACGAGCAACTGAAACACAAATTAAGAATGACATCCTATTGAGAGCAATTTCAGCATACTTGAGAATTATTCAAGCAAGGGAAAGTGTTCGGTTTGCAAGACAATCTGTTGCAAACATAAAAAAACAAACTGAACTCGAAGATGCAGCAGTAACTGCTGGAGGTGGACTTACTTCGGATGTTCTCCAAGCAAAAACTCAATTAGCTGGTGCTCAGGCACGTTTAATTCAGTTTGAAGGTGTATTAGCCACTTCTAGACATGAATTTGAATATGTTTTTAATTCATTTCCAGATAATTTAAATTCTTTGGTACTCCTCAAATCCGTTTTTGATAAATTACCTAAATCTCTAGAAGAGGCTGAAGAAATAACTATGAAAAATAATCCCTCACTGATTGCAGCACGAATCACAGAGGATATCGGTAAAGAAGCAATAAACACAGCTAAATCTTCTCTTTTTCCAACTGTCAAAGGGATAGTGAGTCATTCAGAAAAACAAGATTTTGGTGGTGTAGTAGGATTCAAAAGAGAAACCTCTGCAAAGTTAGATTTTGCATATCCATTAAATCTAAGTCTTTCGGAATATGCTGGTAAAGATGCAGCGGTTGAGTCTTATTTAGCAACATCTACTAGAATAAGAGATCAAGAGGATATGATTAAACAGATGCTTAGGACTACATGGGACGGTTTAAAAACAGCTCAACAAAATTTTCAGTTTCTTACTAATCAGGCAAGAATCTCTGGTGAATTTTTAGAGCTTGCAAGACAAGAAAGACAAGCAGGAAATCGAACTTTACTTGACGTTTTAGGGGGTGAGACCGCTCTAATTAATGCTCAAGCCGATGCAATCGCAGCACAAATCGAAGTTCTCATAAATAGCTACACTTTAATGAGTTTAATGGGGGGGCTTTCAATTGAATCGATTGAATTTGTTGAATAAATAAGGTCTTTTTAACTTTTAAAATAGTAGTATTTCGACTATAGTTAATTGGATATGCAAGGAAATAGTCAACCAATAAATTTGAATGACAATGGTTCTTTAACTAAGATCTACGCTGGCAGCACTATTGACATTAATGGATTGCCAGGCTGGTTACCAAAGGCTAATTTTTCGAAAACGCAAACAGACCTTCTAATAACTTCACCTGCTGGCGATGAAATATTATTAGTAGATTTTTTTACAAATTTTGAACTGCCCTCACTCAAAACTGAAAATGGTTTATTACTTAAAGGCACTTTAATTGATACTTTATCTGGATCATTCACACCTGGACAGTACGTGCAAGCCAATAATGCAAACGCACTTTCTATTGGAGAAGTTTCCAGTGTTTCAGGAGAGGCTAAAGCAACTCGTTTGGACGGAACAACCGTAAATCTTGCAAACGGAGATCCAGTTTTTCAAGGTGACACTGTAGAAACTACTGGGACAGGAGCAATTGGATTAGTATTTCTTGATAAAACAACTCTTTCATTATCAGAGGGAGGAAAAATGGTTTTAGATGAACTTGTATATGACCCAGCAACTGGAACTGGAAGTATGGCCGTTGACATGGTTGAGGGAGCTTTCAGTTTTGTGAGTGGCGAGATTGCTAAAACTGGGCCAGATGCAATGAAAGTTTCAACACCTGTCGCAACTATTGGGATAAGAGGAACTACTGTTGCAGGTAAAGCTGCGGTTGAAGGCAATGAAAACTCCTTTACACTTCTACAAGACGCTGATGGAGGTGTAGGACAAATCTCTGTGAGTAATGCTGGGGGAACCCAAGTTCTAGCACAGGTTGGTGCGACTACAAGTATAACGAGTTTTACAGCGCCACCTCCACCACCAATTATTTTAAGTGCAGCCCAAATTCAAGCCAATTATGGTACAGCTTTGAATGTTTTACCACCAACTCCTGTGGTTGCTCCAACGCCACAACCCCCTCCACCGCCTCAAGAACAACAGCAGGAGCAAGTTCAAGAAGAGGAGTCTCAAGAGGAAGAAGAAGTAGAAGAGGAGGCTGTTGAAGAGGAATTGCAAGAGGAGGGAGAAGGTCCTCCAGAAGGAGAGGAAGGAGAAGGTCTTCCAGAGGGTGAAGAAGGAGAAGGTCCTCCAGAGGGTGAAGAAGGAGAAGGTCCACCAGAAGGAGAAGAGGGCCCGCCAATTGGACCTGATGGAGAACCACTAACAGAAGAAGGACCTCCCGAAGGAGATGGCCCGCCGATTGGACCTGATGGAGAGCCATTAGCAGAAGGAGAAGGCGGCCCACCAATAGGACCTGATGGAGAACCCTTACCACCTGGAGAAGGCGGTCCGCCGATTGGACCGGATGGAGAGCCACTAGCTGACGGTCCACCAATAGGACCTGATGGAGAACCCTTACCGCCTGGAGATTTTGGTCCTGGAGGCCCGCCGATTGGACCTGATGGAGAACCACTAGCCGACGGTCCACCAATAGGACCTGATGGAGAAGCCTTACCACCTGGAGATTTTGGTCCTGGTGGTCCTACACCTGAACAAGACGCAGCAGCAAGAGAGGCTTTTGAAACTGCATTAGCCGCAGGTTTATCTCCTGAAGAGGCAATGGCAGAAGCTGCTGCAGCTGCTGGAATTCCTCCACCACCAGGAGGGTTCGGAGGAGATCCTTTGTCAGCAACAGTTGGAGGTGATGAGTTTGCAGGAGGTCCTCTTGGTCCAGGGGGTCCAGGAGATTTTGGTCCGGGAGGTCCAGGAGATTTTGGTCCGGGTGGCCCAGGAGACTTTGGTCCGGGTGGCTCTGATGATTTTGGTTTTGGAGGTCCAGGAGATTTTGGTCCAGGAGGCCCAGGAGATTTTGGTCCTGGAGGTCTTGGTGGATTCGGTGATCCACTTTCATTCTTAGGACCAGCTCCTGATAATGCCGCAACTTTTGCTCCTCTAGGTGGTCCAATGGATCCTAATGATCCATTTGCTGCTTTCGGGGGGAATGCTTTTGGTGATAGCCCAATTGGTTTGCCAGGTGGTCCAGGTGGTCCTGGTGGTCCAGGAGACTTTGGTCCGGGAGGTCCTGGTGAACCAGGAGATTTTGGACCAGGTGGAGGACCTGGAAATTTCGATTCTGGCTCAGGCGGTGATCAAGGATCCTTTGGAACTTTTCTTCCACCAGGTTCTTTTCAACCACCTGGTACTGTTCAACAGCCAGGTGCTTATATCCCAGCTCAAGTAGGTTTTGCTCCAATTGCACCTGTGACAACAGCTCCCGTAATTGGTTCGGGTTTTTCAGCCAACGATGGTGGTGGTTTTCATGGAGGTCCTGGTGGACCTGCAGGTTTTGATCCAAGTGGAGGTCCCGGTGATTTTGGTCCAGGTGGTCCAGGTGGTCCCGGTGATTTTGGTCCGGGAGGTCCAGGAGACTTTGGTCCAGGAGGCCCTGGTGGATTTGGTCCAGCTGGCTTTGGTCCTGATGGCTTTGGTCCAGGAGGCTTTGGTCCAGCAGGCTTTGGTCCAGGAGGTTTCGGTCCTGCGGGTTTTGGTCCTGGAGGTTTTGGTCCTGGAGGTTTTGGTCCTGGAGGTTTTGGTCCTGCAGGCTTTGATCCATATGGTCCTGATCCCCTTGGTGGAGTACCTGTTGAAGGTTTTTATTATGAAGATCCAAGTATGTTTGAGAATGTTGGAGAGGCAGAAGCTGCTGGATCTGGATCTGGAAGTGGAAGTGGAAGTAGTGCAACTACATTCATAGGATCAAATAATGTTGATAACGTAGATAAATCTGCGGAAGCTACCGCATGGCGCTTTGAGGGTTACAGCGGTGCAGATGTTTTTAAAGGTGGATCAGGTAATGATGTTTTTTGGGGAGCAATTGGGGGTGATACTTTAACTGGTAATGCTGGGCAAGATACTTTTTATTTTGGTGATATGACTGAAGGAAATGATACGATAACGGACTTCACAGTTGGAGCCGGAGGTGACATTTTACAGTTTTCTACTTCAGTTCAAACAAGTGCGTACGCAAGAGATGCATCGGTTGTCAATATGGTACAGCTTCACGGTACAACTTATAATATGGGATTAAATTCAAATGTTCTTCCAACAATTTTTAATTTTACATCACAATTTTCATCAGCAAATACAACAGCAGGCGTTAAAAATCAGCTGACAAGTTTCAAAGTTACAACTGATGGTTCAACTGCAATTTCAAGTGCAACTGATTTTATTATTGTAACAGGAGATACAAGTACTAATGGGCATGTCTATGGATGGTCAGACGCGGGAAATGGTGTTATTGACACTGGAGAACTTTTTGGTTTAGCAACCTTAACTGGTGTTGACAATGATAACATTGGGGCAACAAATTTCACTTTTGGTCCAATATAAAGCTCCTAAATAATAGAGCTTTTAACTAAATAAATTTCATTTTAGGTCGTAAAGATAATATTAACAGTGGTTCGTGGAATGTGCACAATGAAAATCAAATAAATATCATTAAAAATGACAAAGTAGACTCAATACGATCATCTATTGAAAGTCTAAAAGACAAGCTTTTTATCAGTGATCTTAAAAAAGATCTTCAAGAATTCATTGATACAAATATTGAATTAGATAAAAGCAATAATTATTTAAAAATCCCAATAATTAAAGACGCTCCCTCTTGGTTTCCGAAAGCTAACTTATCAAAAACGCAAACGGATTTAATAGCAACATCAGTTGATGGCGAGGAATTCATTTTTTTTGATTATTTTACAAATCATCGACTCCCGTCTATCCAGACAGAAAATGGTTTAAATTTTCAAGGAGGTTTAGTAAATAGTTTGGCTGGTTCATTTGCAAAAGGACAGTATGTTCAGGCATCTCTTGATGGTGAGTTATCGATCGGAGAAGTATCGAGTTTAACGGGTGTAGCCAAAGCAAAACGAGTTGACGGCAACGAATTTAACTTGTCAAATGGTGACCCTGTATTTCAAGGAGATACAATTACAGTTTCAAATTCTGGTGCGATCGGCCTGACATTTCTGGATAAAACCACGTTATCTTTATCTGAAGGTGGAAAGATGCTTTTAGATGAGCTGGTATATAACCCTGAAACTGGGGATGGGAATATGACTGTCGATATGGTTGAAGGTGCATTCAGTTTTATAAGTGGAGAAATAGCAAAAACTGGTGAAAATGCCATGACCATAAAAACACCTGTTGCTACCATCGGAATTAGAGGAACTACAGTTGCCGGTAAAGCTGCGGTAGAAGGAAACGAAAACTCATTTACTTTACTTCAGGATGCCGATGGGGGAGTAGGACAAATATCTATTAGTAATGCTGGAGGTACACAAATACTAGAACAAGTTGGTGCAACCACAAGTGTAGTAAGTTTTAATACGCCACCACCTCCACCAATTATTTTAAGTGCTGCACAGATTCAAGCTAATTATGGAACAGCTTTAAACGTTTTGCCACCTACACCAACTGTAGCACCTACACCGCAAGAGGTTCCTCCACAACAGGATCAACAGCGAGAAGAATCTCAAGAAGAAGCTTCAGAAGAAGAATCTGATGAAGAGGCGGAAGAAACTTCGGAAGAAGTTATGGAAGAAGAAGGTTTTTTAGAAGGTGAAGAGGAATCAACAGAGGAGGAAATAGCAAGAGCTGAAGAAGATTTGTTCGAGGAGGGTGACCAAGAGAACCGCGAACTTCCAGAAGAGGAGGTTGTAGCGGAAGAAGAAGTAGCCTTACCAACTGAAGAAGCTCAACCTGGAGGTGATGAACAAGTTGCTCGAGAAGCCTTTGATACGGCACTTTCAGCTGGAGCATCGCCTGAACAAGCAATGGCGGAAGCAGCTGCGGCAGGTGGTTTTGATGAACCTGCGACTCGAGAATCAGCATTAGATAGTGGGCCATTAGGAGGCCCTCCTCTTGCACAAATATTTTCTCCTGGAGTTGGGGGGCCAATATCAGGTTCACAACTTGGACCTGTACCAATCAACGCTAGTCAAGGTTCTGTAATGATACCTGTTTTTGGAATGGGACCAGCCTTTGGATCTGCAACAATGGATGTTTTTGGAGGTCAGTTAAGTGGGAGATTTGAAAACTTTCTTCAAGGTGCTTCTGGTTTTGGAGACGAAATTTTTGGATTTCTGGATGAAAATCCTTACAGTCTTTCTAATACAGAGTCTTTTGAAAGTTATTTTTTTGACGATCCATCACTTTATGATGATTACAGGAAACAAGATTTTGATCAATCAACAGAAATCTCAAGTTCACAAACTACAAATACTTTTGATGGTACAAATTTAAACGACACTATCGATAAATCTTCTGAGACCGCAAGTGTTATAATTAATGGATTAGATGGAGCTGATACACTTAAAGGAGGGATAAATAATGACACAATTAACGGAGGTGATGGGATCGACAAACTAGTTGGTAATCAAGGTGATGATGTTTTAAGAGGTGATGATGGTAATGATTTTATTTTTGGAGGTGATGGTAAAGACAAATTGATTGGAGGTTTGGGCGATGATGAACTTAACGGTGGTGACCAAGATGATATAATTGTTGGGGGTATAGGTAGTGATACCCTTTATGGAAACGATGGTGATGACAAATTTTATTATGAACCAGGTCACATAGATGGAACTTCAAAAGATGAAATAGTTGATTTTAGAGTGAGTGGTAATGATTTGATTGTAGGTTCTCAAGCTCCCTCGTCAGCTTATAATCGAAGTTTAATACACACAGACTCGTCTCAGTTCGGTAGTAACTATGATATTACTAGTAACTCCAATGAGTTACCCTACGTATTCAATTTTACTAATGATTTAACAGCAGCCGTTGCTGAGAGTTCTTCTGCTCTTGCTAATCATTTCACTGGTTTTTCAATAAGTGTAAGTGGTAGTGGAACTAATGATTTTGAAAATGAATCAATGTACATAAGCGTAGGTGACGGAACAAGCACCTATATTTGGTTTTGGACAGACACCAATAATCATCATGGGATGATAGCTGATAGCGAACTTGAACCATTAGCTAAACTAAGTAATTATGATAATGATAATTTAACTGGTAATGAATTTGTATTCCAAACAATTTCTGGAGTTTAAGATGTTATATGTTTATTTTGAAGGTAAGAGAGTGATATTATAAAATAATATTATGAAGTTTTGGTTTCACATATTAAAAGAAAGTAACTCTCTGAATATTATTCTTTTATTGACTTTTTTTATTACTTTAATGGGTTTATTAAGCCCAATCTTTATCATTCACATTTTTAACCGATATATCGCATTCGGCCTTCAGGGTACTTTATTTTTTTTATTATCAGGTGCTCTTTTAGTTGCAGTGTTTGAGTATATATTTAGAAATATTAGGAGTAAAATTTTATGTGAAATTCTCATAAATCCAATTAAATCTTTTAAATTAGACCTAATCAAAACATTTTTTGAAAGAGAAAATAAAACCTCAAAAAGAAATTTTGTTGAAATAATTGATTTCAACAATAACCTGTTTCAATTCTTGTCCCCAAAAGTTCAGTCAAATATTCTCGATGCAATCTTTGCAATTTTGATTATTGTTATTCTTTTTTTTCTAGATCTTTTATTGGCAACAATTTTTTTAATTCTTGTTATTATTTACCTTTTATTGCAACAAAGATTAATAAAAAATAAAAAACTAAACTTGGAAAAGTTTAATTTATCCAATAGTGATAAATTAATAATTAAAGAGATTGGAACTAATCAAGAGCTTTTAAAATCTTCTTTAGCATTTAAATATTCTGGATATTATTTAGAAAATTACTTAAATAAAAAATTAAAAATTGACTCCTCGGCTTCAAACTTTGATACTCAACAAATTTCTACAACCAGTTTTTTTGTTTTGTTATCATCAATCATTACTATTGGATTTGGGAGTATCTTTGTCGTGAACGGGAATCTTTCTATTGGTAGTCTGATAGGATTTAATATATTTGCTACTCGAGCATTGGGTGCAATTTCATCCGCTCAAAATTCTTATTCAGTTATTGAGAGGACAAATATGTATCTGAATGATTGCCAAGATTTTTTCAAAAACTCTAAAAATCGAGTTGAGGGAATGCAACTTAGTAAAATTATAGGGAATTATAAACTTAAAAATATAAACTATTCTTTTGATAACGATAATAAGTATATAATTAAAAATTTTTCTGCAAATTTTAATTCTTCTGAAATTTCAGTCATTAGTGGAGCTAACGGCTCGGGAAAAACCACAATTGCAAAATTACTTATGGGACTAATTAATCCAGAATCTGGTGATATTTTAATAGATGAAACTAACTTGGAGAAACTATCATTGCAATGGTATAAGAATCAAGTAGCTTATATACCAGAGGATGTTGAAGTGTTAAATTCATCAATTTTAAATAATATTTTAATATCCAATCCTGATCTGAATGAACAAGAGGTAAGTAGACTGCTTCAAAATGTTGGATTAGATAAAGAATTAAAAAAATCAGATTTAACTATAACTGATTCTATTAATAAAAATTATTCAAAGGGGATTTTAAAAAAAATTCACATTGCACGATCGATTTCAAAAACCTACCAAGTTTATATTTTTGATGATCCGTTATTATATCTAGATAAATTAGGTAAAAATATGGTACTTAAATTAATAGCCTCATTAAAAAGAGCTGGAAAAACAGTAATTTGTTTTTCAGAAGACAATGAAATTATTAAATTAAGTGATAAACAAACTAATTTAGGGTGAAAAGATGACTGAGAAATGGATAAAATGGAATTTATTTAAAAACGATGAAAAACCAAAAAACGTTATTAGTAAAAGACTTAAATTATCATTAATTCTTTTCTCACTTATTTTTTTTCTAATAGTGAATTTAAAAATTATTGAGGTATTAAGCTTAGCTGATGGAAAAATAATACCTCAAGGAAGAATAAAGTATGTACAGCATTTGGAAGGAGGAATAGTTGAAGAAATACTAATTAGTGAAGGTGAAAAGGTTGAGATAAATCAACCTTTGGTTGTTTTATCGAAAGAAAAAGCAAGCTCTGAATTTGAGGAGATTAACTCAAGACTCAAATCAATTGATCTGTCAATACTTAGAGTTAATTCTGAAATAAATTCTAATAATTCAATAGAAATTCCTGAAAATAAAAATAACTTATTTGATGAGGAATTAGTAAAATCTGAAAATGAACTTTTTCAAAGTAGAAGAAAAGCAATTAACTCTGAAATAAAGTCAAAGAAAGCAAGTATTGATAAAGCTAATAAAAATCTCAAAAATTTAAAAAAAAGATTAACCATAGTAAAAGAACAAGAAGATATCAGTCAAAAATTGTTAGAAGTCGAGGCAACAAATAGGTTAAAGCATTTAGAAATTTTAAGAGAAAGGCAAGAAGTTGAAGGAAGCATCGACGAACAACAATCTATAATAGATTTGAGCAAGAATGACCTAGAAAAAGTACAAAACAATTATATAGAAGAATTAAACATCGAGTTGTCACAATACAGAAAAGAAAAAGAAGAACTTAATAAAAGAATTCAGAAATATTCAGATAGCTTAAATAGAACTGTTTTAAAAAGCCCTGTGTCTGGAACAGTAAAACTTGTGTCAGTAAATTCTAAGGGAGCTATAGTTGCTCCTGGCGTAACAGTTGTTGAAATTGTACCTGAAAACGAAAAACTAATAATTGAAGCAAAATTACCTTTATCAGAAATTGGTTACGTAAAAAAAAACCTTGAAGCAAAAATTAGACTAAATACACCTGAAGGTTCTAGATTTAGATCAATAAAAGGGAAAGTTGTTTTTGTCGGTGCTGACAGAATTTCTAGTAAAGATGAAGAGGGTTTTTATTTAGTCAAGGTGGAAACCTCTGAAAACTCTTTTGCACGAAAAAACGAGGAATACAGACTTTTGTCTGGTGTTCCAGTTATGGTCGGGATTATAACCGGTAAAAGAAGTTTTATGGATTATTTCTTAACTCCTTTTATAACCGGTGCTAGCTTTGCATTATCCGAAAGATAAATTATTTTACAGAAGATTTGGAAATTGTTTCAGACTTAAAAATTACGCCGTTTTTTTGAGAATTGAGTTTTAAATGTTTGTAAAGCTCGTCAAAAATAACATTCCCTTTTCTTTCTTTGACAATGAGAGTAAGAATATCTGCCTCACTTGCACTTCCAAATTGCTGTATGTCAAACATGTCTGTGGCTCTGCCATTAGCATAACCAACTGAAATAACATCTGAGTTTTCAGAGAATTTTTTAACTACTTTTTGTCCTAATCCTTTTTTTATTAAGCCGCCAATTTCAACGAATTTTGACATATTTACACTCCGGCTCGTTTAATGACGTCTTTAGGTATATGAGTCGCAACTCTGTCAAGTTTAACCATCCACATTATTCCTTTCCCAGGTGTATCGAGATTCCCAGCTAAGTACATTGATTCGAAGACCCTGTTCGATTGTTCTTTAGAAACTATAATTCTTATTATTTCTTTTTGCTCATCTATAGTTACACCAAGAAGTCCCATTCTATTCCTAATGCCTGTACCCCTGGCATAGTTAATTGTTGCACCTTGTGCTCCAACATTTGTGGCTGCATCTATGATTTTGTCGGCTAGACCACTTTCAACAACACAAGTGATTAAAAAAACGTCTGTTAAATAAGTGATATCTCTGGCCATAATTGTTTCCTTTTAATTATTTTTATTTTTAAATTGTATATATAGTCCCATTAGGAGTACGGCAAGAATTGGACAAATACTTGCCATAGAAAGAATACCAAAACCTTCAGTGGCGGATACAGCATTTCCTAAACCAAGACCCATAGCTAAAACAAGTGGTACGGTTACAGGACCGGTTGTGACTCCAGCGCTGTCCCAAGCGACATTAACAAATTCTTCAGTTGAAAAGTAAGTTAAAACAATTGCAAGAAGGTAAAGTGGTATTAAAACGGTTGCTAAGTCAAAAGCAAAGACAATTTTTCCAACACCTAATGCTATCCCAAATGCAACGCCCCCAGCAACACTATACATTAACATTGACTTTTTGAAAGCACCATTAGTAAGCTCTTGGACTGTTAAACCAAGAGCATTAAGTGCAGGCTCAGCTAGAGTTGCCCCAAACCCTAAGAGCCAAGCGAAAAGAATTACTATAGTTAAACCTAATAATTCGTTATAAATTGGTGATACTTCACTTATAGCGACTTCCATAAAGGCAGCAGGAAGATTGGTTCCAGCTTGTCCACCTATAGCTCCTAAACCATATGTGAGTCCTATATTGAAAACACACATACCAACAATAGACAAAGTTAACCCATAAGTTGTTATCATATTATTAGGAAGTTTAGATCTAAGGATTACAAAAAGCACAATCATTAAAAATATTACAAGTGGAAGAATTGCTCTGACTCCTCCAATAATTTCAACAAACGGGGTTTGCGACCACTTAGAAACTTCTCCTATGGCCATATCTGAAGCCATACCAGTTGAAGCAATTATTTCCTCAACTGAGATTGTCTGAGAAACGTGTATGGCAAGAATCAGAACGGCAATAATTGGAAATAATGAAGCCATTGTAACGACGCCAAAACCAGAAAGAGACGAATCTCCTTTACCAGCTGATGCTGCAATTCCAATACCTAGTGATAGGACAAGAGGCACAGTAACTGGTCCAGTTGTAACAGCTCCGCAATCCCAAGCTAATCCAAGAATAGTTCTTAAATCAGGATTACTCCATACATATGCGGTGAGAATTATTGTTGGTGCAAGAGCTGCATAAATCATAGGTTTTAGAGACCAACCTTTGACAAACCTTATTGTTCCAATGATAGCTGCTAGTCCAACACCAGCTCCGACCATTACAACTAAGGTTTCACTTCTATTGTTTAGTATCTCATAGAGATAAGGTGCGTCCTGAGGATTTATTGATGAACCAAAAGCTTTTAGTGCTCCAATTGCTGGTTCTGCATAAGTTACCCCAACTCCTAATATTCCAATAATAATTAAAACAAGAAACATTGGTGCTTTTTTTGGTAATGTATCACCAATTACATTACCAAATGGCATTAGCCCAGTTTTAAGGCCTTCCATGAAGATTGCTAGACCTATTATTACCGCAATCAATCCAAGACAAATCGTTGTCGCCGAAGAAATTGGTTGTCTGAGAATTAAAAGTTGGAATAGAAACAAATAAGCTGCAAGAGGAACAACCGCTTTTATTTGCTCCATAATTCTAGATATGGTGTAAGGAGCCAAAAGCGATAATGCCTTAGAAGGCGAAACTTTAATTTTTTGAGGTTTAAGTGATTTTCCTTTTGCTACTTTAGGAGTAAGCAGGTTATAGCTTAAAGATTTGTGATTAATCTCTGATTCATGGATATAATCTGAATATTTCATAACTTTATAATAACATATTGTAGAAATTAATAAAATCTTTATTCAATATGACTTGTTGACCTCTCCAGTCTGTAAAGAATTTGTTTTGTTATTTTTTTTATTATTTGATTCTCTTGATCAAGAATATCATCTAGTTCTTCGTGTGAATAAGGTACATTTTGAAAATCAGTTCTTTTTGCGAGTTCCTTACATAAATTTATTATTACCTCTTGAGCAGCCTTTGACCCGGAACTAATGAGTTCATCGAGGTTTTCTTTGCTTATAGTTATTAACTCTGATGACTGACTTGATATGATAGTGGCACTTCTGTTTTGTTTTAAAATTAGAGCCATTTCACCAAAAACTTCTCCATCCCTCATAGATCCAACTTTTTTGCCATCAACTAACACGTCAAGTATTCCATGAATTATCATGTAGGCTTTATCTCCTTTATCACCCTGATTAAAAAGGGTTTCACCCTCTAACATAAGAACTTTCGTTGTTTTTCCGTGATTAATTTCTTTCAAGAAAAAATCCTTTGAGATAATCTGTAATGGATTTGTAATGCCAAAGCTCTTATTACATTTGGTGAGTCTTTTGTAAGCTTTACAAGATCAGCTTTGGTAATTGGGAGCTTTTGATTGTCAGATTTTCCTAATTCTCTTGACATTTCGTTTATAACTTTGTGGAGATCAATATTAGACGATAATAAAATAGCTTCCAACGCCTTTCTTTTTATTTCGACAATCTCACTTGGCACAATGGCTTTTACACTTGCCGTTCTATTTTCATTGAGAATTAAAGACAATTCTCCGAATATCTCACCAGTTTCAATTTTTCCTATCTTTTTTCCGTCAACTTCAGCAACTAGTCCACCTGAGATAACTAGAAAAGCTGTTTCCCCAACGTCTCCCTCTCGTACAATATATTGATCTGGAAGAATTCTTATCTTTTTTAAACCCATCTTAACCTAATTTTTATTTAGAAGTTGCAACAAAAACACCATCCCAATCTTTCGGAGGAGGAAATTTTTTATATTCATCTATTCTTTCTGTCATCATTTCATAATAATCTTTCATTAAATTTTTACAAAGTGTTTTTGCCTCAGTCATTTCCTCAACTGCTTCTTTCCAATTTTGATTAAAATAGTTATCTAATATGCTATTGTGCTTTCTTTCAAGATTCTTAAATTCGTCACTATTTTTAAAGTTTGGATCACCAAGTAAGCAAAAAATCGAAACTGCTTCTTTTTTTCCTTTTACTGCTAGCATATCCAGTTGGAGTGTAGCAAAAGTATCTTTAACAGCATCGTTTGTTTCTTGTCCAATAACTGTTTTAACTCCATAACCTTTTGATTGACCTTCAAGACGTGATGCTAAATTGACTGCGTCTCCCAGGACTGAATAGTCAAATCTTTGATCTGATCCCATATTCCCAACAACACAACCTCCAGTATTTAGTCCAATTCCAATTTTTAATTCCAAAAAATCTTTATTTTCTGACTTTGCTTCTTGTTCTCTTATATCGTTAAGTTCCTTAAGTGCTTTGTGCATGCTTAATGCTGCTTCACAAGAAACTTGCTCATGTTTATCAACATCTATAGGTGCATTCCAAAAAGCCATAATACAATCACCCATATATTTATCTATTGTTCCATTTTTATTTATTATTTCATTCGTAAGAGGAGTTAAAAATCTATTTATAAGTTTTGTTAGACCCTGAGGATCTGATTTAAAAGCCTCCGAAATAGTTGTAAACCCTCTTACATCACAAAAAAGAAATGTCATTTTTTTTGTTTCTCCTCCCAAAACTAATTTGTCAGGATCTTCAGCCAATTGTTCTACCAAAGCAGGGGATAGATATTGAGAAAATGCACCCCTTATTTGTTTTTTTTCATTGGCATCTCTCAAGTAGTTTGCAAAGGTGTTACTGAAGTAAATCACAAAAGTAGTTGCACCTGCAAAAGTTGGATCAAACAAAGTTTTATGGTCAAGAAATAATCTTACACTTAGGTAGAATGCAGAGCTTATAATAGTAATTAGTAGTGATATGTTTACAACTGGACCAAACTTTAATGCAGATACTGTAATAAAGAAAGCAAGCAAAATTGCAAAAAGTGCTTCATAAAACTTCATATTTGCGCCAGATTTTAAGAAAGGTGATCCTGAAATTTTTACTTTGTTTTTTTCAATTATCGCTTCTTCCTCATTAAGACCTTTTTTTAATGAATCTTTATATACTTTTTCAGAATTTTTTGTAGAAGTATAATAAAGAATTGCCGAGATGACTGTATCAATAAGATTTGCATGAATTTCGACACCAGGCATTCTTTCATCTACTGGTGTTGGTCGAATATCCTTTAATCCAGTAGCTGATGTACCCAATATACCGAGTTTTCCCTGTAGTCTGTCTTTTCCAATTCTACCTTTTATTATATCCACTGCACTTACATAATATCTTGAAGTACCTTCCTTGACTTTACCGGCGTCTGAATCACCATAATAAATCCATACTCTACCGTTCTCGTCAGTTGGAATTGCTGCATTTCCAATCGCTTGTGTTTGGACTATAATTTCTTGAATTCCTGTTAAACCCGTTCTCGTGGCAATACTATTGCCTTGAAACGCAACTCTAATCATATCTAGACCAAGAGTTGGTCTGATCTTACCTGCAACATTTGATATTAAAGGAACTCTTCTAATAATACCATCTGGTTCTTCTGCTACTGAAACAGTGCCAGACCCAGAGGCAGCTTTTTCAAACTCTGATACATTTGCGAGTAGTCCTGGATAAGAGATCAACCATTCTTTGGGATTTTTCCCTTTTCCAACAAAAACTTTTACCGATGATTCGTTAATATCATTTCTTTTCGCGTCACCTTCAATGTCTAAACCAGAGTGACCAATTACTACAGGAAAGTTTTGCATTACTTCCATAGCTAAGAACTCATTAGAAGGAAGTTTACTTAGTAGTTTGGCAATATTTGGGTTTCTTTTTTCTAAATCTTGAGAAATTAAATCAGGCGAAGTTCTGTCTTTTTCTGCAAATAGAACATCAAGGCCTAAAACAAGCATACCTGATTCTTTAGATTTTTTAAACAGATCAGCAAGAACAGTTCTTGGCCACGGCCATTGACCAATTTCTCTGAGAGACTTTTCATCAATATCTACTATTACTGAATAAGTTTGACCATCCGTAGACCTTGGGAATTTTTTTTGAAGAACATCGAAATACTTTAGTCTTAGAACTTCTACAATTTCAGGATCAGCTATGCGAATCAAACCAAAAAGAATAGCCATTAAAACGGAAGCAATTGTAACAATTAGTCTAAAACTTAGCTTTAATTTAATCATGGCTCAGCAAAACTATTACCAAGAGTCCTTATAAGTGGGTAAATAAAATATGTAATTAATCTTCTTTGCCCAACTCTAAACTTTCCTGAAACTTTCATTCCTGGCATTAAATTAAATCCTGGAGGAATATCTTTTAACTCATTTTCTGTTATCTGAGCTCTAGCCCTGTAAAAATTTCCAGGTTTTCCATCTACGTCTTTATCAATTGTGTCAGCAGAAACATAAATAAGCTTTCCTTTTAATTCGCCATGTTTTTGTGCTGGAAGAGCATTAAGTTGAATTTTAACAGATGTATCAGGAATTAGTTTGCTAATATCAGAAGGATCCACATCAAAAACAGTTAATAACTCCACACCAGTTGGTACCAATGTAACAACACTTTTACCTTGTGTTATCACTGCTCCAGGATATAAAGAATGCAGATCTAGAATCATTCCGTCAGACGGCGCTCTCACGACGACATCAGTTTGTTGTCTCTCAAGTTTTTTTACATCTTCTTGTAGCGACATTCTTTGATCCTCCAATCCAACAAGCTCATCGTTTATTCCACCAAAAAATTGGCTGTTATACTCTTTTCTATTAGATTTTAATTCGCTAAGTTTATTGCTAGTTTTTGTGAATTCTTTTTCTAAAGACAATCTTTTGTTTTTTTCAGCTAAAACTTGTGACTCAGCCACAAGATCAAGTTCAAATAACTCCAACTTTGAATCTTCTAGCTGTTTTTGTATGTCAAGTTGTTCCTTGATAAACTTTAAATCATCTTCTGTGGAACCTATTTGTTGATCTAATGAAGCAATCTTTGCTAAATATTGGTCTTTTTTATCTTTGAATATTCTGCTTTGCCTTTCATCATTTGGATTTGCAACCGAAACATTATTCCTTAACAATGACTGTTTTTTTAGTCTATCAATTTTTGAATTTACAACTGAAAGCTGATAATCAAGTTTCATTTTATCGGCTCTTTGAAGTGTAGCATCGAAAGTTACGAGAGGGTCTCCTTGACTCACACTCTCACCTTTTTTTACAAGTATTTCTTTGACAACAGAATTATAGTTTGATTGCACCTCTACATTCGGAACAACGGTGGTAATCTTTCCAGAAGCAGAAATTGTAGTATCAATTTCAGAAATAGTGCCCCAAGTAATTAAAAATAAAACTAGGAAACCAAATGAATAAACTGACATTTTTACTGAACGTGGTACCTGCTTTGTCTTAATTCTATCAATGTCGTCATCAAATTCATCTAATAACTCACTCATCATTTTTTTTTTTGATCTATTTTCTTTTTCTTCCTCAGTTAAAACTTCTTCTTGATCTTTGTTATTCTCATTTTCATTTCCAGATTCAAAAGCATCCACAGATAATTTTTCGTTTGCGTTTCTAGCATAGCTTGCAAGTTGTTGCATCATATTAAAAGCTGTTTGTGGAGAGTTTTTGAGATAACCTAATAAAGCATTTTGATCAATTTCTTTTACTGTTGTCTCAACTGTCGCTCTTGCCATCGCACTTCTTGGTTGTTTGTCAATTAATGCCATTTCGCCGAACAACGCACCTTTTTCTAGTATTGACAAGGTTACGTATTCGTCACCGTTGAATTTGCATACCTCTATTTTCCCTTTCACTATTTGATAGGCATAGTCACCAACTTCACCTTCTCTAAAGAGTACATCACCAGCAGCTAGATTTCTAACAGCAGGTTGAATATTTTTTTTTTCAGCCATTTTAAATTACCCGGCCTTCTTTAAAGATTTAATTTTGTTCTCAACACCTAAAATAGACATTTGCTTATTATACGTTTGACTAAAATATCCTGAAGCTTGTCTCAGTTCTTCAAAAGAACCTTGTTGAGATATTTTTCCTTTTTCAAGCACAAAGATTTTATTACACAGTCGAAGGTGCCAGACTCTGTTTGACACTATAATTACCGTTCTACCAAGAGCAATATCTGATAGTGCATCGTATAATTTTATTTCACTGTCAACGTCAAAACCTGTGAACGCGTCATCAAGTATCATAATACGAGGGTTTCTTATGAGCGCTCTGGCTATTGCTAGTTTTTGTCTTAAGCCAGTTGCAAGGTTTGTAGCATTTTCTTCTAAGAACGTCTCATATCCGTCAGGATAGGACTCAATTTCTTCATGTGCGAAAACTTTTTTTGCTGCCCACGTTATTCTGTCCATAGAGGAATTTGGCATTGCACTCGCTATTGTTTCTCTTATTGTTCCAGGAAAAAAATAACTATCCGTTCCAACTAATGAAACCTGCGATCTTACATGACTAAGGTCGAGTAAACGTAGATCTATATTATCCAGAGCCACTATACCAGCCTGAGGTCTATATAGACCCTGAATTAGTTTTGCGATAGTACTTTTCCCGCAGCCACTTTTACCGGTAATGCCAATTATCTGTCTTGGGTTAATTTCAATATCGATGTCATTTAATACTTTTGTATTATCGTCGTAACCAAATTCAACATTTTTAAAACTTACTTGTCCCATTAGTTGAGGTTTTTGCCCTCTAACAGTTGTTTCGGAGTTTGCATCCACTATTCCTGATATAATCTGAAGAGATTGAACTAATTTTGTTATTTCTGTTTTAAGCGTTACTAGATCAATTATTGGCTTTGAAACTCTAGATGCAAGCATATTAAAACCTACTAAAATACCAGCTGAAAGAGATCCAGAAAATACTAGATGTACGCCAACAAAAATTACCATAGCAGTCATTAGCTGATTTATAGTTGATGAAATATTATTTAAAACTGCTGATTTTTTTTGCATTTCTTCATTTGCAATAATATAATTTGCTTCCAAGTCTCTCCATTGATCTTTCAAATTCGGTTCAAGTGCTAGCCCTTTCACATTCTCAATTCCATTTACAGCCACAGAAATAAATTCTTGTCTTTTTGATTCAGCTTTACTTAAACCAGCCAGAGAATCTCTTTGTTTTTTTGAGTAAAACATTGATGCTAGTGCTCCCAATATACTGAATGAAAAAACAACAATAAAAAGTAACGGACTATAAAAAAATAAAATAGGAACAAAAACAAGTAAACTAATTGAGTCTAGTGCTGTTGAGAAAACTTTTTGGGTTAGAAGGGTTTTAATCTGCGATATTTGTCCGGTGAATCTTAAAAAAGTTGCTGATTCCTTATGAAATCTTTGCATTGGAAGAGCAATTAACTTTTCAAAGACTTTAACTGACAGTTTTGCCTCAACTTTTTGTGAGAAAAAATCGAGAAGATATGACTTTAAATAACCCAAGATACCATTAAATACATAAGCAACGACTACTCCTGAGGTTATAACATATAAAGTTGAGTAAGCTTCATAGTTAACAACCTTATCCAAAACCAACATCATAAAAACAGCTGGTATAACTGCAAAAATATTTAAAATCAAAGCAACTATTACAACCTGAAACATAACAGATTTGTTTCTAAAAGACTCACCTATTAACCACCCAATTTTTAATTCACTGTCTTCTTCAAATTTTTTGAGCTTGGCTTTAAGAAGGATTACTTCCCCATCCCAGCCTTTTTTTAATTCTTTGAAATTAATTTGTTGAGGTTTGGGACTAGTCACACCAGTATCAAGGCATAATACTGACTTGTCATCATCTTTTTCGCCTTGAATAACTCTTAAAGCTATAATGTATCTTCCATTTTTGAGTCTCAGAATTTGTTGTTTTTTAGATAAGAGTTTTATTAGCTCGTTCTCGCTTATTTTGGTTGCTTTTGCCTTTAAATCAAAGGACTGGGCTAATTCACACATTTCAGAGGGTTTAAGCTCTCTTTCTTCAACTTGAAATCTTTCCGGGATATCGTTTGGGCCAATGTGAATTCCAAGTTGTCTCGCAACTAAAATAATTGACTTTTGTGAACCTCTCATCGCTTCCATTATTATTATAATATAGAATTTTTTATTTTAATCAAAAAAAAAACCCCCTTAATTTAATACGATTAAGAGGGTTTTTAATTTTGAAGTGGCTTTGTTTATTTAAACTACTTCACCACCATCATTTGGATCATCTGGTGGCGGTGGCATATCGGCTGGCATATCACCAGGCATTGGCCCAGGATCTCCTGGAGGAGGTCCTTCTGGACCTTGATGTGCTCCTGCATCGTCCATGTGTGTATGCATATCACCCATTCCGTCTGGAGGAGGCATATCGCCTGGAGCTCCAGGTCCACCATCCATCGGTCCTGGTTCACCCATCGGATCACCTGGAGGCATATCACCTGGTGGCGGTCCACCAGCTGGTCCACCTTCACCAAATAATGGATCCGGTCCTTCACCACCTGGAGGTGGCGGAGGCATTCCGTCTCCGTCCATATCCATGCCTGGAGGAGGTCCATCGGGTCCCATTGTTTCTGGTCCCATATCAGGAGGAGGAGTTGCTGGTCCGAATTCTGGTCCACCTGCCATATCGCCTGGGGGTGGTCCATCTGGTCCCATTGCGCCTGGACCCATATCGCCTGGGGGTGGTCCATCTGGTCCTGGACCCATATCACCTGGGGGTGGTCCATCTGGTCCCATTGCGCCTGGACCCATATCACCTGGAGGAGGTCCATCTGGTCCTGGACCCATATCACCTGGAGGAGGTCCATCTGGTCCTGGCCCTGCCATATCACCTGGAGGAGGTCCACCTTCACCTGGAGGAGGTCCATCTGGTCCTGCCATATCCCCTGGAGCGCCTGGCAAATCACCTGGAGGCGGAGGTGGAGGAGCATCAGCACCTGGTCCCATGTCAGGAACAGGAGGCATATCCGGACCAAAATCGGAACATGGCCCGTCAGGACATCCATCTAAATGAGTATCCATAACATCAGAAACAGCATCAAAAGCTTCTGCTGCACTTGCACCAGGATTTTCAGCCATAAAATCGTTATATGCACCTTGAGCGGTATCAGCCATATTGGCCATAATTTCAGGTGGCATTCCACCTTCCGTCATAACGTCCATAGCTGCAGTCATACATTCGTCGAAGCTACCTCCGCCTTGCATCGCGTCGAAAGCAGCAGTACCTGCAGCATCGCCGAGATCCATAAGTTCAGGAGGCAGGTTAGTAAAGTCTGCCATAATAAATTCCTTTATTAAGTTTTAGATTAGGTTGTGTTAATACTTTTAATAAGTCGATACAGTCTTCTACTATAATATTGAATTTTCATATTTAAATCAAGCTTTATTTAATTTTACATTTCCAGTATTTTAAAATTAAGTATTCCACATAATTTCAATAGTTCGAAAGACGAAATAATAAGCTGGAATTGTGCATTCACTAGGTTTGATTCTGCATCAGTTAGTTCTTTTTGTGCGTCAAGTATTTCTAAAGTAGTTCTAGTCCCAACACTTGCTTCTTTAGTTACTCCCTCAACAGCCATTAAATTTGATTCAACCGAAACTTCAAGAGAATCAATACTTGATTTTGAACTTTCAATTTTCTTCCATGCCGAATTAATTTGAAATTCTAAATTAAGTTTTTTGGTTTCAATAGATTTAATGATAGTGAGAGCAGAATCTTTGGATTTTTCTAAATTTAAGATATTATGTCCTTTATTAAACAGCGGAACTGTTACATTGGCAGTTACCGAATATGAGTCTGTTCTTTCAACTGTTCTTGAGGGATCTAATGATTTTCCTACTGAACCAGATAGGGAAAATTCCGGCGCAAAGTTTAAATTATTTTTTCTTACATCCAATTTCGAGTTCATGAGTTGTAATTTTAACTTTCTATAATCTGGATTCTTTTCTAAACCTGTTTTAATTGAATCTTTCAAAGATTTAGGAAGTTTTGGTATTTCACCAAATTTTGACCAATCTTTTGGATTAGCAGAGACAATTTGGGCATTTTTAGATTCCAGCCATTTAATGTCTGGCGCTCTACCGACAATTGTTTTAAAATCAGAAATTGAGATTTCTAAATTATTTTCAGCCTCTATTCTTTTCGACATAGCACCCGCTAATCTGGCTTTAGCCTGAAAAACATCGGTTTTAGTAACATCTTTAAATTCAAATCGCTTTTCCGCAGCATTAAGTTTTTTTTTAAGAGTTTCTTCGTTCCTTCTTGAAACATCTAAAAGAAAATGATCCCTTAATACAGTATAATAAGCCTTACTTGCTTTAAATAAAACATCTTGGACTGTGGCATAAAAGGTTAATTTTGCAATGCTCAAGTTATTTTTAGCTTGCTTAAAATTTATCGCTTTTGTGTAACCTAAGGGTTGTGACAAATCTACGTCGAAAGATGTTGGATTGAAAGCACTGTCGTTTATTCGAGACGTATCAGGGTTGCTTTTTGAAATTGTTCTTCCTTGTGAAGCGGAAAAATCAAGGGATGGTAGAAAATCAGTTTTTGAAATTGTTAAGTCTTTCTCCGAAATTTTTAGTTCTGTTTTGCTCTTTTCTATGTCTGGATAAAAATTATATGCGTCTTTTAAAACATTAGAAAGTTCCTCAGAAATTGAAAAAAAAGGAAATAAGATTAATGCTAAGATAGCCAAGTTTAGTTTGGGATTCACTTCTAAATTTCCATTTCCTCAAATTAACTAATATTAAAGTAAGTTCTGAATAACAACAACATCTAAAAGAAAAATTTAAATTTTTCGCTTTTATTTCGCCTGTTCATATATTATAAGCAGATTATCGGGGAGTAGCGCAGCCTGGTAGCGCATCTGTTTTGGGAACAGAGGGTCGCAGGTTCAAATCCTGTCTCCCCGACCATTTGGTTTTTGGAAAGCATTAATATTGACCTCTAAGGGAGAAAATTATGTTTAAAAACTATTTTATTGCAATTTTCATTATGATGATTGGACTTTCAGTTAGTGCTAACGATTATTTTAAAGCTCTAGAACTTTTTAATAAAAAAATGATAGAACAATCAATCATTCACTTTAAAAAAGTAGCTGAAGACGAGAATCATGAAAAGAGAAGTGATGCCATGTTTAATATAGCTTTAATTTATGACAATGGTTTCGGAATACAAACTGATAAAACTAGAGCATTATATTACTATGAATCCGCTTCGCAATTATCAAACAAATATGCCTTATACAATTTAGGTTGGATGTATTATAATGGTGAGAATGTGAACAAGGATGTTTTCAAAGCATTTGAATTGTACAAAACAGCATCAGACTTTGGTCATCCAAGAGCGATGTATAATTTAGCTAATATGTATTTCACAGGAACTGGTACTGTTAAAGATTTAAAAATGGCTTATAAATTTTTTTTGAAATCAAAGATGCATGGAATTCAAGAGAGTGAGTATTTTATTCAACAAATTGCAATTTCCCTGAAACCTGAAGAGCTAAGTATACTTAATAAAGAGTTTGAATCACTGATAGAAAAAAAGATAGTCTTGCCGACTATCAATTAAAAAGAAATCTAAACAAAACTAATAATAGATAAAATGATATGAGAAAACATATAATAACTGTAGTAAACCTATTTCTTCTAAACTTCAAAAAATATTTATATGAAAGGTAAGTATCTATTAAAGCAATAGTAAATGCCAAAAAATAGATATTCATATAATCAATAAACTGTATTTTAAAAATAAATTTTCAAAATTATTAATATTTGATATATTTATAATTACTTCCTCCCCAATATAATTGTAAAAGGCGCTTTTTTAAAAGCGCCTTTTAACTTTAATGCAGTTATAACGTTTAATATACTGGTCTTTGTAAGTTATCCATTTATTTGTAGCAATATTAAAGGTACTTCTAGAGTTAAATACATCGTTATACAAGACTATTTCGTTCCTACTAAATAAAACTACATTATCAAAAAATCCTCCAGAATAATTGACTATTGTTCTATCTTCAAAGTTTACAATCTTGGAAAAGTCTTTGCTTAGTCCTATATATGGAGAAGAGTTTATTTCTGAGCAGACAAGTTTAAAATCTTGGCATATCGCAGATTTATTTAGAAAAAAAATTATAATTAAAAAAATTCTAATCATCTTAATCTTATTTGGCGACCCCGGTACGATTCGAACGTACGACCTACTGCTTAGAAGGCAGTTGCTCTATCCAGCTGAGCTACGGGGCCCAATAAAATCTATTTATACATAAAGAAAATAAAGATTGGAATTTTTATTTTTTTAAATTTTATTATAAAATACTAACGATTTTCTTAAATGTAATCTAATCATGTTTGCATTGTAATTTTAAAATCTAATAATTCCTTTGGACCATTTGTAGTGAATATGAAAAAGGGTTTAATATAATTTTGATGCTCAGCAATGAGTAGATTTTTCAATCAATTTTTTTTTTTGATTTTGAAGAATGTTTTTCATTATTTTTTTTCATTATAAAAACAGGAAATAATGTTATAAATGAAATTACAAGTGATGCTATTAAAATCACAATTATCCAGTAAGAAGTTGCAATTTTTTCACAAAGATCTTTGTTAGTTAGTGCAAAATCTTCGCCGCACTTTTCATAGTTGTAAAATAAATGCGGAATTAGTTGTGTGTCTGAAAAATAAATTAATTTAATTAAAAATACAAAAGATGATAAAAAGATTAGGAGAAAAGAGGTACCAATAGTGCAAAGTAAAAGTCTTAAAAGGAAAAAAATCATTTTAACAAAATATTTATATGTTTTAATGTTTGATTTTATATTCTAATTCATTGACGTTTCTCTGGAATCTATCTTTAAGTGTTTTGTGATTCTTTAAAGATTTTTTTAATTTATTACATAGTGTTTTGTAATACCACAAAATATCACTAGTTGATTGAAAATGATTTTTCCATAATTTTTTTCCAATTTTATTATGATCATTTATCATGCAGCTTACACTGTGAAGTTTATCGCATAAAATTACAAAAAGAGAAGATTGTGATTTTTTTTGAATTGTTTCTAAATATTCTTTTTTGTTTAGAAGCCATTGATCATTTGAGTCTTTAAAATCAGAACATTGTTTTACAATATTAAAAACTTTTACACCGAATTTTTTTTTTATAAAATTTGATTTTTTTGTTATATCTTCTAACTCGAAATAATCGTGAATTAAAGCTGCAATTGCTTCATCAGTGTTTCCGTTGTTTTCTATTATTAAATTACTAACTGATGATAGATAATTAAAATACGGAAACTTTATTCCCTTTCTATATTTGTTCCTGTAAAAGTTAAACGAAAAGTCTAATGCCCTTTTGTATTGAATTAAATCTAATTTCCCCATGTTATAAATAAATGTTTAAAAGATTATAAATTTATTGTTCTGAAGAGTAATATCAGCATTGGAAATTTTTTTAAATGTTTTTATAAAAATTATTTAAAGTTTCAATGTGTGTTACAGCTGCTTTTGCATTACCTACAACATTGTAACCTCCCTCTAAAATTGACAGAATTCTTCCATTACAGTGCTTTTCGGCTATTTGGAGCGCAATTGTTGTCAGTGTTTTAAATCCTTTATCTGAAACGTCAAAGCAACCAAGAGGATCATCCTTTCTACTATCAAATCCAGCAGATATTAAAATAAAATCAGGTTTAAAAATATTTGCTTTTTTTACTAATTTATTTTCATAAGTACTTATAATTTTTTTATCAGTTGTACCGCAAGGAAGGTGAATATTAACATTATATCCTTTACCTTTACCACTTCCTGTTCTGTCAGGTGATCCAGTTCTTGGGTAGGCGTTTGCATCATGAGTTGAAAAGAAAAGAACTGAAGGATCATTATAAAAGAATAATTCTGTTGAATTCCCATGATGATAGTCCCAATCAATGATAAGTACTTTATTTAATTTATATTTATTTTGTATATATTTAGCTGATATTGCGACATGGTTATAAAAACAAAATCCTTCATGTTTACCAGTATTTAGGGCATGATGTCCAGGTGGACGCACTGCACAAAAAATATTTTTAAGCCTGTTTTTCATAATTTCATCTATACCTTGTAAACAGCCTTTAACTGCTGTTAATGAAGATTTCTCACCAATTGGATACTTACTCTTTAAAGACTTAACATGATAATTTGAATGGATAGTCTTTATCCAATTTTTTTCTTTTGTTTCAAGATTGATTTCACGAATCAAAATTCCTAATTTTTTTTTTTCAAGTAATTTTATTAATTCTATAATTCTCTCGGATTTCTCTGGGTGATCAATTGAGATTAAATGATTTAGTACAATATCGTGTGTTAAAACTGCTGTGTGATTACGTTTTTTAAAATTTGCAAATAGACTATTAAAAAACTTTATTTTAAAAAAGAAAAAAAGAATAGTGATAAAAGAAAACAGCAGAAATTTCCTTTTTTTCATCATTTGAGATTATCTTTTTATTTGAAATATTGATTCATAAGTAGTTTCGTAGATTCTTTCAATAAGATTTTCAAGCGCTTTTTGTCCAGATTTAACTGCACCATTCTGTAAATTACAATTAAGAAAAATATTTTTTTCCCAATTCATACTCGAAGAAATATCATTTGTGATACTTTTTGAGGAATTTGAGACCTCAATTTTGGTATCTAATGAAATTTGGTACATCCCAGTATTCCTGACTGTTTTAAATTTTGAGTTTCCTATAAAATCGGAGAAAGAAATTTGAGAAACAAAACCACTTTCTTCTATTTTTTCTTTTTCTAATTTTTGGTCAACTATTTCAAAATCTTTGAACATTTTATAAACTAAAGCTTCAATTGATTTCTTGATTGGTTCCTCAAAGTTTAATTTTAGTGCCCAGGATTCGCAGTTTTCAGATTCAATTCGATTAATTTGGTTAAAATTCTCATTAGAAATAAAGATCGCGTGTTTTCCCTCTATTTTAGCTGTAGGAGGAGGAGAAACTTCTAAGATATTTGATTTATCAAAATTTTTAGCGCAACTTACTATAAGAAAAAGCAAACATATAAAAAAAAAATTTTTCACAATATTTAGATTATAATAATTAAGACATTATTGAAATTAAAATTTAAATACGTAGGACTTGAAATTTTCCTACGCATTTAAAAAAAAGAAAGTTTTACCTCTTTGAAAATTTATATCCCCATCTGTTTTCAGATGCGTCCCAAACCCTATTAGTTTCTTTGGGTATTTTTACAAAGAAGTTATTAAACTTTATTATATTAGTGGTTAATAACATACTGTTAACTCCTTTAAAGTTAATTAGCATGTACTTTTGACGCATGTACTATGCGCCACTTTTAAACCATGTGGATGGTAATTTTATTATACAAATATTTAAGCCAGTTACAACAACTAATGAATATTAATGAATTTCATAAATCGATAGTTTAAAATATACATGTTTTAGCTTTATATTTTTAAAAGAGTTCATAGAGGTGTTGAATATCCACAAGAGAACTATATTCTATAAATCATGATTTTGTTTTTCTTGATATTTCTTTTTTTTATACCTGTTTATGCGGGTGAAATTGATGGGAAAGGAATAATTTGTGATGTATATGGAGATACTGTGGGATATTTCTTTGAAAGTGATAGAGCTTTTGAATATAAAATCGCTGGAGGAGATAAAGGGCTGGAGGTTGTAAAAAAAGATGTGGGAAAATATTACACAAATGAAAATTCAATTTTCATTAATGAAATTAAAATTAATAGAAAAGATTTAAAGTATCAAAAATTTTCTTCATTTAGAGGTAATTGCGAGGCTTACGACGATTTTAATTCCTTTAAAGAGGGATTTGATATAGAAAAACTTATTGAGGATAATAAGATTTAAATGAAAAGCTTTAATCTGACTTATGCAGCATTTTTATTTCCAGCTATCCCTTTGATGATGCTTACCTTTGGAAACAGATGGATAGCAATTAGCAAGTTAATTAGACAAATGCATAAGGATTTAATTGACAAACGAAAACAACAAAGTAAATCAGCACCTAAATATCTGGTTCAAATTAAAATTTTAAGTTTGAGACTTAAATATGTAAAATATATGCAATTATTCTCAGGAATAGCTTTTATTATTAACCTTCTGACAATTCTATTTGGAATGATTGGGAGCATAATAACACCTTATTTGTTTGCTATGGCCTTATTACTTTTTTCAACTGCATTGTTTATTTTTCTTATCGAAATTAATTTAAGTAGTCATGCTCTTAGAACACATCTTGAAGATTTAGAAGAAAAAAAAAATAATGTTTAATACACTTGTAAATTTTATCTTGTGTTTTTTTTATTTAATATTAAAAAACTAATATGATTTTCGTAAGGTTTACAATTTTATTACTGTTATTTTCAGGAAATTTAAAAGCCTCTGAGTTTAGTTCTCGAGAAGTTTTCAATAAGCTTCTAAAGGGTTTTTATAAAAATGAAATACATAAATGTAATTATGTTAATAAATCCTGGAGTACTGGTTTTGAGCAGTATCCTTATGGAATGGTTTTAAATAGCAGTGCATTTAAGAATATATTAGTTTTTAACAACAGAAATGTTGTAGGAACATTATGGCCAAACATAGGAGAAATATCCTTGGAAAGGGGCGTGAGAAAATATCAGTTATGGAAAAAAAATAAAAATGATGAATATGAATTACTTAATACAGATTATTTGGATGATGCAAGCAGTGCTGATATAAACCTAAAATCTAAAACAAATTCAAGTTATAAAGTATATTTTGATAATAAAACACTAAAAATTGGAGTAAAACACTGGATTACAGATTTTTACAGTTGTGAAAAAATTGAATCATCGAATTTTGCCAAAAAAAAATTAATTGATATTTTTGTTAACCAAAACGAATATGTAAAAAAAGATTTCGCGTATAGAGAGAAAAACCCAAGCCTATTTACCAATAATATTGAACTCCTTGCAAATTAATATGGTATAATTGTGGTAGAAATAAAATTTATTATTTAAGATAATCTTATTTTTTATTTTTGTAGTTTATTTATTAATAAATACTTTATTGAATAGATATTTTATATGAAAACAGTTAATTGTGGACTAGCATTAATTGTGATTGTATTGATATTTCTTTCACTATTTTACATGAAGGTAAACAAAAACTTTTAACAATCAATGAACAGTTGGAAGTTATAAACTCTAAACTGGATCACATAGATTATGATCTGCACGAGTTGGAGGAAAAATAAACCTAGTTGAGTTAAGATTGATTTAAATCTTAAGATTAACAGCTGAATTTTTTCCATTTTCTTCAGCAATTTCGAATGTTATATCTTGGCCCTCTTCTAAATTATCAATACCTGAGCTTTTTAAGGCCGTTTTATGAACAAAAACATCTTTTGATCCATCTTCAGGCTGGATAAATCCATAACCTTTTTTAAAATTAAACCATTTAACTTTACCTTTTATCATTTTTCTCCTTATTAAAATAAGAACTTAGATCATAAAACGTCTAAGAGCATTAAATAAATTTGATTGAATCTAAATGATATTCTAAATGAGAGATATTATTGTAGGAGTCAACGCAATTTATTAATTATATTATAACCAAGTTCTATTAATTTAGATAGTTTTAATATTTAAAAAAACAATCTTTAATATTTTTAATTTGAAAGCCACCTTGCTTTTGCTTCAATATAAAATTTACTATTACAAGGTGGTGACATTAAAATAATAGCAATTTGTAAAAAAGAAAATGAAAAAGTTAATAATTTTTATATATTTTTTTGGTTTTAGTTTGTTAGCTAAGGATTTTTGTGTCATTAGTAATATTTTAGATAACAGAAAACAAATCCTAAATTGCGATGATAAACAGTTGCTTTTTGGTTATATTAAATTCAAATCAAAACAAAATAATCTAAAATTTTCTTTAAACAAAGAGATAAAAGAGTATGTCCCTCATCGATATAAGTCAGAAATTTTGACTTTTGTCAGAAATAATTGTTATAAAAAATCTTTAAAAATAAAAACTATTACAAATTTCAATAGTAAATTAGATGAATATATTAATGAAATTATCATAGAATGTAGATATAAATTATGACAAATGAAGACGATATAGAGTTAAAGGTTTGTAAAAAATGTGATGCGCCATTACCCTGTGATGCTTTAAGGTTAAATTATTTTAATTTAGATACTTGTATTTGTGATGACTGTTACAGTCAGTTGTCGTAGCATGAGAATAAGAGAAGAAAGAAGTTGTTTTAAGTGTGAGAAATTGTTTTCTGAATTATTTCGATGCAAATATGACGAAAGAGGTAATTGGGTATTTCTTTGCAAAAACTGTTTAGAAGAATCAAAGTTAAATAATTTGTTTTATCAATATGGTGGAACTTGGAAATCTAAAAAAAGATAGAAACATAAAAATCATGTGTGGCAGATACGTACTTTATTCAAAAGATAAATTTAAAAATAAATATAATATAAATATAAGTCCAAATTATAACATTTCGCCTAATCAAGAAGTATTTGTGATTGATCAAAACATTAATATTAATAAACTAAAATGGGGAATTAGAGCTGAATGGAAAAATTCGTTAATCATTAACGCAAGATCAGAAACAATAGAAGTAAAAAAGTCTTTTGCCAATTTAAATAGATGCGTTTTTATTAGTGACGGTTATTACGAGTGGAAAAGAAGCGGAAAATTTAAGACTCCATATTATCATTATGTTCCAAACAGTTTTTTGTATTTTGCAGGTTTATGCAATAATATAGGTTGTGTTGTTGTTACTATGGATAGTTTTCAATACCTTTCTAAAGTGCATAGAAGGCAACCATTTTTTTTAAAAGAAAATCAAATTGATTCATGGATTAAAAATGAAAATAGTAATATAATTTTTGATGAAATAGTAAATTTTCATAAAGTATCAACTGAAGTAAATAAAATATGGTGTAATTCAAACGATTTAATTAGTGAAGTTCAAGACAAACCTCAATAAAAACAGTTATTTATATAATATATCTTATGCTAAACATCATAAAAATATTTTTTATCACGTTTTTAAACTTTTTAGTCCTTTTTGAACTTCAAAGTAAACCAGTTGGTAAAGGCTTATCATGTTTTTCTGAGGAAGATTCGGTCAATAATAATTATGAATCATTTCGTGGATTATATTTCGAATCAGACAATTCAATTAGAGTAGTAAGTTTCAAAAGTAAGAATAAATCTCTTAAAATTATTTCAAAACTTACTCCTTATAAAATTTCTGAGAAATCTGTAAAATTCAAAATAAAGTTTATTTGGTATGGCGATATTTCTTTTGAAGAATTTACTTTGAGAAGAAAAGATCTTGAACTAAGTCACGAAATAAATAATGAAAATAGAGTTTTGAAGTGCAAAATTCTAGATGATGAGTTTATGCCAGAAATGATTGAGTTAAAGAATCTCTTTCAATTGAAATTTGATGATGGTTTAAAGTCAAATAAAATATAAAAAAAAAGCCTGACTAAATTAAGTCAGGCTAATTAAATACATGAAAATCTCTACTTATTTACTTTTCAGCGCAAGCGTAAGAGTTGATTTCAAGTCCTACTGAGATTTCAGAAATAGTTGGTTTTGTCCAAGCCATTGTATTCTCCTTTATGTTAATATTAATAATTGAGAACAATTTACTAGTTTTATCTTAATCAACTCTGATAAGCTTGTTCATAATCCGTTAATGTTGAGAAGTCTTAAAAAGATGATTGTGTTAGTTTTTGGTTTGGAAGGATGAATGGGATAATAAAGAGAATGAAACTTCATTCTCTTTATTACTATAGATTAGTTGTTTAGTAGTGCCAGAGCTCTATCAAAGATTTCTTCAGCGTTTTCAAGCTCACCGATTTCTAACTTTTCAGCTCCTTGAGTTCTGAGATTAGATATCTGTGCAAAAGTTTCTGTATTTATTGAACTTTTGTTGGAAAATAACTTTGAATCAACTTCAGCCATTTTTTGATAAGGGCAAGCTTCAGCACTAGAAGAAATGACGAAAGCTGCAGCTAGGCATAAAATAATTTTTTTCATAATTTATCCTTTTGGTTATTTATTTAAGATAATACATCAAATTTTTTTTTCTATTATTATTTTTTTAAGTTGTATTTTAATGTAAAATTTAATTTTGCAAATTGATTTTTTGCTTTTTACTCATTAATAATTCAGAAACATTATTTTTTTTAAAATTCTTTTGTAAATAAGTAAAAATCTAAAAAATTTAAAAAGGAATATATTTAATGGAATTCTCTGGAAGTAAAAATTATATTTCAACAATTGACTTAACTGTTGCTGTAAATGCCTCAATTGCTTTGGAGAAACCATTATTGGTGAAAGGAGAACCAGGTACTGGTAAGACAGAGTTAGCAAGACAGATTGCCAGTAGTTTAAAGCTAGAAATAATTGAATGGAGCATAAAGTCGACAACAAAGGCACAGCAAGGCTTATATGAGTACGATGCTGTTAGTAGATTAAGAGACAGTCAGCTTGGTGAAGAAATAAAAGATATTACTAAGTATATTAAAAAAGGTAAAATATGGGAATCTTTTGAAACAACGAAAAAATCAGTTCTTTTAATTGATGAAATCGATAAAGCTGATATTGAATTTCCCAACGATTTACTCCAAGAATTGGATAAAATGGAGTTTTACATATACGAAACAGGAGAAGTTATTAAAGCTAACCACAGACCAATAATAATCATAACTTCCAATAATGAAAAAGAGCTTCCTGAGGCGTTTTTAAGGAGATGTTTCTTCCATTATATACAATTCCCTGAAATTGATACACTAAGAAAAATAGTTGAAGTTCATTTTCCAGATATAAAAAAATCATTATTAGAGACTGCGCTAAAAACATTTTTTCAGATAAGAGAAGTTCCAGGATTAAAAAAAAAACCATCTACATCAGAAGCCCTTGATTGGATAAAACTTTTATTGGTAGAGGATTTGGACTCAAAAGATTTGAAATCAGATGGAAAGAACATATTACCAAAGCTTCATGGGGCGTTGCTAAAAAATGAACAAGATATTCAACTCTTTGAGCAATTAGCGTTTATGTCAAGAAGAGAAGATTAAGTTTATGTTTTTAGATTTTTTCCTCAAATTAAAAAATGCTAAAATACCTGTATCGATAAACGAATTTTTAAGTCTTCTCAATGCTTGCAACAATCAAGTAATTTCATATGACATTAATGCATTTTATTATTTGGCAAGAACATGTTTGATAAAAGACGAAAAACTTTTTGATAGGTTTGACTTAGTTTTTGGCGAATATTTCAAATCAATTGAAAGAATTGAATTAGAAGATGTGATGTCATCCATGGACATCCCTGATGATTGGATCAAACAAATGTTTAATAGATATTTCACAGAAGACGAAATTAACAGAATTAAATCTCAAGGTGGTATTGAAAAACTTTTAAAAACTTTAAAACAAAGATTAAAAGATCAAAAAAAAAGACATCAGGGCGGAAATAAATGGATTGGAACCTCAGGAACTTCTCCATTCGGAGCATATGGGTATAATCCTGAGGGCATAAGAATTGGTCAGGATAAAAGGCGTCATGGAAAAGCAATAAAAGTTTGGGATAAAAGGATTTTTAGAGATTTTGATAATACCAAGGAATTTAATAACAGAAGTTTTAAAGTAGCATTAAAGAAACTAAGACAATGGGCCAGAACTGGAATTAACCAGGAGTTGGATATAGAAGAAACAATATCTGATACTGCAAAAAATGGAATTTTGAACATCAAAACAAAAAAAGAAAGAGAAAATTCAATCAAAGTTTTATTGTTTTTAGATGTTGGTGGTTCCATGGACAGTCATATTGAGCAAGTTGAACAACTTTTTTCAGCTGCTAGTAATGTATTTAAAAATCTTCATTATTTTTATTTCCATAACTGCTTATACGAGGGTATTTGGAAAAACAATAACAGAAGATGGAATGAAAGGTTATCAACATATGATGTTATAAGAACTTATGGAAAAGAATTTAAATGTATCTTTGTTGGAGATGCCACTATGAGTCCATACGAAATTGTAATTCCAGGTGGAGGTAATGAACATTTTAACGATGAACCTGGAAGAGTTTGGTTGGAAAGAGCTATTACTCAATGGCCGTCATATATATGGATAAATCCAGTTATCGAAAAATATTGGGAGTATTCAGAATCTACAATGATAATAAAAGATATTTTTAAGAATCGGATGGTACCATTAACATTGGATGGAATTGACAAAGCTACAAGGATCCTCGCTAAACCAAATTATAATTAAGAAATTATTATTTTTTAATTATTAAATTTTTCTTATTTTTAGTTCCTTGTTTAACCTTTTTTTCCAAATAACTAGGATTAACTTTAATTGGGTATGAATTGTTATCCTTACAGTATTTTGATCTAACTGAATCAAAAAAGTTATTATTAGAATAACCATTAGAAAAAACAAGACTAAGGCTAGAAATATTAAAATTCGATTGAATTTACGTAATAATTTCACTATTAACTTCAATTAAAATTTTAATTTATAATAATAATGAATAACTGAAAGTTTTATAAGATGAATGAAAAAGTAAATACACTCTTTAAAAAAGTTGATTATTGGAGATGGTTTGGTTTTTTTTTAGCAGTAATCGGAGCGTATGTCCTTGGAAATGCAAAAGTATCGTCTCAATCTATTGGTTGGATTATATGTAGTTTCTCATGCCTTATATGGATTATTATGGGAATAAAAGATAAAGACATTCCAAGAACTTTAATGGAAGTGATGTATTTTGTGATTGGCATTAGAGCAACAATTAATTGGCTTGATTTTAGCTAATTTTGCATAAAGATAAATCCAACAACTATTTTAAAAGATTTTTTTAAATTATTCTCTTCAATTTTTGAGGGCAGCGAAAGGAAAATCATATATAATATTTTAATATGAAGAACTGGTGGGTCTACATAATCCAATGCCGAAATAATAGTTTGTACACAGGTATAACAACTGATGTCGAACGACGACTGGATGAACACCAAAACGATAATAAAAAAGCTTCTAAGTATTGCGCGAGACTTCGTCCCCTTAAACTAGTCTATAAAAGCTCTGCGTATGAAAGTAAAAGTGATGCATCCAAAGAGGAGTATCGTATTAAACAATTATGTCATAAAGACAAACTTAAAATTATAAAAAAGGTTTATGAACGAACTAGCTAAAACTCTAGAAAATGTATTTGGGTTTTCCTCTTTTAGACCAGGGCAAGAGGAAATTATTAATCATTTAATGCAGAAGAAAAAACTATTAGCAGTTATGCCCACAGGAGCAGGAAAATCTTTATGCTTTCAACTCCCAGCCTTGCTCTTTGAAAATCAGACTATTGTGGTGTCTCCACTTTTAGCTCTTATGGACGACCAAGTTATCGGCTTGAAGGATTTGGGTGTTAAGGCTGAACGAGTTCACTCTGGAATGGCTATGACCGAGAGAGAACAAGTATGGGAGGATTTTAAAAATAAAATAATTAAAATTTTATACATCTCGCCTGAATCTTTAATGCGTAATGAAATGATATGCGCATTAAAGCCATTGAATATTAGTATGTTTGTTGTTGATGAAGCTCATTGTATTTCTAAATGGGGGAGTGATTTTAGAAGAGAGTATGAACTCTTAAAAGAACTTCAAAATCATTTTCCTGAAGCAGTTATTTCAGCATTTACTGCAACAGCTGATGAAGAAACACGTAGCGACATTAACAACAAATTAACTAATGGCAAAGGTAAAATATTTCTTCATGGTTTTAATCGTCCTAACCTCTCTTTAGCTGTGCAACAAAAAACTAACAACTGGAAAGCTCAACTTCTTGAATTCTTAGAAAATAGAAAAAATCAATCAGGTATTGTGTATTGTTTGTCTCAAAAACTCACTGAACAATGCTCTGAATTTTTGAGATCAGAGGGATTCAAGGCATATCCGTTTCATGCTGGATTAGATACTCAGGTAAAAATTGATACCCAAGATAAATTTATGACAGAAGACAATATTGTAGTTTGTGCGACAATAGCGTTTGGAATGGGGATTGATAAAGCTGATGTTAGGTATATAGCTCATATAAGTTTGCCTAGTAGTATGGAAGCTTTCTATCAGGAAATTGGAAGAGCTGGGCGAGACGGCCTAGAGGCTGATACTTTACTAATTTTTGGTTTACAGGATTTATTTCAACGCAAACGTTTTATTGATATGAGCGATGCCCATGATAGTTTTAAAATTAAAGAGCATAAACGATTAGATGCATTGATCGCGTATTGTGATTCGGCTACTTGTAGGCGTCAAACATTATTATCTTATTTTAAAGAAACCTGCGAAATATGTGGTGTGTGTGATAATTGTCTTAATCCTCCTCAAATGATTGAAGGAACAGAGTATGCACAGATGGTTTTATCAGCTATATATCGTACAGGTCAATACTTTGGTTCGGGACATATTGTTGATGTGCTGAGAGGGGTTTTAAGTGACAAAGTCAAAGCAAAAGGACACGACACAATTAAAACATTTGGAGTAGGACGAACAGCTTCGACTGATTTTTGGAAAACATTTATTCGTCAGATGGTGTCAGCAAATTACTTGCTTATTAATATTCAGCGTTATGGTGCATTACAAATTACATCAAAGGGCGAAATGGTTCTTAAAGGAGAGGACGAATATTTTTATCGTAAGATCGTATTTAATCAGCCTATTAAAACAAAAAGGATTAAACCTGAAACTATTGATAGTGAAACACTTGATGATGAAAAAGAATTATTCTCAGCATTAAAATCTAAACGTTTGGAATTGGCTCGCAAAAGGCGAGTTCCTGCTTACATAATTTTTCCAGATTCGACTCTTCATCAAATGCTACTTCATAAACCCCAAACAATCTGGGAGCTGGGAAAGCTAAATGGAGTAGGGCCACAAAAGTTAGAAAAATATGGCGAAGCTTTTTTATCTATTATTACAAACGAAAAATACTCTAATGATTAGAATCATAAACGTTTTTATTATTTTATTTTTAGTTGTAAGTGTTTCTGAAGCTAAATCTCCTGAAGAAATGATTAAAGAATCTATTGCAAACTATCCTGGAAAATGCCCATGTCCTTATTCAATAATGAGTAACGGTAAAGATTGTGGAAAAAGAAGTGCATACTCAAAACCTGGTGGTTATGAGCCGTTGTGCTACGTTTCAGATATTACAGCTGTAAAAAATGATAGTGTAAATACACAACAAGAAATAAGAATTGTTGATGGAGATACTATCCATATTAATAAAATTAAATATAGACTTCACGGTATTGATGCACCTGAAATGAAGCAATTATGTAAAATGAAAGAAAAAAATTATAAATGTGGGGTCAAATCAAAAGAATTTTTAGGTTCTCTCATTGGCAATCAGTCCGTTAAGTGTAATCACAAAGATAGAGATAGATACAAACGAATTGTTGCTGAATGTTTTGTAGGTCAAACCAACCTAAATAAAGAACTGGTAAGAAATGGGTGGGCTCTTGCTTACAGAGATTATTCCAAAGACTATGTTATTGATGAAGAATACGCCCAAGAAAACAATCTAGGTATGTGGAAGGGAACATTTATTCATCCGAAAAAATGGAGAAAACTAAATAGATGAAAAATATAAAGGGCACTGATTTTCAAAAAATGGTGTGGTCAGAGATAACAAAAATTCCTAAAGGAAAAACAATCACTTATAAAGAACTTGCGATGAAAATAGGGAAACCCAAAGCTTACCGAGCTGTTGCTAATGCATGTAGTAAGAATCCATTATTAAAAATAATTCCATGTCACAGAGTCATTAGAGGAGATGGAAAAATGGGAGGATATAAAGGAAAAAAAGGAATAGAAAGAAAAAAAAGACTGCTTATCAATGAAGGAGTAAAATTACATAAATAGTATTTTCCTAATAATAGAGATTCAATTGCATTATAAATAATTTACAATACTGTTAAGCAATAAAAAGTAATACATGATGGTTTATTTTATTTCTTGAAAAAAATTAATATCAAACTAACGACCACACTAACAACGATACAAGTAACTATTGGAAAATAAAAAGATGAGTTTTCTTTTTTAATGACAATATCACCTGGTAATCTTCCAAATCCAAGATCCCTAAGAAATGGATACAATAGTCCGATAAGAATTAATAGTAACCCAATTATAATTAGTAATTTTTGAATCATAATTTAATTTTATGCTTAAATAAATTATTTGAAAATATAATTTAAATTTATTAAGATTTGACTATGAAAAGTAAAATTATAATTCCATTTTTATTTTTATTCCTTGCTTCCTGTTCAAGTATTGATAACAAAACTATTGGTAACACATTAGGTGCTGCAGCAGGTGGAGTTATTGGTGCTCAATTTGGAGCTGGAACTGGCAAACTATTTATGACAGCTATTGGTGCCGGTTTAGGGTCCTTAGTTGGTGGTGAGATAGCGGATGAATTATCTGTAGACAAAGTCAAAAAGAAATGTGAAGAGTTGGGCTTTGAAGAAAACACCTCTGAGTTTGAAAATTGTCTAAATAAACTTAAATAAGAACATACTAAAATAATTAAAAGTTAGAAGCTCTGTGATCTTTATGCTAAATGTCGTAAAGTGGTCTGTATTACTTTCCTAAAGAAGTTTATTAATAAAATAAATTTAATTTAATTCAAAGAAATTTAATACTATTGAATTTTTTTATTTTATTAGTATTTGTATGATATGAAATTTTTTTTTTATTATTTAATCGTTTGCTTAGTAACTTTTTTTTCTGACACAAAGGGAAATTTTATAAATGATGTTAGAGATAAATTTGGTAATTCTGACAAGTCTTATTCAATAAAAATGAAACACATTAATAAAGATACTAAGAACAGTGAGTCTAATAAGAAAAAATTAAAAAAGGAAAAAAAAAAAGGTGGATATAGGTAGCAACAGGAAAATAAAAAAACAATCCATTTAATTTCCTCAAATTAACGTCTTTTACTTATGAGGGTATAGGTTTAAAAATCATTGGGGATTCTAAATCAAAAGCTGACACTACTGTGCTACTTCTTATGAACACTTTGTTAAATAAATATCTTATCTTCGCTTGAGTTTTATAATTTATATTCATATATAATTTTATATGAAAAAAATCCTTTCATTTCTTGTTATAACAATTTTTCTTTCGTCATGTGCTGTAGAAAAAAAAAAACTTACAGAAAACGTTGGTAAATATGTTCCACCAAATATTGACGATACTAACTTTAAAAATACCCTTGTTACCAATAAAAAATTTGACGAAACTTGGACCTCTGTAATTGACTTTGTAAAAGATTCTTTTTTTAAAATCGAAAATATTGACAAAGATTCTGGATTATTAACGTTGTCATTTGGTCCAAAAGAACCAGAAAAATTTATAGATTGTGGTGACTTTGAATATACTCTATTTTTTACTGGTGAAGAATTTAAAGGCTCTTATATTGATTATGCTAAAAGTGGGTTATTGGCAGTTCTTGAAGCAAAAATGAACATCACTATACAAAAAATTGATTATGAATCCACAAACGTAATTATTAACACAAATTATACTTACTCAACACAACATGCACTTGGGTATTATGACCCCAAGCTAAACCAAACATATAGTTTTGTATCAGGAGGCTATCAAACAATAGATGTTATCAACCCTATTAAAGGAAGCATTCCAACACGAACTTGTAAATCAACTAACTTTGCAGAGAATGCAATTTTTAATTTAATAAAGTAAGGTTTCTTTGTTATTTTAAAGAAATCAGTTATTTAAAAAAACTAGACTAGATTTTCATCCTTAGGTGATGATGGTACTTTTTTTTCCCACTCAAACTCTTCAAAATGTTTTTCCATCTCTTGAAATATGTTCTGAATCTCATTAAACCCATCGCCAACAAATCCTACGAACTGAAAAATAGGAATTAGAAACATAACAATGGTGTAAATAATTACTATGCTAATAGGAATAAATATGAGTTTAAACATATTTCGTTCAAACCATTTGAATATTTTTAGGAAGTCTTTCATAAAATCAAACTTTGGTAAGAATATAAATTAAAGCAAATATATTATATGAGCTTTAATCATTAACGCTTCGTGAATCTTCAATTTTTTGATTACACCCCAATGTATTTAAGTATAGTTTCGTATAATCCTTAGTGAGTGGTGCCGCTTGAGAGATTTGAACTCCCGACCCACTGATTACAAATCATTTTTAATGCTGTTTCATCCCGTTTCATTTAGCCTTATATAGTCTTATTTATAGCAATATAATCAATTGCTTATTGCACAAACCTAAATCAAATTGTATCATTTAATTTTAATGTGACTTACGCATTTTGGAGCCCCAGTGGAGCCCCAGATTAGATTATATTATATGTTAAATGATCGTCAAATTACCCATATTAAACCCCCAGTAAAAGGACGTAAATCATATGGCGATATCAATGGATTAAGTTTACGCGTAACATCGACCAATCACAAAAGTTGGAGTATTCAGTATCGCGTTAATGGTCGTAAATTGCGATTAACATTAGGTAATTACCCCACACTATCATTAAAGGATGCACGTCAGCTCACCACAGAAAAGCTCAATAGCATCTATAAAGGTCAAGATCCTCAACATGAAAAGAATGAAGCTAAAGTCAATAATTTTGCGTACTTTGTTGAGCTTTATATGGAAAACCACGTGCGCATAAACCTGAAGAGCAGGTATGAGGTTGAGCGTATCTTTAATAATTATTTCGTTAGTAAATTGGGGAGCATAGCTATTAACCAGATTACAAAGCAACATATTCTTAGGATTACTGATGATTTGGTGGCAAAGGGGAAGGGGGTTCAGGCTAATCGTCTTTTATCATACATTAAATCAATGTTTAAATGGTGTGTACAGCGCGATTATCTTGCAATCAATCCTATTGATTCTCTAGCCAAACCATTTAAAGAGAAATCACGTGATAGGGTACTTACACTCCAAGAAATTAGGGCTATTTATGAAGCGTGTGGCAAGGTGGATCCTATTCAAGGGCATTTGATTAAGTTCTTAATCCTGTCAGGACAACGCATTAATGAGATTACCAACTTAAAATGGTCTGATATCAATAATGATAACTTTGAAATACCTAAAGAACGTTCTAAGAATATGCAGAAGATAATTACACCCTTAACTACCCATATGAAAGATATATTAAGTCTAATGTCTCAACGAGACAGTTACATATTCTCATATGATGGTCTCAAGCCGCTTAACTGTTTTAGTCAGCTAAAGAAACGCCTTATTTACCATTCAGGGGTCACAAATTGGACGTATCATGACTTTAGACGCTCAATGGGAACATTCCTCGGTGATAACGGTTTTAATAAGGATAGGATTATGACTGTTCTCAATCACACCGATAGCTCGGTTACCTCAATATATAATCGCTCACATCAGTTTAAACAAAAGTTAGAAGCGCTCAATTTTTGGAACGAACATTTAATAGATAAGGGTATAGGTGGGGGGAGGGCCTACAGCGTATAAGAGAGTGGCCACAAAACTATATTTAAGATTTTTCTTCCACTTTTTTATTGGAGTAGTGTTGCGTAAACTTGTTCTTTTCTAACTTCCATACTTCGATTTCGATATCTTGGGTTTCTTTGCGTTGACGTACACTTTCGGTAAACACCTCATTTTTTTTAAAGTTAAGTACTAGTCCCGTTTTAATTTTTTTGATGATAGCGTTGTCATTTTTTGCAGCTGAGCGTAGGTAGTTTCTTAGTTGTTGTCGGTGTTCCTCTCCGATCCCAGAGCCAACTTTCGTTTCAATAATAACAGCTTCTTTTAAATCCATACAGGGAGGAATGAGAAAATCAAGCTCATGAAGACCGATAGGATGATTGTCGTAGAAGAGTTCAAGACCTGCCTCTCTCATAAAATCAATTTTATTTTTTCTTAATTCAACGCCTAACGCAGTTTGGAAATGTTCTTCTTTTAAGCCTGAGAGTTGTTTAAAAACTTTCTCTGCAAGACCCTCTATTTTTTTCAAAAATAAATTCATATTTAATTGCCTGTATACAAAATTTTCATGATAATTTATTATTTATGAATGGAAAATAAGTTTTTTTTCTTAAGTTTAAATCAACTTGAGTTTAATACTTTCTCTAGAGAAGTTTTCGAACAAATTCCTGTGGGAAGTTCTCAAGAAGATATTTGTAAATTTTTTAATAATTTAGATAATAATTCCTTACTAGACGACATTTTAAAAAATGGAATAATTGAGCCATTAAAAGTAAAACCTAAAAAAAATAACAAATATCTAAAAAATAGATTTAGTGTTATTGAGGGAAATAGACGACTGGCAGCAATGATTACTTTAAATAAAGACCATTTAAAAAAGTATGAAAAAAATCCTCAAAAATTTAAACCTCTTCCAACTTGGTTAACGAGGCTTCCTTGTTCACTAGATGATGGTAAAGGAAATTACGATGATATGGATGGTTATTTCAAAAAAGCTATAGAACAGTGGGAAAGTAAAAAACTTGAATTTAAGTCATCACTAAATAAGAATTTTCATACCCAGTCAAGTCCATGTGAAATAATGAGGTATGAAACTCTTCTTACAGTGAATGCTTTTTTAAATACTAATGATGGTAATCTTATTATTGGTGTTAGAGATAACAAACAGGTTGTTGGAATTGAAAAGGACGATTACTATGATAATGATAAATACATGACTAAACTTGAAAATATCTTATCATCTTCCATGGGACCGGAATATTCAAAATATTATGAAATTGAAATTCATCCATATGAAGGAAAAAAACTGTGTTTAGTAAAATGTCAAAAAAGTGAAAGTCCAGTCTTTCTTAAATATAAACCGTACAATAAAAAAAAAAATAGACCTGATAACACAGAAGACTTTTATATTAGAAAAAATAGTGGGTCTCAAATTTTAAAGCCAAGCTCAATGACTAAGTATATAAATGATCATTTTTAGTAAGAGGAGTATGATATGAAATTTAAGATGTTACCCATTGATAAAATTTTAATGAACCCGGGAAACCCTAGAATGGCTTTTGATGATAATTTTTCAGGTTATGACAAAATACCTGTTGAAAAAATTGAATTAAAACAACCTGATATTCTGAGTTGGTATGATTTAACTGCTGATGACGATGTGAATGAGGATAGAGAATTGGGAAGGCAATATTCGTATCATCGAGCTGGACTAAGGGATTCCATTGAAATTGAAGGAATTCAGGACCCTATTAAAGTTCAGGAATTAGACAATGGTCAATTTCTTGTTGTTGACGGAAATACTCGGTTATCAATTGCCAAGGAACTTGTTAAAAGTGACGAAAAATTCAAAGAAGTCCCATGTTTTATAATAAGTGATTATCAAGAATCAAATTTTCATAAAATACAATTAACTCAGCATGTAGTTGGTTCCAAACCATGGGATATTTTTTGTAGAGCTAGATACTTACATCACTTAAAAAAAACAAATCTGATGGAATTAACTCATATTCTTAATATTTGTGGTATGGCAAACACTAGAAAATATAAACTAGAAATTGCTTCTTATGAACAAATGATGGAGTGGAAGAAAATTTGTGATGATGATTCAGTTGAAGCGGTAAAGAATAAAAACCTTCAAATGTGGGATACGACTAGATTTAGTTACTTTTTAGAATTCCAAAAAAAAATAAATATTTTTAATGATATTGTCTATCCCCCTGAGGAGTTTAATAAACATATGAGACAAAATCTCATTGATAAAGGAGCAGATGTTAGAAGGCTTCCTGATATATGGCAAAATACAGACGATCCCGAGAAAAGGATAAGAAAAATTTTTCTTGAAAAAGGCACTCAAGCAGCGATTAAAGAACTTGATAATAAATCAAAAGATAAGAGTGATAACAGTATAATTAACACTGCTGAATACTTAACGGCTGCTATAAATTCCATGCGCAACGAAGAAAGAGAAAAATTTATGGAGGAACAAGGTGATAAAAAAATTGAAATTCTATCTAACTGTTCTGATGAACTAATTGATTTTATAAAAGATTTAGAGCGTTATCTAAGAATTAGTAGATAAATGGCTGAGTCAACTTCGCATTTCTTTTATAAGAGAATTTTATATGAACATGTTGAAAAATTTTTGCAAAAGAAAAGCATTTGCCTAAAGGATTTAGATAATGATTATGAAGTATATATGGAGTTACAAGAGCAAGGGTTATACACAAGAAGATATCCAACAAAAAATTTGAACGGATATATACCTGACTTTTTTTTTTCTTCATTTAGAAACAAAATTTTATATGTAGGCGAAGCAAAGATAATCTCTGATTTTAATAGAGATAAAAAACTTCTCAATGGAAATATTTCGCAAATAAAAAAAGGCTTTAAGTTTATCTTTGAAAATAATTACAAAGATGTAGATCATATTTTTTTTTTTAGTGTGCCTTTAAGATATAAAATGAGTGTATTGAACACTTTTGAAAAGATTCTTTTTGAATTTAAATTAGAATTTAATAGTTCACTAAATTTTAGGATAATTGTTATTTGATGAATAAAAGAGAATTTGATTCAAAAACAACAGCATTTGATTTTCAAAGCAGAGCTATTAAGCTTTTAAAAAAGTTAGATTATGGGGGGATTTTTTTTGAGCAAGGGCTAGGAAAAACAAAAATTGCTATTGAACTTATACTTTACTGGCTGAAAGAAAGACAAGTTGATTTAGTAATTGTAGTCACTAAAAAAGGGCTTATTAAAAATTGGGAAGAAGAAATATCTTTACATAGTTTTCTTTCGCATGCTGTTTTACAACAAAACAGAAAAATGAGTAGTGCTCTTTTTTTATCTGGTATTAATCTTTTGATTACAAATTACGAAGTAATTAATAGTCAGCACAGAAAACTATTACCATTATCTAGATTAAAAAAACTAGCAATAATTCTTGATGAATCCGCTAAAATTAAAAATCCTAATTCTAAGCTTTCCAAAATTTTCTTTTCGTTGATAGATATCTTTAAAAAAAGATTTATTTTGACTGGCACTCCATCAGCCAACAGACCTTATGACATTTGGTCACAAATAAAGTTCCTAGATAATGGTATTTCTTTAAATGTTCCATATGAGATGTTTGTTGAACAAACAGATTTGAAAAACACCTTAAACGATGATGTTCAAGGTCAAGAAGCTTTTTCAGATAACCTTACTTCAATATTCAGTAAGATTGATGCATTTTGTATTAGAGAAACTAAAGAAGAGAATTTAAAAGATTTACCTGAAAAAAAATTTTTGGAAATAAAATGTCCATGGGAGAAAAACCAAAAAGAACTATATGAAAAATTTAAAGAAGAATTTAAAGCATTTGTAAAAAAAAATAATTCAATGGTTGAAGAAAATACTAGTAACATCTTAAAAAGAATAATGCGATTAATGCAAGTTACTTCAAATCCGTCTTTGGTTGATGATAATTATTCTAATATAACTGAAAAATATAATGAGCTTAAGAAATTAATTTACAGCATAATTGAAAAAGATGAAAAGTGTATTGTTTGGTCATCCTACGTAAAAAATACTGATTTCTTACACTCACACTTTGAAAAACTTGGAGCAGTTAAGATTCATGGAAAAATTAATATAGATAAAAGAAATGAAAATATTTATGAATTTAAAAATAATAAAGATATAAGAATTTTGTTTGCAACACCTCAATCTTGTAAAGAAGGATTAACACTTACTGTTGCTAATCATTGTATTTTTTTTGATAGAACGTTAAGTCTTGACGACTATCTTCAATCTCAAGACAGGATTCATAGAATATCTCAAAAAAAACAATGTTTTATTTATAACTTTATAATTGAAAACTCCATTGATGTTTGGGTTGACAAACTAATTGATGCCAAAAATAATGCTGCTAGAGTAGTAATGGGGGATATTAATATTGATACATTCAAAGACTCTATGGACTATGATTTTGCAGCAATTATAAAATCCATATTATATGATAATAAAGAAAAATGACAAAAGAGTTTAATATTGTTAACAGAGAAATTCCAGTAGAACAAATTGAGTTTTGGCCAAACAACCCACGACTTTTAGAATTCACCAGAACAAACACTGAACTTCAACCTATTGACATTAAGAATTATTTTTTAAAAAAGGAAACTATTGAAGAATTCAAAATTAAAGAATTAGCTGAAAATATTATTGATTTTAAAATGGTCCATGACCCATTGCATCTTCAACCTGTCAGTGGACTGAAGAATAAATTTACACTCTTTGAGGGTAACAGAAGGTTAGCAGCTCTATTTTGGATTAAACATGAATATGGTGAGCAATTTAAAGACATAATTAACAAAGTACACTGTATGGTTTATGAAAATCTATCTGATGTAAATAGAGATAAATTATTAGCTAATTGGCATGAAATTGGGAAACTTCAGTGGACTCCTTTTGCAAGAGGTCTAAAGATGTTAAATGAGAAAAATCAAGGTATTTATAGCGAAAAACAAATGTGTGAAATCTATAAAAAAGGATCCCAAGAGATTAAACAAATCATTTCAGCTACACAATTTGTTTTACAGCATAGACTCAAAACCGACCAATTTAGTCATTCCTTAGAATTTCAAAAGATTAAAAGCACAACTGGAAAATTTAAAGACCTGAGTATAGGGGATAATGAGCTTGAAAAATTTGAAACCAAATTAGCTGCTGAATTTAAAAATATTAAGGGCTCTGATGTCCGAATACTCGGAAAAATGTATGATAAAAGACCTGGAAGGGCTAAGATTAAGAGTTATATAAATAACGAAATACCCTATATAGACTTAATCAAATACAGTTTTCGAGCAGGTGATAGAAGTCGATTAGTTAATAAGTTTGAGCAAATAGCAGATGAATTAATTGATTTAGTACCTGACGCAATTAAAAAACTTGAAGATAAAAAAAATCACGAAATTGCTGTTAAAATAGTCAAAAAGATAAAAATTATTCAGGAAAGATTAAAAGATTGTCAAAAAGCCTATAAAAATAGAAAATAATGCTATATATTGTTATTAATTACAATGTTTAACTAAATATAGTATGGCAAATAAAAATATCTTGTTAATTGAACCTGGGTACAAAAACAAATATCCTCCTTTGGGTTTAATGAAAATAGCTCAATATCATGGAGCCAACGGTAAAAAAGATAATGTTAAATTTATTAAAGGTGAAGATAAAAGTACGGAAAGCATTGTTTGGGATAGAATTTACATTACTACATTGTTTTCTTTTGAATGGAATAAAATTTCCGAAACAATTGAATATGCTTCCAAGTTAGTTAATCAACAGCACGATAAGATTTTTGTTGGAGGAATAGCGGCATCTTTAATGCATGAGAAGTTTTTGTCTCAAGACAAATGGAGAGGAATTCGTTTCATTCAAGGCTTACTTGACAAATCTCCAGCAGAATCGTTACAACTCGATGATTTTGAAGAGGAGCTATATTCCGATGATTTAGATAGCACACCGATTGAAGACCTCATACCGGATTACAGTATACTTGAACAGATTGATTATAAATATCCGGTTTATGATGCTTATTTTGCTTATGCAACAAGAGGGTGTGTTAGAAAATGTGCTTTTTGTGGCGTACCAAAACTTGAAGGTGGAATGCGTGAAATGCCGCCGCTTAGTAAAATAGTTGGTGGTATTGAAAAATTGTATGGCCCAAAAAAGGATTTAATTTTGATGGACAATAATGTTGTAGCTTCTCCACGATTAAAAGAGATAATTGATGAAGTAGTGGATTTAGGTTTTGCAAAAGGGGCATCTATGGTCAACCCTAAAACAGGTAATAAAGTTCAAAGGCGTGTTGATTTTAATCAGGGTGTAGATGCCAGAATTCTCGCCAAATCAGAGCATTTTATGAAACAATTAAGTAGAATATGTTTATCACCGCTCAGGATTGCTTTTGATCATGTTGGTTTAATGAAACCCTATGAGCAAGCTGTTCGGTACGCAAGCGCTTCAGGTTTGAATTTTTTATCAAATTACATGCTGTATAATTTTCATGATACTCCAAATGATTTGTTTCAAAGAATGAGAATTAACGTCAGCCTTAATGAAGAATTAGGTACCCAAATTTATTCTTTTCCAATGAGGTATCAACCAACAGATAGACCAGATAGGGGACATGTTGGTGAGCATTGGAATAAATATTATTTGCGCTCAATTCAAATTATTCTCCAAGCAACTCATGGAGTTGTTAGTGGTGCACCTGAATTTTTCAAAAAAGCGTTTGGTGATACTGAGGATGAATTTCTAAAAATTCTAAGAATGCCACATGATTTTATTTTTAATAGAGATTGGTTTGAGAAATTCGGTGGTCGAGCTAAACTAGATGAGTTTAATTCACAAATTAACAAACTAAATGAATCGGAGGTTGAAGAACTAATGAATTTTTTAGCATCACACTTCCCTGCAGAGTATTTGAACGAATCAAAAAAAATTAAAAATAATAAGATTAGAAATATGATTCCTTTTTATAAACATATGACAATGGAAGAAAATAGAAAAATTTGGTCTTCGCAAAAGCAAATAAAAAATAATCTAAAAATTGCTATGGCTGACGATGAAATAGTTGAAGATGCAGGACTAGATCATAATCCGGATAGTGAGAGTGAAGAAAATATGAGAAAAGTTATAGCAAGATAATTATCATGAATAGTACCTCTAAACAAATAACAGTCGGTAAAGATATTCTAGAGTTGCTTACCTCTGGGATGTATTTAGATCCACTCACAATATATCGTGAATATATACAAAACTCTGCTGATTCAATAGAAAAAGCTGTAGATAAAGGTTTGCTAAAGTCAGTTGAAGATGAAGGTAAAATAAAAATAAATATTAATTTCATAGATAGATCAATTGTTATTGAAGATAACGGTACAGGTTTATCAAGTAATGATTTTTTAAGAATACTTCTTTCATTTGGAAATAGTCCCAAAAGAGGAACAGATGCAAGAGGATTTAGAGGTATTGGACGTTTAGCAGGATTAGCATACTGTCAAGAACTAATCTTTACTAGTAAATGTGCAGGTGAAAAAAATATAAATACTTTAAAATGGGATTGTCGAAAATTAAAAAAGTTATTGGTTGATCATACGATTAAATCAGATTTAAAAAAAATAGTTCACGACTCAACAATTTATGAACAACAAGAAACAAATGAAACAAATGCTCATTATTTTAAAGTCGAGTTAAAGAAGATACTAAGACTAAAAAACGATGTTCTACTTAACAATATGATGATCGAGAAGTATCTATCTCAAGTTGCTCCAGTCCCTTTTTCCGATAGCTTTAAATTTAAAGATAGAATAAATGAAATTCTTAGAGAAAAAATCAAAGTTTCGTATCATAATATTTTACTTAATGGTGAAACGGCGATAACTAGAACATTTAGAAATTCGTATGACTTTAGTTCAACAACTACTGATTATATTAATGGTGTTGAAAAGTTAGAGATAGTGGATAATGATGATGAACTTTTGGCTTACGGCTTTTTGTTAAATCATGGGTATCTAGGAGCTATAAATAAAAGTACTGCACTTCCTGGACTAAGAGCACGAATTGGTAATATTCAAATAGGTGAAAATACAATTTTTTTAGATCAATTTTCAGAATCCAGATTCAATGCATGGACTATTGGTGAGCTTCACATTTTGAGTCCCAAACTTGTTCCTAATGGAAGACGAGATGATTTTGAGAAAAATAACTTTTACTATAATTTTCTTAATTATATCTCTCTAATAACCAGGCGTATTTCAGAAATCTGCAGACAAAAATCACAAGTAAGAAATCAAGTAAAGGTAGTTGAAATTGAGAATGTTAAATCAAAAAAAAGAGAATCAGCTGCTAATAACATTATAGATGTGGCAAGTAAATTCATTAAAAACAAAGAGGAAATAAAAAAAGTTAGAAATACAATTTATGATGAGATATCAAAACTTTGAGTTGATTTATCTTTGAAGTTTCCTTAATTCTACCCAAACATTATTGTATGCGCTTTTTCTCTCAACCTCTTTAACAGAGTTTTTAAAATTATCATAGTTGATCTCTGTAATCTTAAGCATCATTCTAGCTGCCACTTTAGCTTTAGAGATTAAGGCTCTATATTTATAATCTGCACTATCATCTTCAAAGACATCAGCTTCAGGAAAAACTTTCTCAATATCACCTTTTACACGAGCCCTGACTAATAACTCTAATTTATTGTCTCTATTTTCTACTATTGATAAGAAGGCATTATTGAATTGGATCCACATATCTAACTTTATCCATTTATTAAAAAGAAGGGAAGGGGAGATTTCTCTCCCCTAATGTTAATGTTTTTTTATAGTTATTTTTTTATATCCCTTAGGCTTACCTTTTACCTTAAAACCATGCAGTTCAAGTTGATAAACCATTTCATACAATAATTCCTCCTTAGTTTTATTTTTGGTTGGTATTAAGAATAATGGAGTACGAGTCATCACTTATCTCCTTTTCTTTTTTTATTAAAAGTTACTTTTGGATTTGAGATTATAAATCCAGTTTTGAAGATTGGGTCATCCTCTTTTAGTTCTTTCCAAATGATTTTTGCCATTATTTGTCCCCTTTCTTAATTAAATTTCGACCAAATATTATAGAATATCCTGTCGACATTATTTTTTTCCCTTGTGAGGATTTTCTGACTAATACTGATTTTACTACTTTTCCCATTACGGTTCTCCTTTGTTAATTGTTATTAACCAAGAAAATTTGAATGTATGGAAACTTTTACTGTTTGAGAAAGAACGATTAGGTCGTTACTATTCCAGAACGGTAGGTCGTTACTATACCCCAAATTAATTTGGATATTTTATTTCTATCAAACATATATTAATTTGATATGAACAAGGAGTATTTATGTACGATCAAGTTATGGTTGAAGTATGTAATTGGTGTATTCGTTTTCTTTACAAAGCTAGTGACTTCTTAGGAATGTCTTATGAAGAAATTAACGTATGGTTGTTTATTATCATTCAACCTGGACTAATTATTTATTTCTTTTGGAGTTCTAGCAAATGGAAGAAAAAATATTTAAAAATTAAAACTGAATATATAAAATAAGAATTATACTTAAGGAATTGACTTTCAATTATTATGAAAAGAGAATTAAATTAACAAGAACTGGAAAGTGTGTTTATTAATCTAGTATGCCAGAGAACAGGAAAGGGTATGAATGGATGACAAAGAAAAATTAACAAAGTTACTGAACTTACTATCATTTAAATTAAAACATAAAGACTATGTCGCTGCATTTAGTCTCATTTACGGTTTAAAGCTTGGTAACCTATCAAAAGAACAAAACATTGAAATATTTAAAGAAGTTGCGCATTTAGAACATGAATTTAATAATTATAAAAAATTCTCTGTTATACAAGGTAACAAAAAAGACGATGAGTGATTTTACAAAAGTAATAATCATTGATATTCTTATTTTTGGATCTCTATGGATTTTAGTATAAAAAAACTACACTTTAAACTTTTCAAATATATTTTAAGGAGACCATATCCATTTAACCATTGGTTGTGCCTAATGACATCATATGTAACACTTTGGCTTTATTCTATAATCGTTTCATCAATTCTGTGTTTTATTGTTGGAACTACATTTGTTGATTCTTTAAAGTTTTATTTTGTAATTAATTTTTTCTTAATGATTTATATTGTTTTTTCTTCATATAAACTAAAGAATCTTTTTGAATTGATTAGCGATACAATGGATCAAATTTTCAGAATGACTATTGGAAGGTTATTTGGATTAGCACCAATAGATTATGATAATAAACCAATTGAGCAAAGAAAATATTATGGAAAGAGTGTTTTAGATTTTGACAATGAAAGATCTAAGATTTTTGCAAAAAAATATGAAGAAATAGATTTTCTTGTTCTCAATGATTACATTTCGATAGAAGAGGGGAATAAGAGAACCGATGAATTATTAAAACAAGAATATAGGTTTGGTTTTCTTGTTACTCTAGATGGTCATTATTACACTCAAGAGTTTAATTCATAAAACTTTAACTAACTAAAAATAATTTCTATCAATATCATAATAGAAAATTCTGTGAATAATTTAAAGTTGAAAAGGTTGATACTAAGAAAACTATAAAACTAGGTAAAAATACCTAATTTTCTCTTTAACAATAATTGTTACAGTAAAAAATGATTTAATGTTTAAGGAGTTTAAATGAAACTATATACAAAAAAAGACATAGAGGACATTTTTAAGATCAGTCGTGCAACAGTTTATCGTTGGTGTAGGGAAGGGGATTTTCCAAAACCATTCAATTGTAAGAAGGGTAGTAGACAATATTGGAGAGCTGAGGACATAGAAAGATTTATTAATAATTCTGATTTATTCCGAAATTGATTTAGTCAATAATGAGAGGGCTTAAGCTTTGAATAGAATTAATCCAGCAATCTATGGCAAGTATATTGTAATCCCCAAACGCGCTGTAGGTGATCCAAATCTAAATAAGAATCCTGTTCTCTTTCAAATATTAGTGACGCTTTGCTCATTTGCCAGTAACAAGAGACATAGGCTTTTTGTTAGTCAGGCACATTTATCTAAAAAGTTAATGAAGCATCAATCAACTATTTCTAGACAAATTAAGATGTTAGTTAAAATGGGTTATTTAAAAGTTCTTAGGAAAGGGTCTCCCTTAATAAAATTTAATCAAAAAAGTACACACTATATTGTTTTATTTTAATAGTGGACGTTTCCTTTTTCCATTTCCTTCATCGCTCTTTTGAAGTTTTTATCCCATTCTTTTCGAGCTACTTTATATTCTTTTTCAGAATTAAAGTTCTTTCTTTCTGGTGGAGGGGCAATAGTCATATAAGTATAGTTTACAGCAAATCATTATTTTGATGGTAGATAATCTTTATATTTTTCCTGATCAAATTTAACATCCTTGGTTGAGATACACTTAATACTCTTTATTTTTATTGGAGTATTGAGGAATTGTCGCTCAGCATTGTTAAATGCCTTTTTGCAATCACTTTGAAGAGGAAATGCCTCCTTCTCATATTCCTTTCCATTATGCTCTAATACTAAAGTTATTAAATATAGTTCATCTAATTCTTGTTTAGATTCTTTTTTTAATTCTGAGCAACCAGTCATAATTAGTATTATAAATGGAAATGTAAAAAAAAAGACTTTCATATTAAGAGAACATAAATTGTATAACATAATACAAAGTTAATATTGCAGAAATCATTAGATAACCGACTAGAAACAATCTAAACATATTATATCTCAAATATTGTTTTCAAATATATTATAGTCATAACTAGTAAAAAAAAAGTTTAAGAATTATGTATGGAATTAAGACTGTTGCGGAGGCCCAAAAAATGACAATTTTTAAAAACTGCATAATTATTTAACGTCTTAATCGTTCATAGTATCGATGTAACTTATTACCAACAATTTCTTCAGTTGTATTTCCATTTCGAATATATATTTTTTCCTCCTTATTATCGAGTAATCTCGCAGGTTGATATTTCTTTGGAAGTTTTTTTACTTTTACAATGCATAGCTCAACATCATTTTCCTTTTCAATTTCAACATGAATAAAATCTTTACAGGCCAATGGTAAAATATAGCTATTAATTTGAGAATTTATAAATTGGAGATAAGAATCCTTACTTTTAAATTTAATTGTACTTTTTAAGTCATGTTGGATTCCAACATATTCTTTTATATGATCTTTTTCATGGATTCCTATTACCAACTCTCCACCATTACTATTAAGAAAAGCAACGATTGCTTTTAATGTTTGATTTTTTATAAAGTTATAGACTTGTTTTTCACCTGAAAACTTTTCTTTTCCTAGGAAGTAAAAATTACCTTCTTTTTTTGGAAATTCTGGATAGGGAGTCCACACACTCGCCTTAAACTCAAATTCAGAATTCTCGTTTTGCTTTATTTTGTTTTTTTTTCCAGATTGATTGTATATTTCCTCCATTGTTTTAAATTGTTGTTTTAATTTTGCTTGTTCGAGGAATAACTCTTCAACTTTAGCCTCCATTTCTGTAAGCTTTTTTCCTTTAATATCAATATTGATTGGTCTGGCTATTTTATCTTCTGGAAAAGTTAGAATATTTGTTTTATTTGTCCTAATATTTATGACGTATTCAAAAAAATCTTCATTTTGAGAAAATAGTCTAATGATTTTTTTATAAATACTTGATTCTTTATCACAGTACTTAAATTGATTTAATAATGCATCTCTTAATTCTTTATCAACAACTTCCTTGTTTAGTAATTTTTTTTTTCTTCTAAATTCATCAAGGCCGATTTCCAAAAGTTTTAAATGAGATTCGCAAAGACTATTAAACTGTAAGCTATTACGTAAGCAATTTATTTTTTCTTCTCCAAAATCTAAAGTTGATGCCAACCCTGTGAATGCGTCATAGAAGACATTCGCTACTTCGAAATAAGCTTCTGAAAAACCCTCTAATTCTTTTTGTATTTCCTCATTCTCATCCCAATTTTCATAGATATTATTCTCATAAATTATTTCGGAATGCTGATCTAAAGTCATTATTATTTGCTCATAAATGTCCTGAGCTTCTTTTTTTTTTCCTTTTTCAAGATATATTTCCGCAATAATCAAACAAGCAGTATGATGGTATTCACCATAGTCATATTCAAATAAGTCTGAAGGACCGTAATCGCCCTTAGATATTTCTGCCCATTTAAGAGCCTCATTCTTGTTTGCGACTAAATATCCTGATAATCCATGAAAGTAAAGATTAGCCAATACAGAAGCATATTCATCTTTAAAGACTGCTGCGTATTCAATTAATAAATCACGCGCTTGATTAAATTGTTTGTCGGTAACATCTTCACGAGGTGAGTAAGGACGAAAACTAAAAATTTGGTAAGTATCAAAAATAAATACTTCTAAGTACCTTAGCATGTAGGGGTTTTCACCATAATCAAACTTCGAACTATCTTTTACTTTTAATACTAGTTTTGCTAGGTCAAAAAGAATTTGCTCATATTCTTTATTAGAAACAAGGTTTTGTTCGCTGCTATTCATATTTTTATAATAAAGTTTTAATAACTGCTCTCTTGCCTTTATGTGATCTGGGTTTGATTTTATAGCTATTTTTAAATAATGAGCTTGTTCAGAAATATCTTCACGCATAATACTTGCATATAGATATGCAGAAGGACAATGATTTTTGTCGGCACATTTTTTAAAGGTTTCTAAAGCAAAGCCAATATTTTTTGACAAATCTTTTGTGAGTGATTCCTTCTTATTTGTTTTATCTAATGAACTGAAAAATAAAATTACTGCTACTGTAAATTGACTCTTTAAGTCATCTTCTTTAAATTTATCAATAAGAATTTTTTGCTTTACTGTTCTTGGGTTTAAAATCTCATTACTATCTATGAAATTTTCTATTCGTTTAAAAACTGAATCATCAACCTCTAGGTCTAAATTTTCAATATTCACATTAAGCTTCATTTTATTAAAATTTTCTGCAAAAATAATTCAGCACTATAAAGTAAACCAAAATTAAGAAAAACAATCCATAACTAATTAGTTCTATTAATGTGGGTTGCGCTGAGTGCACATTGATTATGCATTCACTGAATAGAATTTATGTACTCAGTACATATATAACTATCTGATCTAACTATCTAATCTAACTATCCATCTAATTTATCTAAAAAGAATAATAAGACTGTAAAAAATATTGTTAATGGATTTTGTTGTTATAAGCACAACTAGAACTAAACTATTTCTTTTATAATTATGAGATGATGAAAGTGGAGCCCCCGTGGAGCCCCGAGGGTTCGGTGTGATTCGTAATTCCCTGAAACCCTTAGTGAGTGGTGCCGCTTGAGAGATTTGAACTCCCGACCCACTGATTACAAATCAGTTGCTCTACCAACTGAGCTAAAGCGGCATAAGTGATCAAATTACATAAAAATTATTTTTTTTTCAACCTAATTTTGTGGAGGCTCAAATGGCAGTTCGTCTTCAACATTTTGTTTATTAGTCTCCATATTATTTGGGTTGGCAAATGAACTAGGTGTGCACTGCTTCATAACAACTTGAGCAAAAAGAGATTCTTTACATTTTACCCATGGTGGTGCTTCTCTATTCCTTCCAAACCAAAATGAACTAATCACAAGAATTAAAATTAAAACTGAGATTATCCACATACTTCTAGACATAATTATATCGAAACCACATTATTACGTTGAACGGGAATTGAAGATTTTATTGTATCAATGATATTAGATTCATTTTTAAAATAAATAAGTTTTGGAATGTGTTTTTTAACATCTTTTTTATTTATATCTGCATATGTACAGATTATAACTTTATCATTTTTGTTACCTTTAAAGGCAGCAGCTCCATTGAGTGTGATTATGCCGCTCCCGCTTTCAGCTTTGATGGCATAAGTTGTAAATCTTTCTCCATTAACTAAATTATAAATATGAATCATTTCATATTCTGAAATATCAGCAGCATTTAACAATTCACTATCAATTGCACATGAACCCTCGTAATCTAGGTGAGTGTTTGTAATTGTTGCCCTGTGAAGCTTTGATTTTAAAATGCTAATTTTCATTAATGTAACTAAAAACATAATGATGATAGATAATCAACTAAAAATATAATATAATATACTGTTTATGAAATTAAGAAGATGGCAACAAAAAGTAATTGATGAATTTCCTGAAATTACAAAAAATTACAAGAAGTTTATCTTAAAAGCTCCAACTGGAGCTGGTAAGACTGTTTTAGCAAGTGAGATAATAAATAGATTTTATAAAAATAAAAAAATAGTTGTTCTTTGTCATAGATTAGTTTTATTAGAACAGCTTGAAAAAGGGTTATCTACCGATCACAAAGTAAAAAAACTTGGTCTATCCGAAGAGGGAACTCCATTTGATAATTATGATGTTTTAATCTCAACTAATTTAAGGTCCAGAGATTTTCTTCAAAATGCAATCAAACATTGTGATTTACTCATAATTGACGAGGCACATAGAGTTTCACCAAACGGACAAGCTTACAAGGAGTTACTTGATCAATTTGACAAAGAATCTGCAGAACAATCTAAACTTCTTGGTCTAACTGCCTCTCCTGAGAGAAGAACAGGTGATCAAAAAGACCAACTGGGTTTAGCATTTGATGCTATCATAGATTGTGCTGACATTGAGGAATTAATCAGAGAAGGTGTTCTTGTTCCAGCTGATTATCGCTCGTTTTTTATTCACGATTTAGAACTCGATAATATGGATATTTCTACAGGCGACTTTCCAATAGAACAATTGTCTAATGCCATTATTAAGTCTTCAATGATTGAATATGCTATAAACATATATCTTGCAGAAACAAAAAAAATGAAAGACAAACCTATTTCTGCGTGGTTTTGTCCAGATATTTTAGTTGCTGAGGAAACCAAAAAGCAGGTAGCAGACAAAAATCTCAATGTTGAGTTAATTACTGCTAAAACTCCAATTAAAGAAAGATTAGAGATACTTAAAAAGCATGAGGTTGGTGATCTTGAGTGTTTGATTTCCGTAGGAGTTCTCTCTGAAGGGTGGGATAACCCAAATTGCAATATTATTGTTCATCTAAGGCCAACTTTATCAAAAGTATTTTGGGGACAATCAGTTGGACGGGGTTTAAGATCGGCTGATGGTAAGACTAAATGTTTGGTTATAGATGTAAGCTCAAACTTCACAACCTTTGGGCCTGTTGAACAACTTAAGTGGAAACTAATGAATCATAGAAAATCTTACTTGGAATTTAAAAATAGGTTTAATTGGGTGAGTAAACAGCAATTTGTAAAAGACAGAGATTACACTTATTTACTTTGTGAAGGACCCAGTGACACTGGGAAAAGATGTTCACTTGTATACAAAAAAAAGCAACTTTCAGACGAGGCATGTCCAATATGTAAGTCTTATGCTTCAACAGACCTTTACAAAGATAATAAAATTGAAAAACCTAAAAATGATAACAGTCTTCACAAGATTTTTTTTGAAAAAGTACCAAAAATTTTTGAGGATATGAATAAAAATATATGGCAAAATATGGAAGCTACGGCTTGGCGAGATGCTAATATTTATGAAAAATTATTTCTAACATTTTGTTTGGCTTTCGACTTTGTATCAGGTGAAATGACTAATTCTGAACATGAGTTCTGGAACCTAACCTTGGATGCTGAAAAAAAAATACGAGAGTTTTTATTTGAAAGGGAAATTACTATTCCACAGCAGGAAGAGTTTATATTTACTACATTAGCAGACGGATTAAGTAAAGGTAGAGTTATAAGACCAGTTCAAACAAATTATGGTATTGCTTTGTGCGGTGAAAATTTTGTTAAAAATTCAAGTGATGAAAATGAAAGAAAATTTCAAAAAGCTTTACAAGTAATTGAAAGAATCGCAGCGATGGGTGTAACTAATACAGAGGAATTGCCATACTATAAGATAAACTAATAATATTAGTTTGGATCATAAATACATATTAAAGTCAGGCCACTTCCTCTTTTATGGATGATTTTAACCTCGTCTTTTGTAATTATTGTGTGCTCAAGATTACATAATTTTACAATTAACTCTTCTTCTCTTACTTTTATGTCAAAATAAAGAAGCAGTTTATCACCTTTATCACATATTTTTAATTTCTCTTGAATTTCATTTACTGATTTAATGATCGGTGGCTTGCAAATCTTTTTTGCTATGCTCAGATTTGATGTAAGTAAAATAAAGGAAATGATAAAAATTTTTTGCATTAGATTGTTGCAGAAACTTTACCCAAATGTTTTGTTAACTTCATATTTTCAGCATAGTCGACAGGGACACCTATTATTGCAGGACCATTCTGTTTAAAAGCTTCATTAAGGGCTGGAATAAATTGATCTGCAGAGTGCACTTGTTTTCCCCACATACCAAAAGATTTGGCTAACTCAAGAAAATTTGGGTTGTCAAATTTTAGATCTGAATGTTCACCTTTAAATTGAACTTGTTGTTTCCATTTTATTAAACCATATTCACCGTCTAACCAAACAACAGCAACAATATTTATTTTCTTTCTAACTGCAGTTTCTAAATCTTGCACGTTCATAAGGAATCCAGCATCACCATTTACTGAAAGTACTTTTTTGTCTGGAAATGCCATTTTTGCTCCTATTGAACCAGGAAGAGCAAAACCCATTGTACAAAATCCATTGGAGATAAGACATGTATTTGGATTGACACAATTATACTCTCTTGCAACCCACATCTTATGAGCCCCAACGTCTGAAAGTATAATATCATCTTCGCTGAGTACTTTCTTTATGTCTGCCAAGACTCTCTGTGGTTTCATTGGGAATGAGTTATCTTCATTATTTTTATCTAAATGATTTAACATTTTTGATCTTAATTTTTCCCTTGAATCAATGTTGAATAATGGCAATTGACTTCTAGAAACTTTATTAATTAAAGCTAAATTTAGTTGATAGAGAGCACCTGCTAAATCTGCGATAATTTCAACGTTAGGAAGATAGTCTCTGTCTACTTCTGCAGGAGTATAGTCAATGTGAATAATCTTCTTTTCTCTCCCTTCAATTCTATTCCAAGCTGATGGCGAATATTCAACTAAATCGTAACCTATAGCAATTACTAAATCTGACTCATCAATTGCCAAATTGTTGTAATCACCACTTCCAAGTCCAATAGTAAATAGGGAATGTTTATCTTTAAAAGAAACTGATCCTTTGCCCATAAAAGTATTAATTACGCCGATTCCTAAATTCTCTACTAACACCCTAAGTCTGGTAGATGCTCTTTTTCGTATGGTTCCGTTTCCAGCAAGGATAATTGGATTTTTTGCATCCAAAATGAGATTAAGTGCCATTTCAATTGCCCTATTATCAGCTGCTGGTCTTCTTATCAAAGTTGGTTTAATTGGTGTGTCTTTTATTTCTTCTTTTGCAATATCCTCTGGAAATTCAACAACGGTAACACCTGGTTTTTCAGTTTCAGCTACCTTAAAGGCTTTTCTTACTACTTCAGTTATATTTTTTGGGGATAAAATAGTTTGCGCCCATTTTGATATAGGGTGAACCATGCTTATTGAATCCATAATTTGGTGACTTTCTTTGTGAAGTCTATTTGTAGATCCTTGTCCAATTATTGCTACTACTGGGGATCTATCCATGTTAGCATCCGCTAATCCTGTCATAAGGTTAGTAACGCCAGGACCTAGTGTGGATAAACAAACTCCTGCTTTACCAGTTAACCTGCCGTATGCATCAGCCATAAAAGCAGCTGCTTGCTCGTGTCTACATAAAATAAATTCTATTTTTTTACTTTGTTTTAAGGAAATCATAAAATCAGCATTCTCTTCTCCGGGAACTCCGAATATCCGGGTAACCCCTTCCTCTTCAAGACATTTTACGAATAAATCTGATGCTTTCATTTCTTTTCTCCTTTGCAAATCTTATTTTCTTAAAACTAGCATTTTATCTATTTGCATGTCATGCATAGAATATTTTATACCACCTGTTCCATGTCCGGAGTTTTTAAGACCAGCGAATGGCATCCAATCCACTCTAAATGCTGTATGGTCGTTGTGAAAAACTGAAGATGCGTTTATTTTTGCGTAGAATTGTAAAAGTTCATTTATTTGATTTGTAAAGATTGACGTTTGAAATGACACATTTACTGAATTTGCATCATCAATAGCTTTTTCTAAATCATCAAATTCATTTATTGTTACAACTGGACCAAATATTTCAAACTGAGAAATTTTATCTTCCTTTTTTGGGTTTAAAATTATTGTTTTGTCATAAGTACATTCTGACAAAACCTTACCTCCTAAAATTAACTTTGATCCATTTTCTAAAGATTCACTAACCCATTGGTCAACTCGTTTAACTTCAGTGTTCCTGATTAATGGACCTACCACGGTTTTTTTATCCAAAGGATCGCCCAAATGCACCTTTTTAACTTCTTCTTTAAATTTGTCTATAAAACTATCCGATACGTTCTTGCTTAAATATATTCTTTGAACTGATACGCAAACTTGACCAGCATGATAAAAACCTCCTCTTGCTATACTCTTTGCACATAAATCTAAATCGCTATTTTTTGTGATAAAGGTTGGTGCCATCCCTCCATGCTCGAGAGAACAACGTGTTCCAGGTGCTAATTTGGAACGTAGAAACCATCCAACTTTACTTGAACCAATAAATGAAAAAAAATCGATTCTTTCATCTGAAACTAACTTTGTAGCTAACTCTAAATTTTCAGGCATTACAAAGTGACATCTATTTTTTGGTAAACCAGCTTCATAGAGCATTTCAACAATTTTTAGACAAGAAAGTGGTGTATCTTCTGCTGGTTTTACAATTACGGGACATCCTACGGCTATTGCTGGAATTACCTGATGAATAATTAAATTAAATGGATGGTTAAATGCACTTATCGCAAGTACTACACCAATTGGTTCTTTTTGTGTAAATGCAATTCTATTTGAAGAAGCCTCGTTTATATTCATGGGAATAACGGAACCACTCTCTGATTTTAAAACTTCTATGCATGATTCAACACCCTCAGCACCCCTTTTAATTTCAATTATTGAGTCGGTAATTGGCTTGCCACCCTCAGATGTTGCAAGTTCTGCTAAACTTTGGATATTTTCTTGTATAATCTTAATAAAAGATTTTAAAACATTAATTCGTTCTTTGGGAGGAAAGTCTTCACCTTTATGAATAGAAACTCTGCATGCTTCTTGAACAATACCCTCAATTTCTGAAGAGTTATGAGTTTTTACTGTTCCAACAGTTTCATTGTTCCAAGGAGATTTAACTTCAAGCATAGTTATTTATTATTTACTTTATGAAAGATTTAATTTTATAATAGACAATGTTAATTACAACAAAATATTGAACGGGATTAATAAATGCCATCATTCGACATAGTATCAAAAGTAGATTTAGCTGAAGTAGACAACGCACTAAATGGAGCAATGAGAGAAATTACAAGCCGATATGATTTTAAGAACAGTGAATCAAAAATAATAAGAGTTGATAATCAAATTGAACTGATGGCTGAGGATCAATATAAAATAGATCAAGTTCAACAAATTTTTAGGACACATCTGGTAAAAAGAAAGCTATCATCTGGTTCTTTTCAATTTTCAAAAGTTGAAGATGCGAGGGGAGGAATGTTAAGACAAAAATCTCCTATTATTCAAGGAATTGACAAAGACATTTCTCAAATCATTAATAAAACGATTAAAAATTCTAAGCTTAAAGTTCAGGTTTCAATCCGTGGAGAAGAACTAAGAGTTACGAGCAGTAAAAGAGATTTGCTGCAAAAAACCATTGAAATGACAAAAGAACTAGATATAAAACAACCGTTACAATTTATAAATTTTAGAGATTGAATTGGCATAAATATTTCATAGGAATTGCATGAAAAAAAAAGACGATACATTCAAAAAACTACTGGATAGTTCCTCAAACACTTTTGTTGACAAATTAGCATCACTTAAATACGTAAGTAAAAAGGATTCTAAACTTCTTTCATCCGTCGTTTCAGGAATTTTAAAGAAAAAGAAATAACTATTTTTTAATAACGAAAAAAGCAACACCCTGATGCCAGTCACTGTTTTCGCCTGTGATTAACGAGCTTGAGTTATCAGTGGTGGTTTTAATTTCTAATTTAGATACAATTTTTAATTTTTCATTGTGGATTGACTCCAAAGTACCTTTTCTAACCTGCTCCCAGTTCCAATCATCAATAATTAATATGAATTTCTTTGTTAATGCAGGTAAAACTAATTTAATTGCATCATAATGATCTTCATAATGATGAGATCCATCGTAAAAATAAATGTTTATATTTTTAATATTTTTAAAATTAACTTCTCTGAAATCTTTTTCTATAATTTGAAGTGAGATATCTTCATGTAAATATTTTTTTAAATTGCGTTTAAAAATTTTTTTTGAATCAAGGTTTGTTGAAAAACTTTGAGACCAATTGTCTACACACGTAATGTTTACTTTATTTTGAAAACATACTGAGCATGCGCTAGAGCCGAGCCAAGAGCCAATTTCAAGATATTTTGAATCCTTAAAATTTTTGATTAGATTATTCATCATTACTCTAAATTTTCTACCTGACAATCCCTTCATTTTTTTTACTTCATCACTTAAGTTCGACTTTCCAGAAATTGCGCTTATAAAAGAATTTTCAATTACTTTAGAGTAGGTATCATTTTTATCTCCTGAGAAGTTAATTGTTGTTTCATCTATTGCAAAGACATGATTGATTATATTCATCAATTTTTTTTTCTTTTTAAGTCGTATTTTTGTTTGAATACTTTCCATAATGAATTAAGTTTAGTTAATGAGTAATCTTTCGAAATGTAATAATATAAATGATTTTAGAAAACTAGCCAAAAGTAAATTACCTTTTCCAATTTTTCATTACATAGACGGGGGGGCTGACGATGAAATAACCCTTCAAAGAAACACGAAATCATTTGAAGATTGTGATTTAGTTCCAAATGTATTAAGAGGGGTTGAGGATATTGATTTATCAATTAAGCTGTTTGGTAAAAAAATTGACTTACCTTTTTTTCTCTCACCAACAGCACTACAACGTCTTTTTCATTATGAAGGTGAAATGGCAGTTGGTCAGGCAGCTGAGTCTTTTAATACTTTTTTTGGTATATCTTCTCTCTCAACAGTTTCAGCAAGCGAAATAAGCAAATTAAAGGGACCAAAAATTTTTCAACTCTACTACCATAAGGATAAAGAACTGACAAAAAATATGATTGATGAGTGCAAAGAAAAAAAATTTGATGCATTAGCATTAACGGTAGATACAATAACGGGAGGAAATAGAGAAAGAGATTTAAAAACTGGTTTTACCTCTCCACCTAAATTTACATTGAAAAGTATTTTAAGTTATGCAACATCGCCTTCTTGGACTTTAAATTATTTAGTAAGGAAAAAATTTGATCTTCCTTTTCTAAGTGATTACGTTGGGGAAGGTACAAAGTTTGCAGTATCTGTGAGTGACTATTTTAGTACGATGTTGGATCAAAGTATGTCATGGAAAAATGCCGAAGAAATAAGAAAATATTGGAATGGTCCTTTTTGTCTTAAAGGAATAATGTCTGCAGAAGACGCAAAAAAAGCTGTTAAGATTGGTGCTTCTGCAATAATGGTATCAAATCATGGAGGACGTCAGCTCGATGGATCAAGGTCACCATTTGATCAACTAAAAGAGATTCTTGATGCAGTCGGAGGAAAAATAGAAGTTATTTGTGATGGGGGTATAAGAAGAGGGACGCACATTCTTAAAGCTTTATCTCTAGGAGCAAATGCGTGTTCTGGAGGAAGATTGTATTTATACGCTTTGGCAGCAGCAGGAAGAGAGGGTGTTGAAAAAACTTTAGAAAACCTCCAAAATGAATTAATTAGAAATATGAAGTTGTTAGGGTGTAAAAAAATTTCTGAATTAAATCGTGACAATGTTCGTTTTAGAAATGTTAAAGACTAATTTAAATAAAACTTTTTTTCTTTTAGCAATTTTTATTTTTCTGAAGGCAAACGATTTATTTAGTAGAAGCACGGATTCCCCCGATCTTGATAAATTTCCAAAAAATAAAATATCTTGGAATGAGTGGATTTTAAAAACTAAGAATGATCTGAAAAACAAAAATTACAAGGACGATACTATAAATTATCTTGATAATATTAAATTTAATCCAAGGGTCATTGAGTTAGACAGAAAACAGCCTGAGTTTAGGCTAACTTTTGACAAATATTTCAACAATTCTGTAAATACCAAAAGTAAAAAAAAAATAAATGAACAATATAATCAAAATAAGAACCTACTTAAAAAAATTGAACTAGAATTTAATGTAAGCGCTAAAATTTTATTAGCTTTGTGGGGTATTGAAACTTCCTTTGGCAAACATACGGGTAAAATGGATATTATCAGATCCCTAGCATCTTTAGCATATGATGGAAGAAGAAAAGAATTTTTTACCAAAGAACTTGAGAACGCACTCAATATTCTCGAAAATAATCATTTCGAAAGAAGTTCATTTAAGGGTTCGTGGGCTGGGGCATTTGGTCAAACTCAATTTATGCCAAGCACTTTTCTTAAATATGCAGTTGATTTTGACGGTGATTCAAAAGTAAATCTATTTAAAAAACCTGATGCATTGGCATCTGGTGCAAATTATTTAAAAAAAATTGGTTGGAATAATAATTTGCAATGGGGTGAAGAAATAAATATTAACTTAACAGATGAATTTAAAAAATTAGCAAAAAATAAAATTTATAAAGATATCACTTTTTGGTCAGGTAAAGGAATAAAATTAAATAAAGAATATGGCACGTCTAAACTTAAACTCGTTATTCCTGATTCAAATTATAATGAATGTTATCTTGTCTCAAAAAACTATGATGTTATATTAAATTGGAATAGGTCTAATTATTTTGCATTAACTGTATTTTTATTTTCTGATGAAATTAAATAACATTTTTACCTCCTTGAAATTTCAAATCATTCTTTTGATTCCATTTTTCTTGATTGGTTGTTCTGAAGCAACATTTCTTGTAAATTCTGCAAAAAGAATAGGAACGTGGGGTGATGAACCAATCTATAAAATAGGCACGCCATATAAGATTAATGGCAAATGGTACTACCCTTCTGTTGATTATGATTACGAAGAAATTGGTATTGCATCATGGTACGGACCAGGATTTCATGGGAAAAAAACAGCAAATGGGGAAATTTTTGATCAAAATAAGGTTTCTGCTGCACATAGAACATTACCGATGCCTTCCATAGTGAGAGTTACTAACCTTGACAATGGAAAAGTTCTCCCAAAGGTTAGAATAAATGATAGAGGTCCTTTTGCTGGAAATAGAATAATTGATTTATCAAAAAAAGCCGCACAAGAACTGGGTTTTGTGAATACAGGAATAGCTAAAGTGAAAGTTGAAATTTTAGAAAATGAGTCAAGAGAACATGCATTAGTTAATTCAGGCAATAAAATAACACAAGTTCAGTCAGCAGAAATAAAAGAAATTAAGAAAACGGAAATTGTAAATAATTTTGATAAGCAGAGAATCATAAAAAATAAGAATCAAAATTCGCAAAATGAAAACTTTAATGAGCAAAACTCTATTTTAAGTGATAAACAATTAGCTATTCAAGTTGGCGCATTTACTGACCACAGAAATGCTAAATCATTAACTCAAAAACTATCGGACTTTCAAGCATATATTGAGAGGACTTTTGTTAATAATAAATATTTGTATAGAGTTAGAATAGGCCCAATTGAAAATCTAAATTTAGCCGAAAATATAAAAAAAAAACTTTTTGAATTAGGTTATACTGCGAGTCATTTAATAGTAAATTAAAATGAAATTTTTGTTAATATCTCTTTTCTTTTCTTGTTTATTTAATTATAAAGCTTTTTCGCTAGACACAATTGCAAAGCAAGCAATACTTTATGATTATGAAACCAAAACAATAATTTTCGAAAAAAACTCAGAAGAACTTATGTCACCAAGCTCTATGAGTAAGATTATGACAATTTATTATGTTTTTAAAAAGATAAATGAAGGTGATTTAAAACTAACAGACAAATTTAAAATAAGTAAGAAAGCATGGAAAAAGGGTGGTTCAAAAATGTTTGTTAATGTTAATACAATGGTTTCTGTTGAAGAATTAATAAGAGGAATAATTGTTCAATCTGGAAATGATGCATGTATAGCTATTGCGGAAGGTATATCAGGAAGTGAAGCACTTTTTGCTGAAGAATTAAATCTACTTGCTAAGGAAATAGGAATGATGAACTCAAGCTTCACTAATTCTACAGGTTGGCCAGACCCAGATCATTTAACAACAATACAAGATCTGCTCACATTGACAGTGAGAACAATTGAAGATTTTCCAGAACTTTATCATTATTATGCTGAAAAAGAATTTACATATAGTGGAATTAAACAATTAAATAGGAATCCACTATTATTTAATGAAATTAATGCTGACGGTTTAAAAACTGGACACACATCTTTAGGTGGCTACGGTCTGGTTGCGTCTGTTTTAAAAAATAATCGAAGGTTAATTCTTATATTAAATGGTTTAAAAAGAAATAAAGATAGAAGTGATGAGTCAGAAAGATTAATAAAAGTGGGTTTCAATCAATACAAAGCCATTGATCTTTACAAAAAAAATCAAATAATTACAAATCTTCAGGTTTGGGGTGGGAGAAAAAAAAGCGTCGACGTGTATTCAAAGGAGAGTGTAAATCTTACTGTACCAAATAGGATAAATAAAGATTTAGTATTTACAATAAAACATTATAAACCATTGCTCGCTCCTATAGAAAAAGATCAAAAAGTTGCTGATTTAATTGTGAAAAATAAAAATGCAGAGATTATAAAAAAATTTGAACTTTTTTCTAAAGATGAAATCAAAAAAATGTCTTTCTTTTCTAAAGTTTATAATAACTTAAAATTTTTGTTACTTGGCGACAGTATCTTTAAAACAAAATGAAGAAATTTATAACTTTTGAAGGTGGGGAAGGAACAGGAAAATCAACCCAAGCTAAATTGTTATCAAAATCATTATCATTAATAAATGAAAATAATTTGCTTACAAGAGAACCGGGTGGGACTAAAGTATCTGATAAGATAAGAGAAATTTTAGTAGAGGACAAAAATAGTAATATTTCGTCTGATGTTGAATTTCTTTTAATTTATGCATCAAGACATCAACATCTAAAAGAAAAGATAATTCCGTCATTAAAAGAAAAAACAGTAATCTGTGACAGATATATTCATTCAACAATTTCGTATCAATTTGATATAAAAAATTTTGCCAAAAAATTAGACTTTTTTCACCAAAATTTTGCATTTAATTTAATGCCTGACTTAACTATACTTCTAGACTTAGCTCCAGATGTTGGTTTAAAAAGAAGTCTAAAGATTAAAAATAAAGAAACTAGGTTTGAAAATAAAGATAAAATCTATCATGAAAAAATTAGAAAAAATTTCTTAAAATTGAGTAAAAAATATAAAAATATGTATAAAATTGACGCTTCTTTATCTAAAAAGGTTATACATAAAAAAATAATTGATCACTTAAATCAATTATTATTTTTCAAACGCAAACTTCCTTGTGTAATTTAATTATGATACACCCAACAAAAATTATTGGACATAACGAGCAACTAAAGATTTTAAATGAAAGCTATAATGTTCAATTTCCGCATGCCTGGATTTTTAATGGAATGAAAGGAATAGGGAAGTATTCAACTGCAGTTAGTTTCATAAGATCAGTTTGTAAAATAAAAGGAAGTAATACTCAAAATTTTTTTGAAATAAATTCTGAAGAAAGCCCTGTGTTGGTAGACGATATTAGATTACTTATAAATCAAATAAACCTTACCAATGCAAATGAAAATCAAAATTGTTTTATAATAATTGATAACGCTAACAGTTTAAATTTTAATTCATATAATGCGATGTTAAAAACAATAGAAGATCCACCTTCGAATACTATCATAATATTTATTTCTCATGACATTAAAAGAATACCAAAAACAATAGCATCTAGGTGTATTAAACTTGATTTTAAACCTTTGAATAAAAAAAATATGTTTGAATTCTGTAAATATTACGAAATTGATTGTAAACATTTTGATCTAGAAAAAAAGTTCTTTTTGACAAATGGAAGTATCGAAAGGCTTTTTTTTTTGATAAGTGAGGAAGGAAAAATTATTCAGGAATATTTTGATAAGCTAGAAAAGAATAAAATTTTCAAGATGTCTGAATTTGAATTATTCTATGACCTTATAGCTCATAATTATGATAAATTGTTTTCTTCGATAATGAATCATATATTTTTTATCCAAAAGGGGAGGTTTCTAAAGTATTATCAAAATAAAGCTTATATAAGAAAAATTTTAATTTTTTTTGCAAATATAAGAATTCTTTATATCCAAAATTTAAATATTGATAAAAAAAAGGAATTATACTACTTACTTTCAGAATATATAAAAACAAATGAATATTAATAAAACTTATATTACAACACCAATTTTTTATGTTAATGATCTTCCACATATTGGACACGCATATACTAGTATTATATGTGATACTGTTGCAAGATTTAACAAATTAGATGGCAAAGAAATACTTTTTACAACTGGTACAGACGAACATGGAATGAAAGTTGAAAAAGCAGCTAAAATAAAAGGTGAGATACCTCAAGATTTTGTGGATAAAGTCTCTCAAAATTTTAAAAAACTATCTCAAACTCTTGGAATAATAAATACTGACTTTATTAGAACCACAGAGAAAAGACACAAAAAATCAGCTATTCACTTTTGGAATGAACTCCTAAAAAACAACCAAATATATAAAAGTAATTATAGTGGTTGGTATTCGGTAAAGGATGAGTCTTATTATCAAGATAAAGAATTGATAAAGAATGGAGACGTCTATACAACAAAAGACGGAAGTCAAGTTGACTGGATTGAGGAGGAGAGCTTTTTTTTCAAGTTATCAGAATGGCAAGAAAAATTATTAATTTTTTATGAAGAAAATCCAGATTTTGTAATGCCTAAATCTAGAATGAATGAAGTTAAAAGTTTCGTAAAAGGCGGATTAAAGGATTTATCCATCTCAAGAACAAGTTTTGACTGGGGAATAAAAGTTCCTGAATCGAAACATATTATGTATGTCTGGATAGATGCACTAACTAATTATTTGACTTCGATTGGTTACCCAAATATTACAGATGAAAAAATGAAGTTTTGGGAGAATTGTATTCATATAATTGGAAAAGACATATTAAAATTTCATGCAGTTTATTGGCCTGCTATGTTAATGGCAATAAACTATCCTCTACCAAAAACTATATTCGCACATGGATGGTGGACAAATGAAGGAAAAAAAATATCTAAGTCTATGGGGAATACAATTGATCCAAACCAAATGATTGATCAATTTGGTTTGGATCAACTAAGATATTTTCTTTTAAGAGAAGTGCCTTTGGGAAATGATGGTGATTTTTCTGAATCTTCTTTAATCAATCGAACAAACTCAGATTTATCAAATAATCTGGGAAACCTAATTCAAAGAGTCGTTAAATTTATTAACAAAAATTTCGACAACTCCGTTCCAAATTCATTGAAAGAAGAAGCAGATAACATAAAACTTATATGTCAAGGTTATGAATTAATAATACTTTTAAAAAAAACAATGCAGGAATTCCAAATAAGCAAATGTCTTGAAGCTATTTTCTTCTACATAGATGAATTAAATAAATATATGGATGAAAGTCAGCCTTGGAATAGTTTTAAAATAGATCCAAAAAAAGCAGGTAAAGATCTATCAATTCTTATCGAATGTTTTAGGATTATTGGAATTATACTTCAGCCATTTATTCCAAATGCTTCAAAAAAAATTTTAGATATTTTAAATATTAATAATAAGTCAAGAGGTTTTGATAATCTCAATTCGAAATATATACTTATGAGTAACCATATGTTAAATAAACCCTCGCCAATATTTCCAAGATATGAAAAATAAAATAGTTGATTCACACTGTCATTTGAATTTTGATGATTTTAAAGATGATCTTGATGACGTGATTAAAAATGCAAAAGATAAAGATGTAGATTATATGTTAAGTATATCAATTGATTTAGAAAAGTTTGAGGAGATTTACAATTTAACTCAAAAGTATAAAAATGTTTGGTGTACAACTGGGGTTCATCCAAATAATGTTCCAAAGCAATTAGATATTCAAAATATCACAAAACTCAAATCACAATTATTGAAAAATTTATTGAGAAAGAAAGTTGTTGGTATTGGTGAAACCGGATTAGATTATTATAGAAGTTTTGAAAACAAGCAAAATCAAATAGATTTTTTTGAAACACATATGCAAGTCTCTGGGGAAACAAATTCTCCAGTTGTAATTCATACAAGAAATGCAGACGAAGATACAATTTTCTATCTAGATCAATTTGTAAAAAAATATAATTCTAGTGGTCTAATACATTGTTTTTCATCAGGAAAATCTCTAGCTAATTGTGCTTTAGATAATGGTTTTTACATATCCTTTTCTGGAGTAGTTACCTTTGAAAAGTCAGAAGAAATTAGAAAAATAGTAAAGTATGTACCCTTAAATAAAATTCTAGTTGAGACAGATTCACCATATCTTGCTCCTATACCCAAACGGGGTAAAAGGAATGAACCTGCATTTACGAAATATACGTTAGTACAAATAGCCAAAATTAAGAAAATTGATATCGAAGAAGTCGCAAATGTAACTACAAGTAATTTTTTTAATTTATTTTCAAAGGCTAAAGATGCAACTTGAAATAACTGTTTTGGGTTGTGGAAGTTCTTCTGGTGTACCAGCAATTGGAAACAATTGGGGTAATTGTAATCCAAAGAATCCGAAAAATAGAAGGCTAAGATCGTCAATTTTAATTGAATCTCCAAGCGTATCAGTATTAGTTGATGCTACTCCAGATTTGAGACAACAACTTTTGAATGCAAATGTTAAAAATTTGGACGCAGTCTTAATCACTCATTGTCACGCAGACCATATCAATGGTATTGATGACTTTAGATTTTTAAACGTTTTAATGAAAAAGGATTTAAATTTGTATGCTACAAGGGAAAATATAGACGAAATTAGAAGAAGGTTTGCATATGTTTTTGATAAACTATCTCCCAAGGCTAATGGTTTTTACTATAAGCCGTGTTTAATTCCAAATGAAATAGATGGACCATTTAAAGTTAAAAATTTAGATATTTTGAGTTTTCAGCAAGATCATGGCTTTGGATTATCAACGGGATTTAGGATAAAGAATTTTGCTTATTGTTCAGACGTTTTTGATATAAGTATAGATATTTTAAAAAAACTCGAAAATTTAGATTTATGGATTGTAGATTGTTTAAGATTTGAACCACATAAATCTCATGCACATTACGAGAAAGTTATGAAATGGATAGAAATTATTAAACCAAAAAAAACTATTCTAACTCACATGAACTACGAAGTTGATTACGACCATATCAACTCGCTTTGTCCTGAGAATTGTCAAGCTGCATACGATGGACTAAAGTTAATTGTTTAATTATTTAAAATTATTTTTTCAAGTTTTAATATCTCTCCAAGGAAAGAAGTAACTGCTTTAATTCTTTGTAAATTGTATAAATTTTCATGAACAACTAACCAATACTCTCTCTTTATATTCACTAGATTAGGTAAAACAGGAACTAAATCCTGATGATTTCTTGCTATAAAAGAGTGCAAGAGTCCCAGACCAACCCCTTTTTTTACAGCATGTAATTGAGAACGAAGGCTATTACTTGAAAATACCACGTTAAGTTTGTTATTAATTTCTTTAAGATAATTTAATTCAGGAAACTCTATTAATTCGTCAACATAGCTAACGTAATTATGACTATTTAAATCTTTTAAATTTTTGATATTATTTAAATCTTTCTTATAATTCTTAGATCCATACAGTTTTACGAAATAATCACATAACTTCCAAGATAAAAGTCTTCCTTTATTTGGTCGTGACAAAGATATAAGTATATCAGCCTCATGGTTAGATAAACTTCTTAATTTTGTATCTGCAAGGAGTTCGATTTCAATTTCTGGAAATCTTTCATAGAAAAGATTTAAGTTTTTACTAATTATTTCAACACCCAGTCCTTCTCCAACACTTAACCTAACTTTTCCTCTGATTTTAGGGTTTGATTTTAAAAAATTATCGTTAATTTCAAATACTTCATTTTCAATTTTTTCAACGTATCTTAATAACTCAATTCCTTTTTCTGTTAAAACATACCCCTTGGGTGATCTATTAAATAGATCAGATTCAATGTTTTTTTCTAGCCTTGCAATTCTTCTTGCAATTGTGGTTGGTTCAACTCTTAATTTTTTCGAAGCTAGCTTTAACTTTGAACACCTAGAGAGTGCAAGAAAAGAGTTCAAATCGTTCCAATTAAACATGAAGAAATAATATATTCAAAAAGATTTTTTTAAAATGCTTTTTTGCATTTTTATAATTCAAAAATTTAAATTGAAATGCAAATAGGATAATGTAATCTTAATTTCAATGGTAGAAAATTTAGGACATATAGTCAACGGAAAATCAATTCATGATTCTGGATCTCCCATTGAAATTTTTGATCCTTCTAATGGGGAGGTTATTTCAACTATTTCAAATGCTTCTGAAAAAACAATTGAAAACACTTTGAACAATTCAATAGAAGCATTCAATGAATGGAAAAACTATTCCATTGCTAAACGCTCCTCTATTTTATTTGAATACAAAGTCTTGCTAGAAAAAAATATACAGAAACTCGCGCAAATAATAAGTAAGGATTTAGGCAAAGTTCACGATGATGCGGTGGGTGAGATTAGAAGAGGTATTGAAAATGTTGAGTATGCCTGCGGTATAGGAGAAATTTTAAAGGGAGAATTTAACAAAAATATTAGTACCTCCGTAGACTCATGGAGTGAATTTTCACCATTGGGACCCGTTCTAGGTATTACGCCATTTAACTTTCCTGCAATGGTTCCTCTTTGGATGTTTCCACTTGCGATTGCTGCTGGAAATTCTTTTATTTTAAAACCATCAGAAAAAGATCCACTTGGTTCTATGTTCATAGTTGAGCTATTTAATCAAACTAAGGCTCCTAGTGGACTCCTAAATTTATTAAATGGAGACAAGAATGTAGTAAATAAGTTAATAAAAGATGATAGAATTAAAGCTGTAAGTTTTGTAGGTTCAACACCTGTTGCAAAGAATATTTATGAAACCTCTGCAATTTCAGGCAAAAGATGTCAAGCACTTGGTGGTGCTAAAAATCATGCTTTGATCTTACCTGATGCCGATTTAGATTATACAACAGATCAGTTGATATCTGCTTCTTTTGGTTCGTCAGGTCAGCGTTGTATGGCTTTATCCGTTGCAGTAGTTTTTTCAGATATAAAGGATGAATTTATTCAAGACCTTGAAAGAAAAGTGCATAAATTAAAATTTGGCCTCGATGATCTTCATTCAAATAGTTTTGGTCCATTAGTTTCAAAGGAGCATTTAGAATCGGTTAAAAATTATATAGACATGTCAGAAGAAGAGGGAGCTAGAGTTTTAGTTGATGGAAGAGATGTTCTAAAAAAAAAAAATTCTAACAATGGTTATTTTCTTGGTCCAACTATTATTGACAATGTAAGCTCTAATATGAAATCATACAAAAATGAAATATTTGGTCCAGTTCTTCAAATTATCGAAGTTAATAAATTGTCAGATGCAATTAAACTAATTAATAATAACAGATTTGGAAATGGATGTTGTATTTTTACTAGAAATGGAGAACAAGCAAGGACATTTTCTGAAAATGTAGAAATTGGTATGGTAGGTGTTAATATTCCACTGCCAGTTCCGACTTCATTTCATAGTTTTGGAGGGTGGAAGAGTTCTCTATTTGGTGATCTTAATATATATGGTCCAGATGGAGTTAGATTTTACACTCGAAGAAAAACAATTACTCAAAGATGGCCATCTACTGGATCGTCTAAAGGAGTAGATTTATCAATGCCTAATAATTTAAAACAATAAAAGGAGTAAAAATGAAAAAGTTATTGATGATACTTGCGATATTTTCGCTAAATTTTTTAGATAAAACTGCCCATGCTGATGGTCACGTTGAGAAAGTTTGGGAAACAGAAAAAATTTTTGAATTACCAGAATCTGTAATTTATGATGCAACAAATGATGTTCTTTATGTTTCTAATATTACGGACCATCCATTCAAAAAGGATGGCACTGGATACATTTCAAAAATGGGCCTTGATGGAACTGTCATAAAGAAAAAATGGATTGATAAACTTAATGCACCTAAAGGGCTGACAATAAGTAAAGATAAATTATATATCGCTGACGTTGACGAATTAGTAGAAGTAGACATTGCTACTGCTAAAGTTACAAACAAATATAAAGGATACGGTTCGGTATGTATGAATGACGTTACTCATGATAAGTATGGTAATGTTTATGTTGGGGATACATATAATGACACTATTTACAGGTTGAATCAATTTGGACAACTTCCTGCATGGTTTTATAGTCCTGGATTAGCTCCTAATGGAATTCACATTGATGATGAAGAGGGTAATCTCATTGTTGGAAGTTGGGGAGCAGTTATGGAAGGCTGGGGAACACCAGAGCTTAAAGGAAGCTTGAAAAGTATAAATATTCATACTAAGCAAATGAAGAATCTTGGTAAGAAACCTATTGGTAATTTAGACGGTATAGAGCCAGATGGTAAAGGTTCATACTTCGTTACTGATTGGACCGGTGCAAAGCTTTATAACATTAACAAAAAGGGAAAATTTAAAGTGATAGCTGAAGTTGGTAAAGGTGCGGCTGATCATGAGGTCATTTTAGATAAGAATCTTATTATTATTCCAGTAATGGCTGAAGGAAAGGTTATTGCACTAAAAGTCAAATAAGAAAATGTCATCACAAAAACTTGTAATATTCAATAGTTTATCAAAGCCATTTGTTAAATTAGTTGAAAGATATTATCCAGATGCATTTATTTTTGTAATTGTTTTATCTGTGTTAACTTTTGTTTTGGCACTTGTTAACACAGATTCAACTGCCTTTGAAGTTCTAGAGGCGTGGGGTAACGGTCTTCCAAAGCTGTTTACTTTTACCGCTCAAATAACAATTATAATGATAACAGCGCATGCTCTTGCGCATACCAAGCCCGTTGAAAATATTTTATCGAAAATCGGCTCTTATCCTAATTCACAAATACAAGCTTATGCCCTTGTTACATTTGTTTCAGGCTTAGCAAGTTTATTTGCTTGGTCATTTGGATTGATTGTCGGTGGTATTATTTCAAAATTTGTAGCCATCGGATGCACAAAAAAAAGAATAAGAATTCATTATCCACTATTAGTTGCATCTGCTTACTCTGGTTATGTGATTTGGCATATGGGGTATTCTTCTTCTGCGGCATTATTTGTATCCTCTAGTGGACACTCTTTAGAGGAACAAATAGGAATTCTCCCTGTCACAGAAACAATATTTACTAATTTTAATATAACGTTAGCATTAATAACTCTGACGATTATAACAATCGTAAATCCGTTAATGAGACCAACGAATAAAACAGAGATTAAAGAGATAGATCCAAACGTTTTTCGTTTTAGTAAAAGTAAAGACGACGAGCAAAATCTAAACCAAAACAATAGAACATTTGCACAAGTCATTGAAAATAATAGATTAATAAGTTTATTTGTAGGTTTTGTCTTATTGTTTTTCATTTTTTATATTTTCTATCAAAAAGGATTTTCCTTAGATTTAAACCTTGTGAGTTGGACATTTTTAGGATTGGGACTTATTTTATCTAGTTCTTCAATTCATTATGTGAAATTGGTTAATAATGCTGCAATAACAGTTGGACCAATTATTCTTCAATATCCGTTTTATGCAGGAATAATGGGTATGATGGCTGATACTGGTCTTATAAATGTTGTTGCATCAAAAATTTCTCAAGTTTCATCATCTGAAACCTTAGGTTTTTACTCCTTTTTGTCAGGGGGCTTAGTTAATATGTTTATTCCATCTGGTGGAGGGCAGTGGGCTGTTCAAGGACCGGTAATGATAGAAGCTGCAAGAAATTTAAATGTGGAGCCATATGTGGTGGTTCTTGGCGTGGCTTATGGCGATCAATGGACTAATATGATTCAACCTTTTTGGACGATTCCTCTTCTCGCAATAGCCGGTCTCCACATGAGACAAATTATGGGTTATACATTTGTAATATTTTTGATTACCGGGTTTTTGTACGGAGGTGGTATGCTTTATTTAGGATCTGGATAGTTAAATATTTTTAAAATCTAAAAAAAAACTTAGTATGCGGGATAAACTATATTCTAATAAAAGTCTAAATAAAAGACATACTTTCAGTCGTATAATATATATTATGTTAAATTATATTAAGCTATACTTAATGCATGTTCTTTTATTAAATTTAAATCAACAGATGAACTAAATGCTATAAACGCTCCATTCTTAAAATTTTTCTTCCCATACAAAAATTCAAATATATCGTTCTTTTCTAAACTAATAAGTTTAGCATTAGCAGTTTGAAGTATAGAATGTCCTGCTGCAATATCCCATTCCATCGTTTTACCGAACCTAATGTATAGATTAGCTTTTGAATCAGCTATCATACAAAGTTTAAGAGACGAACCTTTTTTAATTAAATCATTTTCGTAATTAATTTTAGATAAAAATTCCTCTGTCTTTTTATCTAAATGTGATCTGCTGCAAACAATTGATAATTCGGATGATTTAGATGAATTAATTATTTGAACCTCATTTTGGCTTGATCTGAACGAATTATAACCATTTGAATAATATTGAGTTTTTTGAACAGGAACGTCAATAACTCCGACTTGTGGACGATTTTGTTGGATAAGTGCAATATTTACTGTAAATTCACCGTTCTTATTTAAAAACTCTTTGGTACCATCTAAAGGGTCGATTAATATAAATTCATCAAAATCCGTACAATCAGGGATTTGAGTCTCCTCAGAAACCCTAGTGATTGATCTTAATTCTTTTTTAAGTATTTCAATTATTATTCTATTAGACTCAATATCCGCTTTTGTTAAAGGTGTGTTGTCCTTTTTAACTTTCTTGGTTAATTCATCGCATTCATATATTTCTAGAATCTTAGAAGCAGCTTTGTTAGAAGCAAATCTAAATATTTCTGTTATTTCTGCAAAGTTGTGATTCTTTATTTTATTTTTTTTTGACATTATATAACTTTTATCAAAGTCCTACCTCTTATTTCTCCCTTTAATATTTGATTAGATATATCATGTAAATCATTGAAACTTTTACTAATTTTAATTTTTTTTAAAACTCGTTTGTCTAAATATTTTTCTAAGAATTTCCACGCATTTACTCTTTTTGTATAACTAGCATAAACACAATCAATTCCAGATAAAGTTATATTTCTTAATATAAACGGATAAACAGTCGTATTTAATGTTGCACTCTTCGCTAAACCTGTACTAACTACAATTCCATCATACATTGTTTCAGCTAATATAGTAGATAAGATTTCTCCACCAACAGTATCGATAGCCCCCTGCCACTTTTGTTTTGATAAAGGATTTTTTGAATAATTAAAACTATCTCTTCTAATGATATTTGTAGCACCCAATTTTATTAAGAATTTTTCATCTTTATTTGTTAAAGCAACAACTTTGTAGTTCAAATTAGCCAATAAATTTACTGCAATACAACCAACGCCTCCTGATGCACCTGTAACTAAAATATTATTAGTTGTTGGTTTTTTTATTTTTTTTATTAACTCTTGAACACACAATGCTGCGGTGTACCCTGCTGCGCCAATAATCATAACCTCTTGAAGTGAAAAATTATTTGGTAAATGAATTAACCAATCACTTTTGACTTGGGCATATTCTGAGAATCCGCCAAAATGTTTTTCTCCAATACCCCACCCATTACACAAAACTTTATCTCCTTTTTTGAATTTTTTCGAACTTGATTTCACAACTACACCTGAGAAATCTGCCCCTGGTATCATCGGAAATCTTTTAACAATTGGAGCTTTATTAAGAATTGCCAAACCATCTTTATAATTAAAACTTGTGTAATGTATTTTAACTAATACGTTTCCTTCCATTAATTCAGAAAAATTCATATTTGTTATTTTAGAAGTTTTATCTTCATAAATTACAAATGCTTTAAATGTATTTTTCATGTTATAAATATTGATTTTTAATGGGATTAAATATTTTTTTGAAATTAGATTAACAAATATTTTAAAAAACACCATTTATAATGTATGTCAAGACGAACCTATGAAAAAGATGCAGATTTTGTTGAAGTTGCAGATGATTTAGAAAATTTAGTTGCTGACAAAAGGATAAGTTGGAGAGCATCAGCAACGAAAGCAAGAAGAAGACAAAGAAGGTATAAAAATAGACTTACTTATGAAATCTTAAAAATATCTAAGTAAGATTCTTGTCTTTTATCTAAACTGGTAAACCCTTGTAACACTGACCTTCGAAATGAAATATTTCTTTTGGTTTTAAAGATAATGATTCGAGAGTTTTCAAGGATAGCCTCCCTTTTTTGTTATATAACGGGACATTTTTTGTGTTGGCTTCAAGTTTATTTATAGCATTAAAAAATTTCGGATCATTAAAACTGTAAAATGATCTTTTTGTTTCACCTGTGATTTTGTTGATTGTATATGATTCTAAATAATAAGCTTGAGAGACAAATGTACTAATAGTTATTGTATCTTTAACTGTTTTATATTCATCTAGCAGTATTCCTTGATGATTGAACCATGAATTTCTTAACCTATATTCATTTTCACTATTAGATAAACTGTATTGATTTACTTCAATAAAATCTTTACAACCAAGGTTTTTACAAATTTGCTGATTATTAATCTTATCATTTTCAACAAATCCAATTTCATTTATCTCTTTTGTGATAAGGCTAGGATCAAATTCACATGTAAGTTTTAAAACGTTCTTAGGATTTGTGTATGCATTGCTTGATGCGAACAAACAATATAAAAGGATGAGAAGCTTTTTCATACAATTTGTAAAATAGGCATATAAAAGTTGTTTACATTATCTGCAATTACCAAAAGTTGTGAGCTATCATCAGCAGTAAACTTTTCTTTTATTTCAGGAAATTTTTTTACAAAGAACCATATGGTAAAAAAACATGACCAAAATATAATTAAAAATCGTCTTACAATTTTTGGTTTAACTTCAATTTTCATGAGACACAATTACTTAATTAGATGTTATATAAAATATTTATGACTGATTATAAATAATTCAATAATTTCTTGTGTGTTTTATTAAATTACTCAGTTTGAAAAAGAAACATAGTTGAAATCTTTTAGGTTTTGTAATATTTTCTTGTTTGAAAATGAGTTATATTATTATATCTATTTTGATGTAAAAATATTGGATTTTAGTGTTTAGTAGTGAACAATATTAAAAGCTCTATTATCTAAAAATCAAACTCAGATTAACGGAGAGATGGCAGAGTGGTCGAATGCACCGGTCTTGAAAACCGGCAAGGATGCAAGTCCTTCCAGGGTTCGAATCCCTGTCTCTCCGCCACCAACCCTAACCCTATAATTTTGTGCTTCTACGGGCTTTAAATTGGCTTTTTATACCTAAACTTTATACCTAAAAGATTAACCCCACCCCCATATATTTTTACCCGGGGGAGACTAGTATTAGACTAAAGGTAGTCTAGTGTTGATCTAATGCTAGTTCTATATATGTCTCGTATAACTATAAATATCTCTTTATAACTATGATTATCTCTGTATAACTATGATTATCTCTTTATAACTATGATTGTCTCTATTTAACTATGATTAACTATAGTTAACTATATATAGCGATTTTGTTCAATTTTAGATCCACCCTACTCGTGTTATCAATTATAGCAGATTAGGGCAAGACCCGCCAAAGAGGAAGTAAGTAATTAAAATTAAAGAGAAATTATATATGAATTATCAGTTTAGATATATGTATATAAGTAATTGATTTTATTTGTAATTTATTTTTTTGAAGCCTCAATTGCTTGTTCAACATCATTAATAATATCATCTATATGCTCAATACCCACAGAGATCCTAATCAAGTCTTCGCTAACTCCTGCTAAAGCCTTTTGTTCAGAAGTTAATTGTCTGTGTAACGTTGACGCTGGATGACATGCAAGAGATTTTGCATCACCCATACTTAATACCCTTAAAATCATTTTAAGTGCATCAATGAACTTCGCACCTGAGTCTTTTCCACCTTTAATGCCAAAACTGATAATACCAGATGCTTGACCATTGGTAATTTTTTTACAAACATCATGATATTTATCGTTTGGTAGAGCAGCATAATTAACCCATTTCACACTTTCGTGACTATCTAGATACTTCGCTAATGCAAGTGCATTTTTGCAATGTCTTTCCATTCTCACACCCAATGATTCAAGTCCTAGCATTATTAAGTATGCATTATTAGGAGATAGACAAGCTCCTGTTTCTCTCAGTGGAACGACCCTACAACAACCAATAAAAGCAGCTGACCCAAACTTTTCAGTATATTTAATTCCGTGATAAGAAGGATCTGGTTCATTTAGCATGGGAAATTTTTTTGGTTCTTTGGCCCAATCAAATTTCCCTGAGTCAACAATGATTCCTCCGATAGTAGCACCATGGCCATCTATATATTTTGTTAAAGAGTGAATGACAATATCTGCTCCAAAATCAATAGGCCTACACAAGTATGGTGTTGCTACCGTATTATCAACAATTAATGGTATCCCATGTTTGTGAGCAATATCTGCAAATCTTTTGATATCGATAATATTACCAAAGGGATTACCAATTGATTCGCAATATAAAGCTTTAGTTCTTTCATCAATTGCTTCATCAATTCCTTTATAATCATCTCCGTCAAACATTTTAACTTTAATACCTTGCTTTGGGAAACTATGAGTGAAACAGTTATAAGTCCCACCATATAATTGATTTGTACTTACAATATTATCCCCAGCTCTTGTAATGGTTTGAATGGCATATGCTATTGCGGCCATTCCAGAAGCTAAAGATAAAGCTGCAATTCCACCTTCCATTTCCGCAATTCTTTTTTCAAGCACTGCATTGGTTGGGTTGCCTATTCTTGAATAAATATTTCCCTCGACTTTGAGGTCAAATAAATCTGCTCCATGTTGTGTATTATCAATAGTAAATCCCGAGGTCTGGTAAATGGGTATTGTTGCTGACTTTTGGTCATTTTTTTCTGATTCATAACCATGATGAAGTGCAATTGATTCTAATTTCATATTAATAATCCTTTAATCATTTTGAAAAGTCTAATACTCCATCGTTTATTTTTGTAAATTTAAAGCTTAAATATTCTATAATATAATTTTGATAGAACTTGTAAGTTCTGTTAGGAAATTGATCCATTGCTCGCAGAATATAATTTGCTTGAATTGATGGTTCTGTTTTTTCTCCAATATATTTTGGAGTGCAACTTAGTAATTTATTCTTCTTTATATATTTAATTGTTTTACAGATACGTTGGCTAACTATTTCACATCTAGCTGTCCAACTGAAATTAATATATCCCGCATGTGCGAAGAGATTTGGTAATCCACTAAACATCATTCCTCTATACCAACTAGTATCATTGATGTTTATTCGTTTATTTTCAATAAAGATATCAATGCCCCCTAATAATTGTGAATTGCCGCCGGTAGCCATAATTGTGATATCACTTTTAATAACTTTTCCATTTTTTAACTTTACACCAGTTCTCTCCCAATTACTAATTCCTTGCCGAACTATAGTTACTTTTTTTGACTTTACAGCTGTAAAATAATCTTTATCCAAACTACTTGCAGGACGCTGATCCCAATAATCATATGAAGGGGTGGTAGTCTCGTTATAATAAGTATTACCAGATATCATTTTTTTTCTTTGAAACTTTTTAAAAATCCTACTTGAAAAGTAATCCCATAAAACTTTAAATGTTTTACGAATTCGTGTTGATTTTTCTTTGCTATCGATATTTATAATCCATGCAGGACTTCGCTGAACCAACGTAACCTTTTTTGCTTCTTTGATGATAGAGGGTGCCATTGTTATGGCGGTACATCCACTGCCAACAATGGTTACATTTTTGTCTTTAATGTCTGTGTTACCCCAAGCTTGAGTGTGTATAATTTTTCCTTGATATATTTTTTCATTTTTAAACTTCGGCAAATGTGGGTTTTTTCGATCTCTTGAACCGGTGCAACAAATAATGTATTGACTAACAAACTTTTTGAGATCAGTTTTTATAACCCATTTATTATCTTTCCAATTTAATGATCTGACCTCAGTGTCAAACAAAATGTTTTTTTTAATATTAAATTTATCTGTAACCTTATTTAAATAATTTTTTATTTCCTTCCCATTACCTATTATAGAACCTTTCCATGGATCAAAGGTGAATCCATAGGTATACATGTCGTTATCCGCACGAACACCAGGGAATCTCATTTGATCCCAAGTGCCACCTACACTACTTCTTGACTCTAATATTTTAAATCTAATATTCGGAAAGTTTTCTTGCAGATAGTAAGCAGATGCAATTCCAGCAATTCCAGCACCAATAATGACTATATCTATTTTTTCCATCTATACAAACAGTCTTCGCATATAGTTAAGTTGATTTGATATTTGAATAAGAACAAAATTTAAATTCATTATTAATTAAAAGAATATCCATTATTATATATGTAAATATCTTATTATTTCAATTAAAATTGAATCTTATAAATTAAAGTTAACTTAAACTTTTTACTCTATTACCTGTCTCTCCGCCACTACCTGAAAGCCCCTAATTCCCTATTCTCTAGAGTCTTAATTTTGTAATTTTACCCCTAACTTTTACCTTTGAAAAATATTGTCTCTGGGGAAGGAAAAATACTCCGCCTTATTCATATTTTAAAGAGTAAATCCCAACCAGTAATAAGCACCATTAGGTTTAAAAATGCTATTATAGCAGGGGCGACATAGCCTTCAGCAGATGTCTTTACACCGTCAACAGTACCCCAATAACTATGGATAGTTTGAAAGCAAACAACTGCCCCGATACATGCTTGCACAAAACCATAGACAAACAGTAACCAAGCACCTTCGATAGAAGTGAGTAAAGCAATAGCTAAGGTGACTGCAAAGCCAGCAGCAAAAGTGCCCACAAGTCTTGTCATTATTGCGCTGCCTTCACCAAAGCCATATTTCTCAATGTACTTGCGTGTTTGGAAAATACATTGATAAGCATAAATCAAATTTCCAAATATTATTAACGCTATGAGTACAAAAATTAGCATTTCAGTAAATCTCCCTAACCCTCTCAAATGGGAAACAAATTATCAATCATTTACGTATACTATTCAAAATGTAATTGAAAAAGTATTATTTTAATAAATAATCTACCAAATTATTTTCCAATAGAATCACTACTCTCTAGACCCTTAATTTAGAAACTTTTCCCCTAAAAAGCATGACCTCACGTGTTCGGAAAAATATGCTAATTTTAAATTATAAAATATTATTTGAATTTGAAACTATTATATTTTTTCACTAGTCTGATTAACATAGAAAAAGAAAAGTTTGAATTTATAAAGTAAGAATTACTCGATAAAATTAATAATTTTTCACAATAATCAGATTTGACCTCTGGAAGATTATATGAATTTAGAAAATCTAGACTGGTATATTATATTTGGATACTTAGTTTGTTTAATTCTTTTATCTGTTTATTTATCAAAAGATCAAAAAAACTTGAAAGATTATTTTGTTGCATCAAGAAAACAAAAATCAAAAAAATTGGCTATTTCTATTTTAGCTACTCAATGTTCAACAAATAGTATCTTAGGTGCTCCTGCTTTTGTTGCTTTTTCTGTTGGTGGTGGTTTGGGCTGGTTGAAATATGAATTAGCAGTGCCATTATCAATGATTGCAATCATGATTTTCATTTACCCAATTTTCTATAAATTAAAGATAATTTCAATATACGAGTACCTTGAAAAAAGGTTTGATCTCAAAACGAGATTATTAATGAGTTCATTATTTCTTTTTGTAAGAGTTTTTGCAACTGGAGTAATTGTTTACAGTGTATCAATAGTTATTGAATTAATAACAGGTTTAAGTTTTGTGTATTCCGTTCTCATACTTGGTCTTATAACAATCGTCTACGACGTTTTAGGAGGGATAAAAGCAATAATTTACAGCGATATTATTCAAATGATAATTTTGACTGTTGTACTAATCTTTATTCTTTTTTATTTAACAAGTATTTTTGGTGGTTTTAGATCAATGTTTAATTATTTCCCAGATCAAAGAAATGTAAATTTAAATTTTTTTGAGCATGGACTTGGTGATGGAAAAGAATTTGCTTTTTGGCCAATGTTAATTGGAGGTTTTTTTTTGTATATGTCTTATTATGGTTGTGATCAAAGTCAAATGCAAAAAGCACTATGTGCTAAAAATCAAAATGAGGGACAAAAAGTATTTTTTTTAAATGGTATTTTTAGATTTCCTCTTGTATTGCTGTACTGTTTAATTGGTGTAGGAATAGGGTCTTATTCCCAAATTAATGCTGATTTTATCTCAAGTCTTCCAAAACAAGATGGGATACCTAACTTTAATTTGGCTGTCCCTATTTTTCTAATAGATAATTTACCAATCGGAATTGTGGGACTGACGCTAGTAGCTTTGTTTTCTGCTGCTATGTCATCCCTAGATTCAGTTTTAAATAGCTTGTCTGCAGTAACAATGGAAGATTTTGTTAAAAGAATTAAAACTTTTAGATATCTTTCAGAAAAAAATAACCTTTTCATATCAAGAGTAATAACCTTATTTTGGGGTTCATTAGCAATTATTTTGGCTTTTTATGTTGAAGCCATTTCTAGCAATGTTCTCATTGCAATCAATAAAATAGGTTCTTTGATTAATGGACCAATTATTGGTGTATTTACATTAGGTATTTTAACAAAAAAAATTAATGGTAATAGTGCTTGCATAGGAATAATTTGTGGATTTTTATTCAACCTATACTGTTGGGTTTATTTAGTTAACGTATCTTGGCTTTGGTGGAATGCAATTGGTTTTGTTGTTACTTTAAAAATTGCAATAGTGCACGACTTTTTTTTCTCCAACTTTCAAGCAAATGAAACTTTTGTTTGGTCATTAAAATCCTTCAAAAAATTGCACTTTAATAACACTTGGAAAACTCGGTATATTATTTTGTTCATTTGGTTTATTTTAATATTTTCTTTAATTTATTTCTCCTAGTGGTTTTTACGGATTTATATAACATTTGGGTTAAAGATATTTCTTATCACTGTCTCTCCTTATCTATCTGAAAGCCCTGAATCTCATATCTTGAGCTTCTTTATTTAATAATTTTCCCTCCGAGATTACTCCCCTTAATTTTCAACTAAAAGATTAACCAAATGTGAATAACACCCTCAGAGTTGATTAAGAAAAAAATAATAAAAAGAGTATAATTTTATTAACTTTTTATTTAAGGAGTAAACCATGGCTTGGACAAAACCAATGATTTCTGAAATCTCTGTTGGTCTTGAAATCAATTCTTACGCTTGCGCTGAGAAGTAGTTTCGATCTACAAAGATGAAATTTTAAAAGCCTGGCTAAGAAGTCAGGTTTTTTTTTGCTTAAATTAAACCTTTCGTTACCCGTTTATCTTAAAGCCTTGTCTTTTTGCCTTCTAGAGCTGATTTCATATCTACGTATGCCCTATAATAACTATTTATTGTTATCTTTATGATTTCTATATATACCTTAAATTATAAATAGTTTTTAATAATAAATTTCTTATTTAACTTACTCTTATTTTTGCTAATCAAACACTAAATTATGTCAAAAAATATTAGGAATGTAGCTATTATTGCTCATGTAGACCACGGCAAAACCACATTAATTGATTCAATACTTAAGCAAATTGGAATGTTTAGATCCAATGAAGAGATTGGGGAAAGAATAATGGATAGTGGCGATTTAGAAAAAGAACGAGGGATTACAATTTTGGCAAAGCCTACATCAATTACATGGAATGGGGTAAAAATAAATATAATAGATACACCAGGACATGCAGATTTTGGTGGAGAGGTTGAAAGGATTTTATGTATGGCTGATGGAGTAATTTTACTAACAGATGCCTCAGAAGGACCAATGCCTCAAACAAAGTTTGTTTTAGGTAAAGCTTTATCGCAAGGTTTAAAGCCAATTGTAATCATTAATAAAGTTGATAAAAAAGATAGTCGTGCAGATGTCGTTTTAGACGAAGTTTTTGATCTTTTTGTTACTCTAAATGCAAATGAGGATCAGCTTGATTTTCCAATACTATATGCCTCTGGAAAAAATGGTTGGTGTGTGAGTGATCTTAAAGATAAAAAAGAAAATTTGCACCCTCTTCTCGATCTAATAATAGAACATGTGCCCGCTCCAAAAATTAATTCAGAAACATCTTTTTCATTTCTAGCAACCCTTCTCTCTTACGATACTTATGTTGGTAGATGTTTAATAGGAAAAGTTGAAAGTGGGAATGCCGAAGTTAATAAAATTGTTAAGGCAATAAACCTAAATCAAAATCTTGTAGAAAAAGGTAAACTAACAAAATTATTTTCTTTTGAGGGAAATAAAAGAATTCCTGTTAATGAAATTGTTGCAGGTGATATAGCTTGTATTGCTGGTTTAACTAATGCTTCAGTTTCAGATACAATTTGTGATAATTTAGTCTCTAAACCCATAAAATCGTCTCCGATAGATCCCCCAACTATGTCAATAACCATTACTGTTAATAACTCACCTTTTGCTGGGCAGGAGGGCAAAAAAGTGACTTCTAATAATATTAGAGAAAGGCTTTTGGCAGAAGCTGAAACAAATGTGGCAATTACTTTTAGTGAAAATGAAAATAAAGATGCTTTTGAAATTGGAGGTAGAGGCGAATTACAATTGGGAGTTTTGATCGAAACTATGCGAAGAGAAGGTTTTGAATTATCAGTTTCTAGACCAAAAGTATTATTTAAAACAGAAAAAAATATCAAATTAGAACCAGTTGAAGAGGTTGTAATTGATGTTGATGAAAGTTTTTCCAGCACAGTGATTAGCTCAATGAATAATAGAAAATCAGAAATGATCGATATGAAAACTTCCTCAGCAAAGACTCGTATTATCTTTAAGTCACCTTCAAGGGGACTAATAGGTTATCAAAGTCAATTCTTAACAGAAACAAAAGGAACAGGTATTCTAAATAGAATATTTCATGCTTATGAACCATTTAAAGGAGAGTTTAAAGAAAAAAGAAATGGTTCCTTAATATCAACTGAGACAGGTCAAGCAGTTGCATATGCAATCTTTAATTTGCAAGATAGAGGAGTAATGTACATCAAACCGCAAACCAAAGTATACACTGGAATGGTAGTTGGTGAGCATAATAAAGAAAATGATCTTGAAATTAATGTTTTAAAAGGAAAACAACTTACTAATGTAAGAGCATCAGGTTCAGATAAAGCTGTTACTTTGGTACCACCAGTTAAGATGACATTAGAGCAAATGATTTCTTTTATAAGAGATGATGAATTACTTGAGGTAACACCTATGAACCTTAGACTTAGAAAAAAATATCTCGATTCCAATGAAAGAAAGCGTGAAAAAAAATTAAATGAATAAATATTTCATGAAAATAAATTTATTATTGAAATGTTATATTATAACACTTAATATAAAATTTTTACTTTGATTTAGTTAAATTTTGTGGAGAATTTATAATGAAAGTTTTAGATAAAAAACTTCCAGTCACATTATTATCTGGATTTCTTGGTGCTGGAAAAACAACCCTTTTAAATCACATTCTTAATAATCGACAAGGTCTAAAGGTTGCAGTTATTGTGAACGATATGAGTGAAGTAAATATTGATGCAAATCTTGTTGAGCGTGGAGGTGGTAACTTATCTCAAACTGAAGAGAAACTTGTAGAAATGAGCAATGGATGTATTTGCTGTACTTTACGTGAAGATCTTTTAATTCAAGTTAGAGAGTTAGCAAACGAAAATAAATTTGATTACCTTCTTATAGAAAGTACTGGTATCTCTGAACCTTTGCCAGTAGCAACTACTTTTGACTTTCGTGATGAGGATGGAGCTAGTTTATCTGACGTAGCAAAACTTGATACAATGGTGACTGTTGTGGATGCTGCAAATCTTATAAAAAATTACAGCTCTACTGCTTTTTTAAAAGATAAAGGAGAAAGTCTAGAAGATGATGAACGAACACTTGTTGATCTTCTTGTCGAACAGATTGAGTTTGCCAATGTTATTCTATTGAATAAAATTGATTTAATATCCTCTGAAGAATTAAAAACTGTTAATGCAATTATAAGTGGACTTAACAGTGAGGCAAAGGTCTTTGAATGCTCTCATTCGACCGTGAATCTCAAAGAAGTTGTTGGTACTGGATTGTTTGATCTTAAAAAAGCTTACACTCATCCGTTATGGGCAAAAGAACTTTATAATTTTAAAGATCATGTTCCTGAAACAGAAGAGTATGGTATCACAAGTTTCGTATATTTAGCCCGCGAACCATTTGATCCGTCAAAAATCTATAATTTCTTCAATCAAGAATGGCCTGGTGTAATGAGATCAAAAGGCTTTTTTTGGATTTCGAGTCGACCTGAATTTATTGGTGAGGTTTCTCAGGCTGGTGCGTTTGTTCGTCATCAGGGAATTGGAAGATGGTGGACAACTGTACCGAAAGATCGTTGGCCAGAAGGACCTAATTTTGATGCTTTGATCGATAAATATTGGAATAAAGATTATGGTGACCGTCGACAAGAAATAGTTTTTATAGGTTTAAAGTCTGAAATGAGTGAAAAGAACATTCGAGAGAGGCTAGATGCTTGTCTGATTAAGAACTATCTTGATGATCCCAGTACATATCATAAAGCTCTAGATCCCTTTCCAGCATGGTTTAAAAAAGTAGCTTAAATGATTGAAAGCTCTTTATTTACTCTATCTCTTGAACATAAAGAGCCTCCAAAATCTTTAATTTTTTTAGTTATACTTATTTATTGCCTAGGATCTTATATCATCTCATTTTACCGTCCACCTTTACATCACTTTATAAAATTATATGATTGAGAGATGTATTTGATATTTAGTTTTATTTTTTTATTTTCTTCAGATTTGTTTTCAAAAGAAGTAAATGTGTACGATATTATTTCAAAAAACTCTAATTTATCTACTTTCAAAGATTATCTCGATAAAACAGGACTTGATAAAGTTTTACAAAAAAAAATTCCATATAATTGGACAATTTATGCTCCATCAAATAATGCTTTTGAAAATACTCCAAAAGAACTGGAGAAATCAGTTTTAAAAGATACTTATTATTCAAAGAGGCTGTTCACCGACCATATCTTAACAAAAGAAATTTTGGCTTCAGATGTAACAGATCAAATAACCACTGAACTAACAGTGAGTAATAAACCTATTAAATTATATAGAAGTGAAAATCTATTTGTTAAAGATGTAGTTATAGTGAAGGAAGATATAATAGCAGAAAACGGAGTTGTACATATAATTGATTGTATAATGTTTATTCAACCAAGTTCACAAGATAGTAGGTTAAGTTCAAGTCAACAAGATTCATTTCCAATAACTTCCTGTTGTATGCAAACTGAGAGTGAAATTTCATTATGGAAACAAAATACGAAAAAAATAGTTTATTGACCTTAATTTTAAAATAAAATTATGCATAATTTTTTTTTCTTTTTATTTATCCTCATGTTCTGTCACAGCAAAGCTGATTCGCTTTATGACCCACTAGAAAAGTATCTTGGAAAGATTGAAGGTAATGGCACTATACACGACTCACTGGGAAGTTATAAAGGAAGAGTTGAAAGCAATGGAGGTATATATAATTCTTTGGGAAAATACTTAGGAAAAATTGAAACTAATGGGCATTCTTATGATTCACATGGTGGATATATGGGAAGGATAGACGGTTATGGTAATATATACGATTCATCAGGGAAGTTTAGAGCCAAGTTAGAAAGAAATGGAATTTTTTATGATTCCCTTGGAAGATATTTAGGTAAAATAATTAAGTAATAAGATATATTTAGGTAATCTTTTTTAAAAATTCTCTTATGTTTTTATCGATAAAAGCTACATCTTCTTGAGATGTTAACGTAGTTGACATTCCTCCAGCTAAATGACCATGTTTTGTGTTTATAACTTTTAGTTCAGCGTTCGGCATTCCTTTAACCTCAGGAATATTGTTACGTGCAGGAAAAGATAAATCAGTTGAACTTGGCATAACTAGAGCTGGACAATTTATATTTGCAAGAGCTTTTTTTGTGTTGTTGTTGAATTTTTCATGTTTTCCTATATCTCCCATTTGCCAAGTATTCAACATACCTAATAAATCATTTGCATCAATACTTCCAAAAAAACTATCCATAAAATTTAAGTATGACTCAGTATCTTCAAATCCATCAAACAAATTGAGATGTAACCCCTCTTCATATCCTTCTTTATCAAATAAAGTTGATGTATAATTTCTAGAAAAAGCCTTTAAACCTTTTTTAGGAGGTGAACTATAATCACCGTTATTATAATTAACATCTGATTGTAAAGCTAACTTACATCCCTCCAAAGTTATCCAATTCTGTGTTGTAGTTTTTGCAGTTCCACACAAGGGAATTATACCACCGGTTTTTTCTCCATGTAATGCACCCCAGTGAAAAGCCTGCTGAGCGCCCATAGAAAACCCCAAATACATAAGTGGGTTAGTAATGCCGAAATACTCTGATATAAGTTTATCTTGTGCATTGATATTGTCGTAATATGTAACAGAGGGAAATCTTGGACCATCTTGAAGGGGGCTAGTATTACTCGGAGAGGACGAATAACCACTGCAAAATAAGTTTGGTGTTATAATGCAATATTTAAGTGGATTTAGCGCTCTATTAATTCCATATGCCATCTGATTAAATTTGTGGCTTCCTGCAAAACAAGTAGCAAATATAATTGCGTTACTTTTTGATTGATTTAATTCACCATTAAAGTTAACTAACAAAAAGGCATTGTTTAAAGTTTCTCCACTTTGAAGCTTAAAGTTCTCCAATGGAAATTTGAATGTATTACTGCTCCAAGGTAACTTTTTTTCATCTTCGGATATGTTTACTTTTGGAAAAAAATTGATTACTGGTACTGATGCCAGAGCAATTGTTTTTATTGAATATTCAATAAATTTTCTTCTATTCATCTATAATCTATAAACATTTAATATTTTATTATACTAATGCCTCAAATACTCTCAACATAATATGTTATTTTCATTGAGTACGAATAAAAGATGAATAATTTACTGGTTAAAAAAAAAGAATATAATGATATCAATGACTTAAAAAAAATAGTTTGACAAATGCATTTCATTTTAATATAATGTTAAAATAATCTCATTCGAGTTTTAGATTTCTTTGACATAGAAACAATACATCTCCTCGCTGTTTCTTCATTATGAAGCTTTTACAATCACTTCATACTTATTTAATTATATTCACCGATAGAGTTGTTTAAGGTGAAATAACAAGTTACGATCACCAATCTAGTTTAGTTAAATTTAAAGGGATTTAATAGATGAAAGATACATTTATGCGAAGTTGTGAACATTGGAGTGAATCAAGTCGCAATGAAATGCAGAATTTTTATACTCTTGCCTCTATTGATTATAAACATCTAGCAGAGAAATTTAACTGGAAAGAATGGCTTGAAGCACATCAGGCTAATATTGGCAAGCGTGGACTAAAACTTCTAGATATTGCCTGTGGATCAGGTAAATTTCCTTCAGCACTAATTCAAAATGCTAATTTGTCAAACGCAAAAATATTACCAGTGGAATATTCACTACTAGATCCGTCTTCATTTTCAATTGCAGAAGCACGCAAGGTTATTCAGTCACCATTTAAAACTAGTTCAGAATTTGAAACTACTTTACAGGAATTTTCTTGTGAGCGAGAAACTTATGACATTATCTGGGCAACGCATGCTCTTTACGCAATTCCAAAAAACGAACTTAAAAAGGCTTTAAAACGTTTTATTTTTGGAATGGCTAGATCCGGTTTTATTGCTCATGCAAGTGAAAAATCTCATTACCTTCGATTTTACAGACATTATTTAAATGGTTTCAAAGGTGGTTCTGGAGAACCGTATTCAAGTGCTGAACAAATTTTACAAATACTAAAAGAGATTAATATTCCTCATAAAGTTAAGAAAATTACATACGAAAATGGTGTTTCAGAGACAGCATCTTTGCAAGTTGAAGGATATCTGCAACGTTGTGTTTTTGATGATACAATTGACCTTGAGAAAATGCTCAAAAATTCGGTTACTGGACCTTATCTAGACAATTGTATCAAAGATGGACAATGGTGTTTTAAGCAAGAAGTAATGATGATTTTTCTATCGAAAGATTAATTTTTATGACTAAGAGTATTTTTTTTCTAGATGTCGAATGTGAGAAAGCAATCATAATTTTTAATACATGTTTATAAAACGAATTTTACTCGCTACCACACCAGAACTTAGTCTAGGTTTATTTTTAATTTTTAGCTCGAGCGTTGGTCAAACTTTCTTTATTTCTCTTTTCTCTGGAGAGATAAGAAATGCATTTAATCTCTCTCATGGAATGTTTGGAATACTTTATTCCGTTGCAACACTAACAAGTGCTACACTTTTTTTTTGGTTAGGAAAACTCACAGACCAATTTAATTTGACTGTTCTTGGATTAATAACTCTAGGAATATTAAGCGGATTTTCATTTCTTTTATCAAGTGCTGAAACACTTCTCATACTTTTCTTGTCTTTATTAGGTCTTCGCTTGTTTGGTCAAAGTATGATTAGTCATATAGCAGTAACCGCAATGGCCCGCTGGTTTTCAAAGAAAAGAGGAAGAGCTTTAAGTGTTGCACTAATGGGACACCCTATTGGAGAGGCACTATTACCCTCTCTCATTACTTTCTTTTTATTTCAATACACATGGCGAGAAATCTGGGTTGGAATAGGTACGTGTATAATAATTATTTTTTTACCTTTAGTTTACTGGCTTGGAAGACACATCAAATTAAATAAGCATGATTCGTATAATAGTAAACAAACAAAATCAAAAAAAAATTTGATTGTTTCTTGGAATCGATCACAAGTCTTAAAAGATTTAAGATTTTACCAGGTTCTTCCTGGATTACTTGCTTCTCCCTTCATAGTGACTGGAGTTTTTTTTCATCAGATTCACTTGATTGAAACTAAATCTTGGTCGATTACACTTTTAGCATCCTCCTATCCTTTTTTTGCTTTAAGTGTGATTGGGGTAACTTTTGGGGCTGGCTGGATAATCGATAGATTCGGCACAGTGCATTTATTGCGTTTTTTTTTGTTACCGCTTGCATTTGGTTTGCTCTTAATAGTAGCTACAGACAAGGCATTTGCTATTCCTATATTTATGATCTTAATGGGAGCATCTGCTGGATCAGCAACTATTATCATAAGTACTCTGTGGGTTGAACTTTATGGAATTAATTATCTTGGTTCAATCAGATCTATGTTTTTTTCTATGGTTGTGCTTGCTACTTCAATCTCTCCAGCACTTATAGGATTATTATTGGACACAGGTGTAACATTGGAAATCCAATTTATTACATTTACAATTTATATCTTTATTTGCTCAATTATTTTTGCAATATTAACACCTAATCTTTTAATTGCTCGATCTCCTCCTTCATAGAGCTTTTAAGGATTTAGCAGCTCGAACTGATGTTATTTTCTTAATAGTTTAAAAACAAAAAAAGTAAGAATTCCAGATATTATACCTGGAGCTACCTCGTAAATATAAGTATTTAGTTCGTAATGTCTCCATACCATTAATGTTATCAAGGGTATAATCATCATCATTAATGATGAAAATTCAGAAACTTTTTGTTTTAGTGAGTTAACTATTAATAAAGGAGAAAAGCAACAAGCTAATGTTGACCATGACATTAAGACAAGGTTGAAGACGTTTTTATTATCATTTATTGCAATTGTAACAACAAAGACTGTGATAATTAAAGTTGCTAATTTATTTATTAAATAATTGTTATTTTTATTCAATGAAAGATCGTTTGTAATTGAAGCGGTACAAGCAAGTATTTGAGAATCTGCTGTTGACATTGTGGCAGCAAAAATACCAGCTAAGATTACCCCAACAAAAAATTCAGGTAATAAACTTTGTGCCAAAGTTGGTAAGGCCAATTCTGGGTCCAAATTGTTGGTTTCTGGGATTAGTAGTCTTGCTACAAAAGCCGCTAAAATGGAAAATAAATAGAATAAAGTATACCAAGTGTAATAATATATTCTTGTTTTTGGTATGTTTTTAGTACTATCAATTGTCATAAATCTCACCATAACATGAGGTTGACCTATCACACCCACACCTGAGAAAAACCAACCGATAATGAACATGTATGGAGCTAATAAAAATTCTGAAAAATTTGTTGATGGAAACCATTTCATATAATCTGGAGATATTTTGTGTAATTCATCTATGAAGATAGAAACCCCACCTACTTCTTTAATTCCAAAAAAAACCATTAAAAACATGGCAACTATCATTACAAAAGATTGAGCGGCATCCGTCCAAATAGAAGCTCTTATTCCTCCTGAAAAACAATAAAGTAATACAATAACTCCACCGATTATGGCACCTAGTCTATAATCTAAACCAAATATAACATGCATCGACTTACTTCCAGCATTAAGCTGAGCTGCTGCATATGTAGATAAGAAAATAAGAATGATTAATCCACCAAACAATTGTACATATTTATAATTTTTGCCATGCCATTGGCTTACCAAATTAGCAAAACTTACAACCTTTAATTCCTGTGATTTCTTCCTTAAATTTTTATGTACAAAAAGAGATGAAATAAAATCACCAAAAATCAATCCAAACATTAGCCAGACAGATTGCAAACCATAAACATATGTAAACCCAATCTGACCAATAAACATGTATCCACTATTTGATGTTGCGATGGCTGATATAGCTGCCAACCATGGCTTAACTTCTTGATTTGCAAGAAGATAGTCTAGAGACGTATTTTTTTTCTTAAGAACTGACAAAGATCCTATCAACGTAAATAAGAAAAGAAATAAACAAAAACTAAAAAATATCATGAAGATATTATTTTTTTAGAGAGCAGATTTTTGAAGTCTTCTTTACTACTAATCGATTTACTGGAAGATTAAACTCACTAAAACCATCAACTGAAGTGTTATCAAAGTAATCTGAAAGTTCTGATACTAAAATCTCATAATGCTTGGACGATAGAACTAGTGAAGCGTAAAAAAAACCTGAAACTTCTTTAGCTAACACTTCTGGAGTTTGTTTAAAAGAAAGCACATGAGGGGTAATATTTATTTCACAGTCATAAAATATTTTTTTAACGAGTTCATCTAAAGTTTTTAAAGATCTAACCCTTGGATCACCTAATTCTAATAATCCATAATTAGGAAATATTTTTTGAACAAATTTATATATTATGTTGTGGATTTCTAAATATCCAGTTGCAGAATGTAAATCTCCATCAACAATTGCTGAGAAAATACCCTGATTTTTAAGTATCCTTTTAATGGTTTTTAACACCGGAACTAAAGGATCCATTAAAGTTAAAGCCCAATGACAAAATATAACGTCTTTTGAGGCATCTTTGATAAAGTTTAATTTTTGAGCCTTTGCGTTATAAAAATCTACATCTTGATCAAAAAGTCTGGTCCGTGCGAGTTTAAGTTCGTTATCATTCATATCCACTCCGGAAAGTTTGACGTTAAATGGAAAACGTTTATTACAATACTCTAAAAGAACACCACTTCCGCACGCCAAATCAAGAATATCGATGTGAGAATTTGTATCGATAGTATCAATTAGTAATTCATAACTATTCTTTCCATTTGAATCACAACAACTGGTTGCAATCTTTTCAGTAAAACCTGCATGTCGATTGTGGATAGTATGAAGATGATCTAGTAAATCTTGACTATTTGGGTTTTCACCTGAATCGATTTTATTCATCCATGAAGAGTTCAAGTTTTTATAATTGTTTTTGAAGAGCATTAAATTTTTAGACTAAACTTGATTATTTGCAGGCCAACAAATTGGGTTTAAATTACTTGAAACAATTTCACCTGGCTTAGTTTCAGGAATAAATTTTTTCCAATCTCCTGAGATCATAGTAGGATTATTTACAACACGCGCACCGTCTGCAAAATAGGTATTGGCTAAAACAATTCGACTTTGGGTTGTTTTATTTTCAGAGGCAGTGTGGAAACTAAGATTATGATGAAAACTTACCTCACCTAATTCAAAAGGTTCTTCAACAATTGAAACTTTTTCCTTTTTAAAAATATCAATTATTTTTTTATCGTAACTAGTATCAAATTCGTTAAATTCAATATTTTCTACAAGTTTATAAATCTCTAATGGCTTTGCAAAAGTTAGAGGGCCCATCTCAATCGGGATTGCTTGAGCAGGAATCCAGGCAGTTACCACATCATTTGTTTCTAATGGAAAATGATGATCATCATAATGCCAGGGTGTACGACCACAGCCTGATTCTTTAACTAAGGCGTTATCATGATAAAGACGAATTTTTTTTACTGAGAGTAATTCAGCACAAATCTTTGCAATACGTGAACTTAAAACAAATTCTTTGATTACAGTATTTTTTAACCACATCATTTCAAGACTTAAAAAACGATCTTTTTTATTTTCGTTATAATTTTCAAATGTCTTTTTTAAAAGCGATAGGATTTCATGTCTTAAAAGTTGAATTGCAGCTGGTGTTAAAACGTTCTTTAACTTTATAAAACCGTTTTTTTGAAAATTTGATATATCTTGTGTTGTTAGGTTGTAAGGTTCTGAGAGTTGCTGTTTTAAATCAATTTTTGATGCATCTTTTATATTTGGTGGTTCAGGCAGTTCTAACAGAACCTCCTTGGTTTTAGAATTTGAGTTATCAGCTAGAGAAACATACCAATCCCACCAAGCCTGATTATCCTTATCCCATTGTTTATTCTCACCTGTGCTTGATTCGCTGGATTTAAAATCAGTTTCTTTCTTTAAATTTAAGTTTTCAGTCATATTTTAATATGTAATGAATAGAAATCTTATTTGTATAAAATATTAAATAATTACTATAACTAAATCGCATTAAATAGTTTTATTAATTTATACATTGTTTCTTTTGAATTACCTTTATTTAGAATTCTTAAAACTTGCTTGCTGAATTTTTAATTTCAGACTTAAAACATTATTAATTTAAACTAAAAATAGCATAAAACATAGAACTTCTTCAAATTTTAACTATTTTTAAATATTATGGAAGTGCTTGAAAATCTAGCTTTCGGTAGAGGCGTTCTATTAATAATCTTCTTCCTAGGATTGATTATTTATCTAATTATAAAAAAAAAATAAATAAATTCAATTATTTACCCAAGAATCCTAATTACATAACTTAGATATTTTTCTTCAAAAATATTTCACCATTAATTCTAATTTAGTCTAATAAATCTTTAATATTTCATTTGGAAATAGTATTAAATTCCCTTGCATAACTGCGAAGTTTATCAATCATCACATTTCGTTGTTTTTCCGACGAAATTGCTAACATTTTTATTAAAAGTATCTTGAAACGAGATAGTGAAGCTTGAGAAAAATCTTCATAATTGGGATTTATAATTTCATGGCCTCTTATCAAGAGTTTGTTCAAATAAGCATTAAGCTCTGCTTCATTTGGCTGAGATTTCATAAATCTTACGAATGCTTTTTGACGTAGTGTCCTGTTATGCAAACGAACCCTTGCGTCATTAAGCGTTTCATGCGAATGGGTTTCTAGCATTTCAATTTGAGCATTTGTTAGATCTCCAAAAAATCTTTTAAAATTTTTACTTAACTTATCAAAACGATCTTTATATCTTATTTCTCTTGGTTCCGAAAGTTTGATGATACGTTCTTGTTGACGCATCAACATTTGCTTTGTCATAAATTCGATAGCTCCATCATTATTGATGCGAGTAAGAAACCTTGATGCATTTGGTGTTAAACCAACAATAGTATCTTCAACTAGAGTACGCCCTTCATCAATAACTATAGTTATTTTGTTTGCATCATATTCTCCCATTTCTAATGTATCTGCAATATTATCTAGGTAGGAAGCGTAACTTGGCATCATTGATGTTCTGTGCCAATTTATCATTTCTGAAACTTGCTGATTCATCAGTAATTTTTCTTCTTCATCCAAATCTAGAAAGTAATTAATCTCATCTTTAATGAATTTATCCGTAAATGAATAGATTAGTCGAGTACTTGAACAAGCCGTTACTAAAATGATAAAAAATAACAATGATAAGGAATGATAAACCTGTTGTTTAGAAAAAATTGTCATTACCTTTTAATTTTATAGCTTGTTATAGTTAACGCAATTACGAAAAACTTTGTGCTCTTTTTTATTCTATAAATAATTTAAATAAACCAACTCTATCGTAACTAATCAAAACTAAGTGTGTTAAAATATTCATTTATGTCACCAGAATAAAAAATGCAGTCTCCTACTTTTGAATTATTTAAATGAACGCCTATAAAGAGTTCTAAAGTTTTTCGTAAAATTTCTCTGGTAAATATATCACCCTCTACATCAAGCTTTATAAACTTTTGAGTGATTTCATAAAGACCATTATTTTTATAATAATCGCTTTCTGAGTTTGACGATGCGTGTCTTATAACTTCATTATTTTTTAAAAACTCATATCCAAATACTTGGTATTTTCCCTTACAAATAAGATTCTTTCCAACTAAATTGTCAAATGACATTACTTCAAAAGATAGAAATGAATAAATAAATATTAGTAATAGCTTTTTCATTAATTTTATTTCATTGTAAATTTTTTGAAAGGAATTACTAACCGGATTAATTTAATTACCTAATTCTGGAAAGGACAGTCCATATCATTCTCAAAGATATTAAATTTTTGAATACACCAACTACATAGGTAAAAGCTGCAGCTCGAAGAATAGAACGACATGAATCATGATAAACTGCTGGAATTTTTTTTTTAATAATTGGCATAGCTTTATTAAAACTTGCATCTAATTCCACTTCAAGTGTAAAAAGATGAATAACTACCCCAATAAATAAACTTAGTAGAATAAGTAAAATGCATACTTTAATAAGTGGAAGGTAACCTGTAGCAAATATTATTGGTAGTCCAATATAAATAACAGCAAATGCGATTTTATTAATCCACAGAGTATTTTTAACAAGTTTTGTTCTTGTAATCAGTGGAGTGTAGTTTTCAGCGTGTTGAATTGCATGACCTATTTCATGACAAATAATTGAAATAGATGTTAAACTTTTTTTTCTAAGTCTATCTTCCCCTACTTTGACTTTTCTCTGATCTAGATCATAGTGATCGCCTATTAAGGTTTTCTCCACACAAACGTCTTTTAATTCCAATTCTTTAATTAGCTGATTCCCAAATTCAATGCCATTAAAAGGCATATTTGGTAAGATTTCGTCATTCTTTTTAAAAACATAATTGATCCAAACAACCGGAAGAATTGATATTGAAAAAAGAACAATTAGGAAAATCATAATATGTATTTAATGTATAAATTAATATTAGCTAGATATTTATAAATATAAATTATTTTTCTACGTAATTCACGTTTCATTTTGTATTCAATGAGAATAAAAAATAACTGAAGATAATCTATTAACAAAATAATTATTACTAATAGTTTACATAGTTTAATAATAACTATTCATTTTAAATACATTAACAATACATGAATATTAGAATCAGCAAATGTTAATTTAGATTTAATATATTGTATTTTAATATTAACTTTTTAAAGGATAAATAATGGCTTGGACAAAACCTATGATTTCTGAAATCTCTGTAGGTCTTGAGATCAATTCTTATGCTTGCGCTGAGAAGTAGTTTCAAACTATAGATTAATTTCTTTAAAAAGCCTGGCTAAGCAGTCAGGTTTTTTTTTGTATTAAAAATTGCAAATGAATTTAATTTTCTCGAAGTTTTCACTCATTAATTTCGGATGAATCCATTCTGAATTATCTGATTCAGTGTTTAAATTTTTTTTATATTCAAATGTTCTTCCTCTACCCATATTTGTCTTGTAATCAATTATGGTAATAACTTTAAATCTTTTATTTTTACAATCATACTTAGTATAAAACTTCGTACTTAGTTTTTCTTTTTTTTGTGTGATTTTGTAATCAAACATACTCCAGATGTAAATAATATCATCGATTTTTTTGATTGATTCCATTTCAAAATATTCCGTAAAAGTTTTATGCTCACGGAATACTTGCCATTTTCCGTAACAACAGGAAAATGATAAAAAATAAAGAAATAAAAAAATAAATTTATTTTTTAGAAAAATTTGCATGATTCAATTTTTATATTTAATTTCTATCCTATAAAATATAGGTTGTCTTTTTAAGACATATTAATATTACATTGATATGAGTCTGGTACTTAGATCCTCAAATAACATTATTGAAACTTAATAATCGAAATTGTCCACCTTTGTGTTTATTATCCTTTTTTGAAAGCATTTCAAGAACACTATAACTTTGATATGTAACTTCCAATCCAATTGCAAAATCAGGTTTAATTTGTAAAGCATGAGATAATATTGCCCTTATTGTACCTGCGTGTGTTATGACCAAAATACTCTGTCCAGCTTTTAGCTTTAATTTTTTGAGCCAAATCTCTACTCTTTTAGTCTGTTCTAGAAAACTTTCTCCATTTGGCGGTGAAAATTCAGGAGAAATGAATGAAAAATTATGTTTGTCTTCATTTTTATTTATAAGTTTCCAAATTTCAGAAATTTTTTTTCCTGACCAATCTCCGAAGCTTTGTTCAACTATATTGTTTTCTATAATGATTTTTGAATACTGTTTATATCTTGATAAAGCTTCTGCTGTTTGAATTGTTCGTTTTAAAGGACTCACATACCAATCACAATTATCTGGTAAACAAGTTGCCAATTTTTTAATTTTATTATTTTTTATAATTGCATCTGGATTATGTTGTGAAAAAAAACCTGTAATTTGTTTAACAGGTGCATGCCGAATCAAAAATAATTTCGATGGTTTAATCAATTTACAACAAGAATTACTATAATATTTCCAAATAAAAACATTATATCTGTTAAGAAAGCGATTGCTCCTAATATGTCTCCGTTAATACCTCCTATGGCTTTTTTCGATTTTTTTCCAATTAAAAGTATTGTTAAGGTCATTAAGATTATGCCGAATAATATTCCATAGATATCTAACACAAACAATGTAGGTAATATCCAAGTCAAAGTGGCTATAAATAAACACTTATTTGAAATTTTTCCAACTATGCTTGCTGTTTTTGCAAACTCTGAATTATTGAATAAGTTTCTTGCTATCATAATTGATAATTTGCCAGTAGCAAATCCAATGGAAAAAATTGCAATTAATGGATACCCTGACTCAAATAAAGCTAATATTAATCCTAGTTTAACCAAAATACCTAATACTAATGACATTACTCCATAGGTTCCAAGGCGACTATCATGAATAATTTTATCAATATTTCTAGGAGAGCCCCCTGCCCCGAGACCGTCTGCAGTATCTGCTAATCCATCTTCATGAAAAGCACCTGTAAGAAGAACACTGAGTGTGATAGCTATAACACAAGACAAAAAAACAGGAAGTCCCACTTGAATCAGTATATCCCCAGCACCACCAGATAATATTCCTACTAAAAAACCGATTGATGGAAAAGACCAACTAGCTCTTGTTAAATCTGGTGCTTTTTTTGAGAAATAGGACCATTTTACTGGTATTCTAGTAAAGAACATAAGTGTTGCAAAAAAATCCATTACATATTTATTTTTAAGAAGTAAATGCATAATTAAATTTTTTTACTTATACCTGCTTCTGAAAACGTCGACATTTTGTTGTGAGTGGTTAAAGCTGCTCTTATTATCAAACTTGCTACTACTGCTCCGCTTCCCTCACCAAGTCTCATGTTTAAGTCAAGTATAGGTTTTTTTTTAAGATGAGAAATTACTCCTGAATGACCTGGTTCAGAAGATTGGTGAGAAATTAAACAATGATCTAATATATTCTTATTAAAAAGAGTTAGAGTAGCAGCAGATACAGTTGTAATAAAACCATCCAATAAAACAGGTATCCCTTTGACCCTTGCTGCAATTACTGACCCTGCAATTGCTGCCATTTCTCTTCCACCAAATGCCTCAAAAATTTTACCAACAGTTTTAAAATTCTTTCCATGTAACTTCAATCCACTCTTAATAATAGAAATTTTATGTTTAAGTTTTTGTTTAGAAATGCCCGTACCTAAACCTGTCCATTTTTCAACAGATTCATTAAAAAGTGCGCATGAAATAGCAGTTGCTGCTGAGGTATTAGATATACCCATTTCTCCCAATATTAACAAATCACAGTCTTTTGAAACAGAATCAAATCCTAATTGCATTGCTTCAATTATCTCGCTTTGTTCCATTGCTTTTTCTTTTGAAAAATCCTTAGTAGGTGTTTCAAGCTTTATTGGAATAACTGATAATTTTACTTTAGCTAAATTACATAGTTGGTTAATTGCAGCTCCTCCATTTTTAAAGTTAGCAACCATTTGCTTTGTTACTTCTGCAGGATAAGCAGATACTTTTTTATTTGCTACACCATGATTAGCAGCATAAATGACGCATTGAAAACTATCCATTTTAGGTTTTTTTCTTTTTTGCCAACCAGCCATCCAAATAGCAAAATCTTCTAATCGACCTAAACTCCCAATTGGTTTTGTAAGTTTATTTTGATGTTTTCTAGCCAAATTAGCATAATATTCATGGTACGATTTAAGTGGGATTTTGCCATTATTATTTAGCAAAATTTTAATAATATTATCATTAGACATATTTAAATATCAAATATACTCTTTAAAATTAAGCTATATTACTTTTGTAATTGATAGTCTAGTTTTTAATATAAGCTGTAATAAATCAGTCCAATATTGGTATTAATAACTGAAAAGTAATATTAAAATTAACTTTTTAGTTTTTTAAATTAGTGAATATTAAAACCTTAATTTTGAGAGCAAAATTGCGAAGATTTTTATTTTATCCATTTTTTATTATTATTACTTATCTATTCTACGTTTACCCCTTTAGAACTCTTAATTCTATGATTACCGATGACGAGATCTTAAATTTCAATTCGTTTGTTATTAGTTTGTTTTTTTCAGCGTTAATAATTTATAATTCGAAATCAAAAAAAAATTATTTATTTTCTAAATTGTTAATTTATGAAGGATTGGGAATTGGGTTTATAAGTTTTTGGATTGTTAATTTGGGATTATTTATTGACATTTTTAATGTCATAGAATCTTACAACTTAGGTATTGTCTGCATTCTATTTATATTGATTCTGACATTATTAAGTTTTTATAATGGTAGAAAAATTAACATTAAAAAATTAAATGTTTACTCCTCAAAATTAAAAAAACCTTTAAAATTAATTTTTCTCAGTGATATTCATTTAGGAACAAATACTATCAAGCACTTAGAAAAAATTTATAAAAAAATAATTAAGCTTGAATTTGATTTTATATTGGTGGGAGGAGATTTAATTGATTCAAGTTCATTTGAATTAAAAGATTTAAAGGTTTTCAAAAATTTAAAAAAACC
>CACFSX010000003.1 GCA_902569095.1 uncultured Alphaproteobacteria bacterium
CTTGCAGATTTATCAAATTTAGAATTAATTGAGATTTTCAAAGATATGGATCAAAATAAAGCTGACGAAATAATATTGGATTCACGAAAACATTGGTATAAAAATTAAACTTATATGACAGAAAATGAAAATGACAATAAATTAACCGGTAAGTTGCAACTTAAGAAGACTATTCATGCCGGTCAAATAAAACAGAGCTTTTCTCATGGTAGAAGTAGATCAGTTTCCGTTGAAGTAAAGAAAAAAAGATCTATCAGCGGTTTTTCAAAAAATGAAAAAATTGAGGCACCAAAATCAACCGACATTACTTTAACTAATCCCCAAAAAACAAAGAAAGAACAGACACCTGAAATTCCTGTTGCAGAAAATAAAAATCAAATACCAATTGAAAAAAATGAGAAGAAAATTTTTAAGAAAAACACTACAAAAACTTTCGCAGACAATCAAATAAATGAAGAACAAAATACTGAAGTAACCGAGAAACCAAAACAACCTAAATTTGTAAAAACGCCGAAAAGCTTTGAAAATAGAAGACAAGGAAAACTTACAATTTCGCAGGCTCTTGATGATGATAATGAGAAGGTAAGATCGCTTGCTGCAATAAAAAGAGCAAGAGAGAAAGCAAAGCTGAGAAATGTAACAAAAACAGAAAATAAAGAAAATCAAGAACAAAAAGAAAGAAAAAAAAAAGAAGTAGTAATTCCTGATGTGATAACTGTAAATGAACTTGCATCACGTCTTGCTGAGAAGTCATCAAATCTTATTAAATCACTTATGAAGTTGGGTGTGATGGCTACCATTAATCAAACCATTGACAGTGATACAGCTGAACTGCTAGTAATTGAGTTTGGTCACATACCAAAACGAGTAAGTGAATCTGATGTCGAGGTCGGTCTAACTGGACCCTCTGATACTGAAAAGGATCTTCTCCCAAGACCGCCAGTTGTAACTGTGATGGGTCATGTTGATCATGGAAAAACATCTCTTCTTGATGTAATAAGAGAAAAAAAAGTTGCTTCGACTGAAGCTGGTGGAATAACACAACATATTGGATCTTATATAGTTGAAGCTAGAAAGGGTCAATTTATAACCTTTATAGATACACCTGGGCATGCTGCTTTCAGTCAAATGAGAGCAAGAGGATCAAACATTACAGACGTAATAGTTCTTGTTGTTGCTGCTGACGACAGTGTTAACGAACAAACAATAGAGGCAATCAGTCATGCTAAAGCATCCGGATGTCCAATTGTAGTTGCAGTAAATAAAATAGATCTCCCAACAGCTAATCCTGAAAAGGTTGAGTCCGATTTAATGAAGCACGAAATAATAAGTGAAAACATGGGTGGACAAAATGTCTTCGTAAAGGTTTCAGCTAAAACAAAAACAGGAATAGATGATCTTTTAGATTCAATTATACTTCAATCTGAAATCTTAGAGTTAAAAGCTAATCCCAATAGAAATGCTGAAGGAACAGTAATTGAATCAAAGATAGAGAAGGGCAAAGGAACAGTTGTTTCAATCCTGATTCAAAATGGAACCTTGAAAGTTGGAGACATTGCTGTAGTAGGAAAAGAATGGGGAAAGGTCAGAGCAATGTATAACGATTCCTCTGAAAAGATAAACACAGCCTCACCAAGTTTTCCAATTGAACTTCTTGGATTATCTGGAACTCCAAATTCTGGAGATAAATTAGTTGTTGTAGATAATGAGGCAAGAGCAAGAGAGGTGACACAATATAGATCCAGAATGAAAAGAATCGAAGAGAACTCAGCAATTAAAAGAGTTTCAATAGATCAAATGATAGAAAGTGCAACTCAAGAAGAGAAAAAAGAATTTTCCATAATAGTTAAAGCTGATGTGCACGGGTCAAAGGAAGCAATTGAGCAAAGCCTAAATAAAATGAACTCTGAAAAAATATCAATTAAAATAATACACAGTGCGGTTGGCGAAATCAATGAATCTGACGTAACGCTTGCAATCGCATCAAAAGCTAGAATTTTTGGTTTTAACGTTAAAGCTAATACTCAAGCCAAAACATTATCAAAAAAAGAAGCAATAAAAATAAGCAATTTCTCGATAATATATGAAGTTATTGACGAAGCTCAAAAAATTGTTGACGGATTTGATGATGCAGACGAAACTGAAACTCAAATAGGAAAAGCAATTGTAAAACAAGTCTTTGAACTCTCTGATTCTAACAAGGTAGCTGGATGTGTTGTTGAAGATGGAAAAGTGACGTCAAAAGCATTTGTAAGAGTTGTAAGAAATGAAAAAATATTTCATGAATGTGAAATTCAAAGTCTTAGACGAGAAAAAAATCAAGTAAAGGAAGTCCTAAGTGGATTAGAGTGCGGAATTGTTCTTTCAAAATTCAATGAAGTTGTTCAGAACGACAGATTAGAGTTTTATGTGAGAGAAAAAAATGAAAAAAAATCTTAGTTTAGAAATAATTAAAGATGAAAGAAAAAAATCAAGAATTGAAAAAATTTCTTCGTTAATAAAAAAAGCTATTTCTGAAGTTTTTTTGACCATCGATATAAATTATGAAAATGGAAAAAATATTTTTATTATGGTGTCTCATGTTGAATTATCTTCTGATGGAAAAAGTGCTAAAGTTTTTTTAGAAACGCTTAACAATATAAGTGTTGATTACGAAAAAATTAACGAAATAATTTTCAATAATTCATCAAGAATAAAAAAAGAATTTTCATCTAAAATTGAACTTAGATATACGCCCAGGTTGAAATTTGAACTTGTTCGTAAGAAATAAATGAGCATTAATAATTGGACTGGTTGGTTTTTTTTGGATAAACCAATAGGTGTTACATCTAATTTTGCTTTACAGAAAATAAGAAAAATTTTTCACAATTCTAAGGCTGGTTTTGTTGGGACTCTCGATCCCTTGGCGTCAGGTTTTTTACCAATCGCTTTAGGTAAAGCTACTAAAATTATACCGTTTATTGAGAAAAGTGATAAAAGATACTTATTTTCAATTAAGTGGGGAATTAAAACTGAAACTGGCGATTCAGAGGGAAAAGTTATAAGGCAGAACAAGGAATATCCAAAAAAAATTGAAATTATTAAAACATTAAATAATTTTTGCGGTAGTATGGAGCAATCCCCGCACCAGTATTCATCTGTAAAAATTAATGGACAAAGAGCTTATAAATTGGCAAGAAAAAATGTGAAATTCCAATTAAAAAAAAGAAAAATTATAGTTTATAATCTTAAATTAATTAATCACATTTCTCAAAATCTTTCTTCATTCATAGTTGACTGTAGTGCAGGAACTTACGTAAGAAGTCTTGCGGAAAGTCTTGCAGAGTCAATGAATACAATTGGAACTGTAGTAGAGCTCAGACGCATCGGATTTAGCAACTTTAACAAAAAACTTATTTCACTGGATTATTTGTTAAGTTTGGTGCATAGTGAGGAACTTAAAAAGCTTGTTTATCCTATTGATGCTGTTATGAATGATGTTTTAAAAATTCAGTTGGATGATAATCAGGTTAAAAAAGTTTTAAGCGGAAGTTTTGTTCAGATGAATAAATATTTAATCAAAGCACAAAAAGACAAAGTGGTTCTGGCTAAACATGAAAACAACTTTGTAGCATTAGGTTTAATTGATAATTTTATTTTTCATCCCAAAAAGCTGTTAATTACTTAACTTAATTCATATGGTATGCTAGGTAATAAAAATTTTAATTTAGGAATTTACGATGAATAAAACTTTAAATAAAAAAAAAGAAAGTAACGAAAATATCGAAAATGTTGGGAGCAGTGAAAGTCAAATCTCAGTTTTTTCAAAAAGGATAAAAAATTTAACAGAACATTTAAAGTCTAACAAAAAAGATCACAACACGAGAAGAGGTTTGATGAAACTTGTAGGAAAAAGAAAAAAACTTTTAAGCTATGTTAAAAGCAAAAGCAATGAAAGATACGAGTCAATTATAAAGTCTCTAGGTCTAAGGCGTTAGACAACTAAGGAGATAATAATGTTTAATATAGCATCGGTTGAGTTAGACTGGAAAGGTCTAGCTTTAAAATTGGAAACAGGTATGATAGCTAGACAAGCTGATGGTGCAGTGAAATGCTCGCTTGGGGGAACTGTTGTTCTATGTACAGTGTCTGCTTCCAGAGATTTAGATGTCTCAAACGACTTCTTCCCTCTATCAGTCCATTATATTGAAAAATCATACTCAGCAGGAAAAATTCCAGGAGGTTTTTTCAAAAGAGAAGGTCGTCCAGCAGAAAATGAGATTTTAACTTCAAGACTTATAGATAGGCCAATACGACCTCTTTTTCATAACGATTTTAAAAATGAGACTCAAGTGGTTTGCACAGTCATAAATTATGACGGAGAAAATGATCCATCAATCTGTGCAATGATAGGTGCATCAGCTGCAATAACTATTTCAGGGTTGCCTTTTCTTGGTCCTCTAGCTTGCGCAAGAGTTGGTTATATGGATGGAGAATATATTCTTAATCCAACGAAAGAAGAATTGAGTGAAAGCGAGTTAGATTTAGTTGTTGCTGGAACAAGGGATGGTGTACTTATGGTTGAATCGGAGGCAAATGAATTAGACGAAAAAATAATGCTCGGAGCAGTTCAATTCGGATTCAAAGAATTTCAAAGCGTTATTGATTCAATAATTGATCTAGCAGAAAAGTCAGCAAAAGATTCTTGGGAAGTCGTTAAAAGAGAAGATCCAGAGTATATAGAGAAATTAAGAAATATCTCAAAAAAAGAATTAGCTCCGATTTATAATATAAAAGAAAAAAAGAAAAGGAACGAATCTTTAACAGTGGTCAGAAAAAAAATAATTGAACAATTTAATGATGAGGCTGATGACGAAAATTCTTTAAAAGAAGAAATAAAAAAAATTGAAAAAGAAATAGTAAGATCTTCTGTTTTAGATTCTAAGAAAAGAATCGATGGTAGAGGTCTTGACGATGTTAGAGACATAGATTGTAGAGTTAATTTATTGGAAAATGTTCATGGAAGTGCTTTATTTACCAGAGGCGAAACTCAGGCTTTGGTTACTACTACGTTGGGAACAACCTCAGATGAGCAGATTCTTGACGGTTTAGACGGAGATTCAAGAGAAAAGTTTATGTTACATTACAATTTTCCGCCATTTTCAGTTAACGAAGTTGGGCGTATTGGTGCAACAGGACGTAGAGAGATAGGTCATGGAAAACTTGCTTGGAGAGCAATTAATCCGATTCTTAAACGTTCAGATGACTTTCCTTACACTATAAGAGTTGTTTCTGAAATAACCGAATCAAACGGTTCTTCGTCTATGGCTACTGTTTGTGGAACCTCTCTTGCTTTAATGGATGCTGGAGTTCCACTTAACAAACCTGTTGCCGGCATAGCAATGGGTCTGATTAAAGAAGAAAAAAAATTTGTTGTTTTAACGGATATTCTTGGTGACGAGGATCATTTAGGGGATATGGATTTCAAAGTAGCAGGTACAGAATCAGGCATAACATCTCTACAAATGGATATTAAAGTTAACGGAATAACAGAGGACATAATGGATGAGTCTTTATCTAAGGCTAATTTAGCAAGAATGCATATATTAACAGAAATGAATAAAGCTATAAGTAAATCAAGAACAGTAACAAAATCAAATGCGCCACAAATTGAGAAATTAAAGATTGATAAGTCAAAAATTAGAGAAGTTATTGGTTCAGGAGGCAAGGTTATTAAGGATATTTGTGAAAAGTCTGGAGCTAAAGTTGAAATCGATGATGATGGTATAATTACAATTTTTGCATCTAAGGCTAATGAAGCTAAAATTGCTATGAATATGATTAATGAAATAGTGGCCGAACCGGAAGTTGGAAAAATTTACGAAGGTAAAGTTGTTAAAACAACTGATTTTGGAGCATTTGTTAACTTTATGGGGAGTAGAGACGGCCTTGTACATATAAGCCAATTGAAAGAAGAAAGAGTTGAAAAAACAACAGACGTTGTAAAAGAAGGTGACCAAGTAAAGGTAAAAGTTATTGGTGTTGATGACAGAGGTAAGGTAAAGTTAAGTTTAAAAGATGCTCAAGTATGAAAAAAATTGAATCATTGATTTTGTCTGGAAAAGAATCGCTTCCAATTATAGAAGGTGGTAAGGGAATAGCTGTTAGTAGCGGTGAAAGTTCTGGAGCATGGGCTAAAGCCGGAGGCGTTGGAACATTCTCTGGAGTAAATGCTGACTCTTATGATAAAGAAGGCAATTTAATTCCTCAAGTTTATAAGGAAAAAACAAGATCTGGAAGGCATAAAGAACTTATCGATTTTTCTGTTGCAGGGGCCGTAGAACAGGCAAAAATTGCAAGAGATATTGCAGGTTCTAGGGCTCCAATTCATATTAATATTTTGTGGGAAATGGCTGCGGCAGAAGAAATTCTTACTCGCACTTTGGAGAAATCAAGTAAAATAATTGACGGAGTAACCTGTGGCGCAGGTATGCCTTATAAATTATCAGAAATTGCGGCAAAATTTGGTATTTATTATTATCCAATAATTTCATCGGCAAGAGCTTTTAACGCACTATGGAAAAGATCATACAGAAAAACCTCAGATTATTTAGGCGGAGTTGTGTATGAGGATCCTTGGCTAGCTGGTGGTCATAATGGTTTATCCAATAGCGAAAATCCCCTTAAACCTGAACCCCCATATCCAAGAGTAAGAGAGTTAAGAAAATTAATGAACGAATTTAATCTTCATAACATTCCAATAATTATGGCAGGGGGTGTTTGGAATCTACAAGAATGGGAAGATTGGATAGACAACCCTGAGATAGGAAAAATAGCTTTTCAATTTGGAACCCGACCATTGCTTACTGAAGAAAGTCCAATACCTGATGCATGGAAAAGAAAACTGCTTAATATAAAAAAAGGCGAAGTAAGTCTTCATAGATTTAGTCCAACTGGTTTTTATTCTTCAGCAGTAAAGAACCAATTCCTTATAGAACTTGAAGAAAGATCAAAACGCCAGACACCCTTTTTAAAAGAGCAAACTAATGAATTTAATGAAAAAATTGAAATTGGTCCCAGAAAAAGGACATTTTATGTCAAACACTCTGATAAATCAAAAATTATGGAATGGGTAAAGAAAGGATTTTCAAAACCTATGACCACCCCTAACGATACATTAATTTGGGTAACTCTAAAAAAAGCAAGTCAAATCGTTAAAGACCAAATTGATTGTATGGGTTGTTTATCCCAGTGTTTATTTAGCAATTGGGCTCAAGGAGAAAAAGGTACAACTGGAAAGAAAGCTGACCCTAGATCATTTTGCATTCAAAAGACTCTACAGAAAATAAGTCACGGGATTTCAAATCTTGAAAATGAATTAATGTTTGCTGGTCACTCAGTTTACAGATTCGCACTTGATCCTTTTTACAAAGGAGGCTTTATTCCTAGAGTAAATCAATTAGTTGACAGAATTATGAAGGGGCTATAACTTACTTTATAATAAAAATGCATACTAATGAATATATTAAAAGGGCATTACACATGCTCGAGGCTTCACCCTTAAAAGTTACCGAACAAAGAGTCGCAATGATTAACTTGCTTTTTAAGAATGGGGATAAACACTTTACAGCTGAAGACATTTACGAAGAAGTTTGTAAAAGAAAAATCAAAATTTCTTTAGCCACGATTTACAATTGTTTAAACCAATTCAAAGAATGTGGAATAATTAAAGCTATAAAAATATCATCAGATAAATTATATTTTGACACTAACTTGAAAGAACATCATCACTTTTTCTGTTTAAAATCCTCCAAGCTCATAGATGTAGACACAAATAAAGTTAAAATATCTAAACTTCCAAAACTTCCGAAAGGAAAGAAATTAAAATCAGTGGAAGTAATCATAAATATTACAGATTAAAATCAATTGCCCCATATTCCTCTTTTTCTTATCCAACCTTTAATCCCTTTATCCTTGATAAAACACCAATCCTGATTACATTTTTGATTTTTTAAAATAAAATTTTTCATTACCTTTGCAATTTTTTTTGATTTTATATCAGGAAATTTATAAATGAATTCTGTATTTGACGTTATAATCACGTATTTTTTTTCAGTTAATTGGGAATTGGAAACCCAGCCCTCAATACTGTTAACATCTACAACTTTTGACCAATTTTCAAAATTACTTATAATTTTAAGTGGGTAACCTTTTTTTAAAATTTTATAAATTACCAAATGATTTAAGCCTGGACCATTCCTTATGTTAACCTCGTTATACCTAGTAGTCATAATTTTTTTTTTTATCTCTGCTAAGATTTCTTTTGGTGTTATAAATATGCTTATTAATAAATTAAAAAATAAGAGTCTAATTAAAATGAAACGAAATGACATAATTATTCTGATTACAAGAAAATTACCCGAAAAGATAGAAAAAAAATTAAAAGAAAATTTCAATGTAATCTTTAATAAAACCGACAAAAGATTGTCTTATCCAGAGCTTAAAAAGAAAATCTCCAATGTTAATATCTTGATACCATGTGTGAGTGATACAATAGACGCCTCAATAATTAAATCAGCTAAAAAATTAAAGTTGATAGCAAACTTTGGAAATGGTGTCGATAATCTTGACCTCGTAACTGCTAGAGAAGAAAATGTGATCGTTACCAACACCCCCGATGTTCTAACTGAGGATACAGCTGACTTAGTTTTGACTTTAGTCCTTATGATTAGTAGAAAAGTTGTTGACGCGCAAAAGAGAATAATTGGAGGCCAATGGTCTGGATGGGGACCAAGTGAAACACTTGGAGAGAGAATAAGGGGTAAAACTTTTGGAATCATCGGTATGGGAAGAATTGGAAAAGCAGTTGCAAAAAGGTTAGATATTCTCGGTGTTAAAATTTTCTATCACAATAGAAATCGTCTTAAAATTAATGAGGAAAAAATACTAAAGGCTAAATATTTTGAAAATTTAGATTTAATGATTCCTCAATGTGATATAATTAGTTTACATTGTCCTTACACACCAGACACATTTCATTTGTTATCAAAAAAAAGATTAAAATTATTAAAAAAGAATTGTATTGTTATTAATACTTCGAGAGGTGAAATAATTGATGAACAGGCTCTTGCATCTCTATTGTTTAAAAAGAAGATTGGTGGAGCAGGTCTTGACGTTTTTGAGCACGAACCCCAAATTACCCAAAAACTTCTTGAATCTGACAATGTTATATTATTACCACACATAAGTTCTGCGACTATTGAGAGTAGGATAGATATGGGGGAAAGAGTTATAAAAAATATAATGTCCTATGCTAGTGGAAAGACTCCTCCAGACATAATAAAGAAATTACATTACGAACAAACTTAATTAACCACAAATTTTGCAATTCTTATTCTTCTCGATTTTTATTTTTTTTATATCTAGTTTTAAACTATCAAGCAAAATTAGTTCTTTAAAATTACTTTTAAGTTCAAGAATATGATTAAGGGCTAAATTTGCCTGAATGATTCCACCAAGCCCTGCAACAGACGCCATAATTCCCATCTCGTCACAACTTAAGTTTTCATCGCTAGTTAAATTCGGAAAAATACATTTGTAACATGGATTTTTTTTATTACTCCAAGAAGAAAATATAAAAGCCTGTATATCAAAGTTCTGAAGGGCAGCAGAGACCAATATTTTTTTTTTATTATGACAAAATTTATTTATTATTAATCTAGATTCAAAATTATCCGTACAATCAAGAATAATTGGATAGTTTTCTAAATATACTTCAATGTTATTTTTATCAATTTTTTTTTTGTGATAATCAACAATAATTGATTTATTTATCTTTTTGATATTTTCTGACAAAATCTTACATTTACTTGCACCAATATCTTTTTCGGTGAATAATGTCTGACGATTTAAGTTGCTTAAAATAATTGAATCATGATCTATAAGTATTAATTTTCCTATTCCGCTCATTGACAAATATTGAGCAGCAGAAGTACCTAAGCCTCCACAACCGACGATACATATTGATGAGTCTAAAATTTTTTTTTGGCCATGAACTCCTACTTGTTCCATTATTATTTGTCTTGAGTATTTTTCTAGATAGTATTCTTTACTGTTTCTCATTTGACATATCTGAAAATAATGGAGTTGAAAGATATCTCTCTGCAAATGAAGGCAGAATAATTATGGTATTTTTATCTTTCATTTTTGAGTCTTCATTTAATTCTATTGCTGCAGACAAAACTGCACCTGATGATATTCCACCTGCTATGCCTTCAATTTTTGCTAACAATCTTGCAAAGTAAAAGGCAGAATTATTACTTACAGATAAAACCTTATCAATAATCTGCATGTTCAAATTTTTCGGTAAAAAACCTGCTCCTATACCTTGAATTAAATGTTGACCTGGACCTGATCCACTTATCACGGCTGAATCTTCTGGCTCAACCGCAATTATTTTTATTGATTTATTTTTTTCTTTAAGATACTTTCCCACGCCAGTTATTGTGCCTCCTGTTCCAACTCCTGAAATAAAGAAGTCGATTTTACCTTCGCAGCTTGACCATATTTCCGCTGCTGTTGTTTTGTAATGTATTTCAGGGTTGGCACTATTTTCAAATTGATTAAGAATAAAACTATTCTCTATCTTATTTCTGATTTCTTTTGCCTTTTTCATTGCACCTGTCATCCCTAATTTCTTTGGAGTTAAAACAAGTTTTGCACCAAAAAATTGAAGCATTTTTCTTCTTTCAATTGACATGCTATCAGGCATTGTAAGAATTAATTTATAACCTCGAGCCGCGCAAATAAATGCTAGTGCTATGCCAGTATTCCCACTTGTAGGCTCAATTATTGTAGTAGAAGTATCTATCAGTTTTTTCTCTTCAGCTGACTTAATCATTGCCAGCCCAATTCTATCTTTTACAGAACCAAGAGGATTAAAAGATTCTAACTTTGCTATTATATTACCATCATAATGAAGATGTTTTTTTAGTCTTTTTAAACATATCATTGGGGTGTTACCGATTGTTTCGTCTATAGAGTTATATATTTTTGAAAAGGCTTTATATGACAAAATCAACTTTCTTAAAATTTTCTTTTTTTAAATTTTTACTTTTTGCAATTTTACATACTTCCTCAATTGAAATATTGTTAAACTTGTCTAAACATTCAAATGAAATATCATTGATCAATGGTAGAACAATTTTTTTTGAAAGTTCTGAATTAAATGTATTAGTTAAATTATCCTCATTTGAAACAGATTTAATGATATCAGCAATTTTTATTCTTCTTCTTTCTTTTGCTAAACTATATCCTCCTTTTGGACCTCTTGATCCAACAAGAATCTTGTTTTTAACAAGTATTTGTAGTGTTTGTTCTAGATATCTTTTTGGAATCCCTTGTCTTCTTGCTATAGAGACATTTTGAACAGGATTAGGCCCAGAGTTTAGAGCTATATCAACAACAGCCTCGATTGCGTAGATAATTTTTTTATGAACTTTAAACAATTTTTTACCTTCTAAACTCCGGTAGAACCAAATCCACCTGAGCCTCTATCAGTTTCATTCAGTTCATGAGTTATATCCAATTCAATTTCTGGCAATATCATAAATATTAACTGAGCAATTCGCATCCCTGGGTTAATTTCAAATTCATTTTTTCCGTGATTAATGAGTATTACGCATATTTCCCCTCTGTAATCTGCATCTATTGTTCCAGGAGTATTTAACACTGTCACACTGTGTTTAAGTGCAATACCAGATCTAGGTCTAACTTGGGCTTCAATCCCAAAAGGCATTTGTAATGAGAATCCGCAAGGAATGAGTTTTGTTTCGCCAGGTTTTAGAATGACTTTATCTTGCAAAGCTGCTAAGAGATCAAATCCTGAACTTCCATCAGTTGCTTTTTTTAAATGGTAAAGATTCTTACCATTTTCTAAATGTTTAAAAAGAATTTTGTTCATGGTATTAATTTATTTTTTTTAAAAAAATTAACAATTTTTTTTGTAATTTTTTTTGCTACCTCAGATTTTTTCATTTTATTCCAATTCTCAACATTCTTTTTTGTAATGAAAGAAACTTGATTATAATTTGATCCAAAAACTGGTTGGCTCTTTACATTATTGGCAATTATCCAGTCACAACCTTTTTTAAACAATTTACTTTTTGAGGAATTTATTAAGTTTGTTGTTTCTGCTGAAAAACCGATAATCAATTTTGGTTTATTTTTATTTTTTGATATATTTTGGAGAATATCTACATTTTTCTTAAAAATAATATTTATTTCATTTTTGTTTTTTTTTATTTTCTCAGAGAATATTTTCTTTACTTTCCAATCTGAAATGGCGGCTGCAGATACGAAAATATCATAGGGTAATTTAGACCTACAGGTTTTATAAAAATCCTCTGCATCTTTTACTTTTATTATTTCGAGATCTTTAGGGTCGTCTAGATTTGTTTTTCCTGTAACTAATGTTACTTTAGCCCCATGATTATGCAGAGATTTTGCAATTTCATAACCTTGTATCCCAGATGAAAAATTGCTTAAAAATCGGACTGGATCAATCGTTTCAATTGACGGACCAGCGGTAACAATCGCTTTTAGTCCGTTTAATTCTTTTGGACTAAAAATATTATTTATTTTTTCAACTATCTCTTCAACTTCCATTAACTTCCCAGTTCCAACAGTGCCGCACGCTAATTTCCCTTTTTTAGGTGAAAGTATGTTTACACTCATTTTGCTCAACGACTTTAAATTCAATTTTACAGCTTGATTATTAAACATATTAGTATTCATGGCAGGAGCTATCATTTTTATTTTATTTGAAGCCAGAAGAACATTTGAAGATAAATCATCAGCAATACCATTAGCCATTTTTGCTAAAAAATTAGCAGTACAAGGTACTACTACAATTGCATCTGAATTTGATGCTAATTTTATATGATTCATTTCTTTTTCTTGTGACAAGGTAAAAAGATTTGAATAAACATTTTTGCCTAATAAACTCTCAAAAGTAATTGGATTTATAAATTTTTTAGCACTTTCTGTGAGAATACATTCTACTCTAACTTTTTTTTCCTGAAGCCTTCGAATGAGATCCAGTGACTTATAACTTGCAATACCTCCTGATACTATCAAAAGTATTTTTTTATTCGCTAAAAAGTTTGTCATAACTCAGAAATATGAATAGAAGCAATCCCGTCAAGAATGTCAAAAACTTCAATTTTTCTGAAACCAGCATTAAGTAGCTTTTTAGTTAGCTGAATCTGATTTGGAAATTCTTTTATACTCTGAATTAGGTACGAATATGCTTCTTGGTTATTAAGTATTAATTTTCCGTAAAGAGGAATGAGTTTACTATAAAAGTGAAATATTTTTCTGAAACTTTTGTTGTTTATTTCACTGAATTCTAGGCAATAAAATTTTCCTTTGTTTTTTAAAACACGTTTTATTTCTAGTAATGATTTTGGAATATTGGTAAAGTTTCTTAAACCAAAACTTAAAGTAATAGTATCAAATGTATTTGTTTTAAATGGAATTTTTTCCGCCATTCCATTAACGTAAAATATCTTTTGTCCCTTTAATTTTTTTTTTGCTTGCATCATCATTTTTACGTTTGAATCATAACCAACACAGATACAATTACTTTTTTTCTTTATCAATTCAAGTAAATCTCCTGATCCTGTAGCTAAATCCAAAATAGTATCTTGTTCTTTAATTTTAATATTATTGATTAATTCCTGTTTCCATGTTCTATGAAGACCAAAACTCATTATATCATTCATTAAATCATATTTATTAGAAACATCTGAAAAAATTCTTTGAACTTTTGATTGTTTATTTTGTTTGTTTGACGAATTTAGTTTTTTTTGTAATCTTTGCTTCATGCCAGAGCTTCCAGAAGTTGAGACTGTAAAAGTTTTCTTAGAGAAAAATGTTGTCAATGAGAAAACTTTGTCAATCAAAATAAAGAATAAAAACTTGCGCTTTACAGTATCTGAAGATTTACCCCAAATTTTGAGAAAATCAATCATAACAAAAATATTGAGAAGAGGTAAGTATTTATTATTTTTATATAATGACAAGAATATTCTTTTATTTCATCTAGGAATGACAGGATTCTTTAGAATTGAAAAAAAATATCAATTTAGGAAGCATGATCATTTGATTTTTAATTTTATTAATAAGAAGTTGATTTTTAATGATATCAGGAAATTTGGGTTTGTAAAAATCCTTAACGAGAGAGAAATTAGTGAATGTTCTCATCTTAAAAATTTAGGTCCCGAACCTTTGAGTTCAAAATTTTGTTACAATTACTTTAAAAAAAATTTAAACAGAAAAACAAACATAAAAAATCTTCTCATGAATCAAAGTTTTGTTGCTGGCTTAGGTAATATATATTGTTCGGAAATTTTATTTAGGTCAAAGGTCAAACCAACCAGACAGTTAAGATTAATAAAGGAAAATGAAATTAGTAAGATTCTAGATTCAGTAAAGAAAATATTATTTGATTCCATAAAACTTGGGGGCACAACTATAAAAAACTTTGTTGTTTCAGACGAAAAAATTGGATATTTTAAAAATAAACTTATGGTTTATGGAAGAAAAGGGATGAATTGTTTTAAATGCAAAAATAAAATTGATAAAATAACACAATCCGGAAGGTCAACTTTTTTTTGTTCTCGATGTCAAAAATAAAAATATTAATAATTTCTTTTCTAACTTTTTTTTTATTTTCATATGGCACTTTTGCGTTAAAATTTGTAAATGGACTCGAAGACATACCCTTATACAAAAAAATGGAGTATGTTGAGGACTCTCTTATATTATTTGATAAAATTGATGGTAGATATGTCTCAGTCGAAATTTATGGTGATTATGAAGAGTACGAGGTTATTGATTACTACAAAAGAATACTCCCAAATCTTGGATGGAAAGAAAAAAAATACCTTATTTATAATAGGAATAACGAAACATTAGAAATAATAAGTAAAAAAGAAAAAAAGGGTTTATCAGTAAAATTTAATATTTTTCCAGTAGAAATAAATCAATAACTACTTGACCAAAAATGATTTGAAAAGTATAAACTGCTCAATATGGCAAATATTAAATCCGCAAAAAAGAGAATTAGTCAGAACATAAAACGTTCTGAATACAATAAAATCAGAAAATCGAGAATCAGAACTTCAATTAAAAAGATTAATTCAGCTTTTCTTGATAAAAAAAATAAAGAGGAAATGAATAAAAATTTCATCAAGGTTGAGTCAGACCTTGCAAAAGCTGTTAATAAAGGTGTTTTTAAAAAAAATACAGCCTCTAGACTTATTTCAAGGTTATCCAAAAAAATTAAATTGATAAATTAATTTTTTTTTTACGTTATTGATTCATAGTTTTTTATTAGTTAATCTCATAATTTACTTATTATGAATGATTTAGATTATGCGGGTGATATTAACCCAGAGAAAACTTGGAATCTGTTAAAAAATAATCAAGATTCACATTTAATTGACTGCAGAACCAGTGCTGAATGGAACTTCGTTGGTGTGCCTGATTTAAGCTCTCTAGGAAAGAATGCACATTTTGTTGAATGGCAGATCTACCCTTTGATGGAAAAAAATAATAATTTCCTTAAGGAAATATCAGATTTAGGTTTATCAAAAGATTCGACTCTAATTTTTATCTGCAGGTCAGGTGCTAGATCAAGATCAGCAGCAGAATTTTTAACCAATCATGGATATAAACATTGCTTTAATTTTTGTGAGGGATTCGAGGGTTCTCACGATGAACATGGTCAAAGAGGTAATGTTAATGGCTGGAAAAACTCAAAACTTCCCTGGAAACAAGGATAATTTAAGTGGTTGAAGTAAATTCTAAGGATTTTGCGGAAATTCAGGCTCAATGGGCAGCTGTTAGAGGTAGAATAAGACAAAAAATTGGTGACGCCCAATTCAAGAGTTGGATAAAGATTATATCTCTAAAAGAGTGTGTAGACGGAAAAATTATATTAAGTGTCCCTAGTGCATTTGTTAGGACAAGAATAATAGAGCAATACTTAGATATTATTAAAAGCTATTGGCTTGTCCAAAATCTCAAAGTGAATGATATTGAGATTGTAATTTCACAAGACAAAACCCTTAAATCTTCAACTAAATCAGCGTCAGAAATTAAAAAGACTGAGACAAAAAATAAAGACCACAAGCAAGATGATATTTTTAACTCCATAAGTTCAGATTTAGATACAAGGTTTACTTTCTCAAATTTTATAGTTGGAAAGCCTAACGAACTCGCATTCGCAGCAGCTAGAAGGGTTGCAGAATCTAATGATGTGCCTTTCAACCCTTTATTTCTATATGGTGGCGTTGGTTTAGGTAAAACTCATCTTATGCATGCGATTGCACATGAGATTAAAGAAAGAAAACCACTAAGAAGGGTAATTTATATGTCAGCTGAGAAGTTTATGTATTATTTCATTAAAGCATTAAGATTTAAAAATACAGTTGCCTTTAAAGAGCAGTTTAGAAACGTTGATGTTTTAATGATAGATGATGTTCAATTTATATCTGGAAAAGATTCTACTCAGGAAGAGTTCTTTCATACTTTTAATGCATTAATAGATCAGAATAAGCAATTAATAATTTCCGCCGACAAGTCTCCCCAAGACTTAGAAGGAATTGAGGAAAGAATGAGATCAAGACTTGGGTGGGGACTAGTTGCCGATATTCATCCACTTACTTATGAATTACGGTTAGGAATTTTGCAAGCAAAAGAAGAAAAGCTTTCAGCAAGCATACCCCCAAATATTCTAGAGTTTTTAGCTCATAAAATAACTTCAAACGTAAGAGAGCTTGAAGGAGCCCTAAATAGATTATCTGCATTTTCATCGCTTGTAGGTAGAGAAATTAACTTAGATATGGTTCAAGATCTTTTAAAAGACTTACTAAAATCATCACAAAGAAAAGTTAATATTGAAGAAATCCAAAAGAAGGTCTCTCAGCATTTTAATGTAAAAATGTCAGATATGAGTTCATCTAGGAGATCAAGGACAGTAGCAAGGCCTAGGCAGATTGCAATGTATCTTTCTAAAAATCTAACTTCACGCTCCTTACCTGAAATTGGGAGAAGATTTGGAAATAGAGATCATACAACAGTAATACATGCAGTTAAGAAAGTTGAAGAATTAAGAAATAAGGATGACAGTTTTGACGAAGATGTCCAACTACTAATAAGGATGCTAGAGTCTTAGGATGGAATTTTCTATTTCCAAAAAAAGTCTTTTAGAATGCCTTAATCATTTCCAAAGTGTTGTTGAAAAAAGAAACACGATCCCAATTCTTTCAAATATTAAAGTAATCGTTGATGAAACTAACGGAATACAGATAACAGCAACCGATCTTGCTTTGGAAATAAGTGAAACACTTTCTGCTAATATCACGAAACCTGGGGGTATCACCATTCCTTCGCAATTATTTTTTGACATAATAAGGAAGGCTCCAGATAGTTCAAATATTGAATTAAGAAAGGATGAAAAAATAGATCTTGTTTATGTTGCCTTTAATGAATCTAAATTTTCTCTCCCAACGCTTCCAGTGGACGATTTTCCAGTGATGGATCTAAATGAATTAGAAACAAAAATTGAATTAGAATCCATCTTCTTAAAAGATTTAATCGACAATTGTAAATTTTGTATGGGATTAGATGAATCTAGGCAATATTTAAACGGAATTTATTTGCATCTCAGTAAAGATTTAATTTCGACTGTAGCAACAGACGGTCACAGATTATCGAAAAGTTCACTTACCAAAAATTTTTCTACAGATTTTGATGGTATAATTGTTCCAAAGAAAACGGTACTAGAAATATCAAAAATATTGGAGGAGTTTGAAGGAAAAGTTACTTTAAACTTTTCAAAAACAAGACTCAAAATTCTTCTAGGACAAATAAAAATTATCACAAAGTTAATAAATTCATCGTTTCCTGATTATGAAAGTGTTATTCCAACCACTAACGATCAAATAATGGAGGTAGATTGCAAAAGTTTTAGTGAAAGTATAGATAGAGTGTCAACTATTTCTAATGAGAAATTTAGAACTGTAAAATTTGAAGTTTCCAACAACCTTTGCGTAGTCAGCTCATTTGGAAATGAGAAATCAACAGGTATCGAGAACGTCAAAGTAGAATATAGTGGTCCTACGTTTTCGATTAATTTTAATTCTAGATATGTTCTAGATGTTCTAAATATTATTAAAGAAGGAAAAGTAAAATTCTTTTTTTCTAAAAATACAGCACCAACAATTTTAGAGAGTCCTACAATTAAAAATTCTCTTTTTTTAATAATGCAAATGAGAGCCTAAAATTTTTCATGGCAAATAACTTTTGGATTACGCAGCTAAAACTGAGTAATTATAGAAATCATAAATTCTTGCAAATAAATCCAACAAAAAACATTATTCTAATTACTGGAAGGAATGGATCTGGAAAAACCAATGTATTAGAGTCAATTTCTCTATTTGATTCAAATACCGGTTTTAGAAATGCAAGGATGTCAGAATTAGTTCGAGATGATCTAGAGGGTCCATCAGAGCTTTTTGGAGTTAATTTAAAAGTTTGCTCAGAAAATAAAAAATTTGATGTAGGTTTAGGGTTAAAAGGAGAAGTCAATCTTCTTAAAAAGGTAATATCATTAGACAAAAGGAAAACGAATTTAAGAAATTTTTTCAACATCTTTTGGGTTTTACCCCAAATGTCTCATTTACTCCAAGGCAAACCAGAGGATAGAAGAAGTTTTTTAGACTTGATGGTGTCAGCTACAGATGTTTCTTATAAAAATAAATTATTAGATTATAAAAAACTTAAAAATGAAAGATTAAAAATTCTCAAGAATTTAGAAATTTCGAAAAACGATAAGTGGTTGGACATAATTGAAAAAAAAATGTCTGAGGTGGGCGTTGTAATATGCGATTCCAGAAGAGTTTTTTTGGATTCTCTTAACAAGTGCTTCATGAAAATTGATGATCAGATCCCATTGTTAAACCTAAAATTAAATGGAATGGCTGATGAAATGCTCAGGGTAAAACCTGCACTTTATGTGGAGGAATTAATCATTATGGAATTAAAAAAAAACAGATTAAAAGATTCAATTTCAGGACGTACAAACTTTAGCATTAACAAAACTGATCTTCTAATTTACGAAAAAAAAAGTAATAAGGAAGGAAGAAACTTTTCCACAGGCGAACAAAAAATTATAATTATATCGATACTATTTTCTTTCCTTAATACTCTGGAGAAAATCAAAAATTCAAAGGTTCTTTTTTTACTTGATGATATATTTTCTTATTTAGATGTTAGATTTATAAGAAATATAATTGATAGACTTAATGAATTAAAATTTCAGACTTGGATGACAGATGTAAGATCAGACTCAATAAATCAAATAGAAGAATTTCAATCAAAGATTCATAATATAAATATTGATGATAATAGGTTTAAAGTTATTAATAATAGGTTATAATGTTAGATAACTTTAGGTTTAAATTTTGGAAGTAGAAGATAATCAGATTAACGAACAAGCTTACGACGCCGAATCAATAAAAGTCCTAAAAGGTCTAGATGCTGTTAGAAAAAGACCAGGAATGTATATCGGGGATACGGATGATGGATCTGGTCTTCATCACATGGTATACGAGGTCGTTGATAATTCTATAGATGAGGCACTTGCAGGGCATTGTTGCTCAATTTCTGTGTGCCTTAACCAAGATGATTCAGTAACAATTGTAGACGATGGAAGGGGTATTCCTACAAATATCCACAAAGAAGAAGGCATTTCTGCGGCTGAAGTCATTATGACTCAACTGCATGCAGGGGGTAAATTTGATCAAAATTCATATAAGGTATCTGGCGGATTACATGGTGTTGGAGTATCTGTTGTAAATGCGCTTTCTGAATGGCTAGAGTTAACAATTAAAAGAGATAAAAGCGAATATTATATAAAATTTAAGGATGGTATTCCTTTAGAACCATTAAAAAAAGTTGGTTCTTCAACTTCAAGTGGGACCTCGATAACATTTATGCCATCTAAAAAAACGTTTACGAAAACAAATTTTGATTTTTTAAAACTCGAATCAAGGCTTAGAGAACTTGCTTACCTAAATTCTGGTGTAAATATTAAACTTTTAGATAAGAGAAGGAGTGAACCAGTCGAGTCTCAATTGTCATCAAGGGGTGGATTAAAAGGCTACGTCAAATATCTTGATAAATCAAAAGAATCTATAATTAGTGAGGTAATTTCTGTAAAGGGGGATGCCAATGAAATCCATGTAGAAATGGCATTGCAATGGAATAAAAGTTACCATGAAAATTGTCTTGTTTTTACAAATAATATTCCACAACGAGACGGCGGGACTCATTTAGCTGGATTTAGATCTGCTTTGACTAGAACAATTAATGCGGCGTCAAACAATTTAGGTTTACAAAAAAAAGATAAAATCAACTTAACCGGAGACGACGCAAGGGAGGGATTAACTTGTATTCTCTCAGTTAAAGTCCCTGATCCAAAATTTTCATCACAAACGAAAGATAAATTAGTCTCATCCGAAGTCAGACCAATTGTAGAATCCATAGTGTCAGAGAAACTATCAAGTTGGTTTGAGGAAAATCCGAAGGACTCTAAGCTTGTAATTACTAAGATTTTTGAGGCAGCTGCAGCAAGAGAAGCGGCACGTAAGGCAAGGGATGTCTTAAGAAAAAACTCAGCATTAGAAGTGTCGTCTCTCCCGGGAAAGTTAGCAGACTGTCAAGATAAATCTCCAGAAAATAGTGAACTATTTATAGTAGAGGGAGATTCAGCTGGAGGGTCAGCAAAGCAGGCAAGAGATAGAAAAAATCAAGCAGTTCTCCCTCTTAAGGGTAAGATACTTAACACCGAAAAATCAAGGAAAGATAAGATTTTAAATTCATCAGAAATTGCGACTTTGGTTCAAGCTCTTGGTGCGGGTTATCATGATAGTTTTAATTTAGAAGACCTTAGGTACCATAAAATAATAATTATGACTGATGCAGATGTTGATGGTTCGCACATACGAACACTTTTGTTAACCTTCTTTTATCGTCATATGACAGAGTTAATTAAGGAGGGATTTGTTTATATAGCGCAACCACCTTTGTTTAGGATTAAGAAAAATAAATCTGAATTGTATTTAAAGGATGAAAAAGAGCTCGATAATTTCTTTATTCAAGAAATGGTCGACAATAGTATTCTTAAACTTAAGAGTGGAGATGTCCTTAAAGGTGATCCTCTTCACGATTTATTTTCAAGTTTAAATGAATTCATCTCTCTCCTAGACCAGATGAGCAAAAAAAATGAAAATTATAAACTTCTACTAGAACAAGCAACAGTAGCTAATTTCTTCAATAAATCTAACTTTCAAACAAAACAAAAAACTAAGGAAACTATTGATTATACATTAAAAAGATTAAATTTTATTGATAAGAATTGGAAAGCTGATTTCTCAAAAGATGATAGTTTTATTTTTGTAAGAGAAGAGAACAAAGTTAAGGAAACTTTTGAGATTAAAAAAGATGATGTAGAAAAAGATTTTTTTGAAAGATTGAATAGATTTAGCAACATTATTCAAGAATTTTTTCTTAGTCCTTCTAAACTCTCCTTCAAAGAAGAGGAATTGGAAATTGTAACTCCAACAGATCTTTTAAATGTGACCTCTGAATTGTCAAAAAAAGGAATAACCGTTCAAAGATATAAAGGATTGGGAGAAATGAATCCTGACCAATTATGGGACACTACATTGGATCCATCCTTTAGATCTATTCTAAAAGTTAAGGTAGATGATGCACAACGTGCAGATGAAATATTTTCTGAGTTGATGGGTGAAGACGTTGATAAAAGAAAAACATTTATTCAATCGAATGCTAAAAAAGTATCTAATTTAGACGTTTAATTATAATTATTAATATTTAATTTGGGTTAAATAATTTGAAAGCTTTAAGGTGGTTGCTAGTTATTTTTATTTGGCTTGTATTATTATCAAGCATGGCAGTTACTTGGTCTTTATTAAATTTACCTGAGACCGAATCTATTCAGATTTCTAGACAGCCTAGCATTACATTTCTAGATAAGGACGGAAGGATAATTGCTTCTTATGGTGACATTTACGGCAAATCTATCAAATTTAATAATTTACCTAAAAATCTTATTAATGCAGTTATTGTTACCGAAGATCAAAGATTTTTCAATCATTATGGTGTTGATATAAAAGGTGTTTTGAGGGCGATTTACGTAAATTTAAGAGAAAGAAGAATTGTTCAAGGAGGCAGTACAATCACACAACAGTTAGCTAAAAACCTTTTTTTAACTCCAGAAAGATCTTTTACACGAAAACTTCATGAACTTATACTCAGTTTGTGGCTTGAATTAAGATTTTCAAAAAAACAAATTTTGAGTATTTATTTAAATAGAGTTTACTTGGGATCAGGAACATATGGTGTACAAGCTGCTTCAGAAAAATATTTTAATAAAAAAGTAGAAGAACTAAATTTGTACGAGTGTGCAGTCATTGCTAGTTTACTGAAAGCACCTTCAAGGTATAATCCAATTGCTAATAAAGAATTATCTCAGGAAAGAGCTTCTTTAGTTTTAGAAAATATGGCTAAAAGGAAAATGATCAGCCAGGCCAATGTTAAGGAAGCAAAATTCAATAATAAAAAATATTCAAAATTTACTACTCCACCCAAAAGCACAAGATATTTTATAGATTGGCTTCTCCCAAGAGTGAAAGCTTATATTGGAGAAATAAATGAGGATCTAATTGTGAGAACAACTTTGGATGTAAAATTACAAAAAATTGCTGAGGATTCACTTAATGAAGTTACAAAAAATTATCCATCTGCCGATCAATCTGCATTAGTTAGTCTTAATCTTGAAGGAGGTGTAATTTCAATGATTGGAGGACGAGATTATGGAGACTCGCAATTTAATAGAGTTACGCAGGCAAAAAGACAACCCGGTTCCGCATTTAAACTTTTTGTTTACCTCGCTGGTTTGGAAAATGGATTTGCTCCTGATGATCTTGTGGTTGATTCAAAAATAGATATAAATGGATGGTCACCCAAAAATTATAAAGACAAATATATTGGTGAAGTGAGTGTAGAAGATGCTTTTTCTAATTCTATTAATACTGTTGCTGTGAAAATATCTGAAGATATAGGAAGAGAAAAAGTAATAAAAATGGCAAAACTTATGGGTATAACAAGTCCAATCTTAAATTCACCATCGTTGGCATTAGGAACTTCCGAAGTCAATCTTTTAGAATTAACTGCTGCATATGATGTTTTAGCTAATAATGGAAACGGTGTTTTTGTACATGGAATAAGATCCATAGAGAATACAGAAGGAAAGAATCTTTTCACAAGAAAGATTCAAGGACCTGGTAAGGTCTTAAACTCTTACACAGTTAAAACAATGACAAAAATGATGGAACAAACTATTTTAAATGGTACTGGTAGAAAAGCAAAAATAAATAGACCAGCAGCTGGAAAAACTGGTACAAGTCAATCTCTAAGAGATGCATGGTTTGTCGGTTTCACTTCAAATATTGTTGTAGGGGTTTGGTTTGGAAATGATGATGATTCTCCTATGGAGAAAATTACAGGTGGGACAGCTCCAGCGATACTTTGGGGAGAATTTATGAAAAAAGCTCATAGTGATATCCAACCTCAAGCATTAAATTTTGGTATTACAGACGACTCACTAGAATCAACAAAGTCAAAGATTAGAAAACTAATTGAGAAGTCGAGGGTTCAGCCAAAAAAGAATGTATTTGAATCAATTTTAGAAAACTTCTTTTAAAACAATAACGAGTTGATTCTTGAATCAAAATCACTTGGTCTGAAGTGCGTCAAATATTTATCGTTTTTATCGACTAAAAAAAATAAGGAGCTATGGTCTACTAAATAGTTTTCATCATCAAAAGAATTTTTATTAGTTTTTACGAAAATTCTGAATTTTTTTATAACCTCTTGAATTTGTTCTTTTGAACCAGTAAGCCCGATGATAGAGGGATTAAAATTTGCTAGAAAACTTTTTAATTGTTGAGGTTGATCTCTATCAGGATCAACTGTAATAAAAATAAAATCTAATTCTTTTTTCAACTGAGGATTTTTATCTATAAATTTTGATAATTTTAATATATCGAATGGACATACATCAGGACAATAGGTGTAACCGAAGTAAATTAACTTATTCTTTTTTGAAGTTCTGGAATCAAAGTTCATTTTATTTTGATCGATCAATAAAAATCTTCCACCTAGCTCGAATCCTTTTTTCGCTTTGTTCTTTGTAGCATCTATAATTAAAATACTGAAAGCTATCACAAAAACTAGTAAAAGCATCATTATTGAATTTTTTTTAAAGATAATTTTATATTTTTTCATTAATTTCAACTATTATATAAGATGGAGTATTTAGCTCCTCAATAATTATAATATTATTTTTTAAATTTTTATGTTTTTCACTTGAAATATTGAATTTTCTAATTTTTGAAGGAGGCATATTATTGAAAAAAGACATGATTTGCTTTAGTTCATCTTTATTTTCTACAAAAACAATAAGTTTTTCAAAATAAAGATTATTAATTATCTTTTTAATTTTTTTTATATTAAATTCTTTTAAAAAGGTAGATGAAAAATTTTTTTCTCTGTTTGTAAGTAATTCTGAACTTAGATTTAAATAATTTACAACTTTAATAATACCTGAAATAATTTCACAATTAATATGTTTGATCTTGAAATAATTAATTTCTTGTAGTCCGTTTTCATCAACAATGGGATCTCCATCAACCAAATGACAAATTACATCAGTGTGTCTAAATAATTCATAAATTTTTTTCCACAACACTAAATCATTGTTTGTGGAAAATTTTTCTTGAAAGTAAATTTTTTTATTTTCAGCAAGCTTTAGAAACTTTGAATCAAACTTTTTTGATAGTATAACTACCTTAGCCTGCTTGATTCTTTCATATGCTTCAACTGTACAATCTTCAAAATCACGTGCATTTGTGCCAATTAGATAGAATTTTTTTTCTTTTTGTAATACCATGTAATACTATGAATAAGAAAAATATCAAAAAAAAACCATACATTTTTTTTTTTTTAGCAATAATTTTTCTGTTTAATAGACCCGTAGCCTCTTTGGATGACAGTGATGTCCTAATCGATAGAGTTTTCATGACAGCTGTTAAAAAATCTAATTATAATAAAGTTGAGGAAATGCTCGATAAAGATGCAGCTGTTAACTATAAAGATTCTGAAAACCTCGTTGCTCTTTCATATGCTCTTTTAAATGATGATAGAAAAATGTTTGATCTTTTAGTTGCTGGTGGAGCAAATACAAAAGTGACTATTCTTAATAAAACTTCGTTATTAATTCATTACGTCAATAATCAAAAATATTCTCTTATCGAAGATTTAGTAAAATCTGGTGTAAACTTAAACTTTCAAGATAAGTTGGGTATGACAGCCTTAATGCATAGCATTGAAAAAGGAAACGTTAATGCAGTCAATTTATTAATTAGAGAGAATTTTGATAAAGACTTAACAGATTTTTCTGGTAAAACAATTTTCGACTACGCAGATTCTTCAAGAAATTTATTGATAAAAAAACTTATTAAAAATTTAAATACTTCTAATTAGTTTTTCAGAAATAATCTTAATTATTGGATCATAGTGTGCAATGGGAAAAATCCGCATAGTCTTAAAACACTTTTCAAAATGGCTAACATTTTTCTTGAATAAAAAACCATTAAAAAAGAAAACAGGGTGAAGAATAATGTTTTTTATTTCAAGTTTTTTTAACTCGGTTAAAACCATTACTTCATCACCAACAAAATGAAAAATCTTATTCTTAATATTAAGACTACTTGATAGTTTATTAGTGTAGTTTTCTAATTGATCCAATACAGTTTTGTTTTTGCTAAATGAACAAGACGTTATCAGGGTATCGTATTTTTTGTAGTTAGATTTAGAAATTATATCTTTCATATTTGGAAGTATGTCTCTAAAAAGTGAGAGTTTTTCAACCAGATCAATACGTTTTTTAAATTTTTCTGACAAATAATTAATTTTTTTCTTTATATCTATGATCATATGCTTTCCGTCAAACAGAAGAAGAGGGAAGAATGAGATTTTTTTGTATTTATGAATTACTTCATATATGCAGTCGTCTATTAACGGTTCATTTATCTCTATAAAACAATTAAAGACGTCATACTTAAATTTGTCTTCTAATTTTTTTTTTAAATTAACCATTTCGTTCATGTAATCAATGTCTCTTGATCCATGTCCGCATAAAATCATAGCATGTTCTTTATCTAATTTTTTGGTAATCATCTATTTTCCTAAGAATTTTAGTTAAATTTGATATGCCTTTGGAAATTGCCTTGTTTTGAAGAATTTCTTCAGAAGAAAACTCTTTGCCATGTATTATTTTATTTAAATCGTTCCTAGGTTGAAGGTAGGTTCCTTCCATTGACCCTCCAACAAAAAGTCCAGAATTATCTGAAAAAGAGTAAATATCTGCTAACCTCAACGTGCTTTCTGCAGAATAACCTATTCCAGAGTTAATCATAGCCGTATCAACATCAACTCCAAGTTTCACTCTTTCTTTCAAAATAGAGTTTAAGCCTCTATTCGTCATTATTGTCATTGCAACTTGTGCTGATTTCATTCCAATTTGAAGGCCAAAACTTAATCCACCAATTGAATAAAAGAAAGGACCTGAGAACTTATTATCAGATCTTCTAATTATTAAGATTCCGTTTCCACCTTTTGCTCCAAACAGTAATCCTCCTTCATATAATTCAGGGAAAATTAAAATGGCTCTAGAATTTTTTAAATATTCGTTCAGGTTGGTTAGTTTACTATTTGATATTAAATCTTTAAGGCTATTTTCGGAAGAATGAATTAACTCAATTGCAGTGACTTTTTTTTCATTTTCGGAAAATGAAAAATTTGGGTATGAAAATGTGAAAATAAGAAATAATATAAATTTTAAAATGTAATATCTCATTTTAGATGATATTTATCATACAAATTTTGCTAATGTTAAGATATAAAAAAATAAAAATATGAAAATAAATTTTTTAATTATCCTAAGTTTTACATTGTTCGTATGCTCTGAAATATCCTCTGGGGAGATTAAAATTTTTGTTTCCAATATCGAAGAAAAAAAAGGAACTATTCATTACGGTGTGTATAATAATTCACAACTATTTCCCGAAGATAGTGGAAAAATTCTTGGGGGCTATGAAGAGGTATCAAAAGTAATTGAAAGTGGTTTATTGATAGACAATCTTGACGAGTCAAATTATGCGATTGCAATTTTTCATGATACAAATTCAAATAATAAATTTGACACTTTTTTATCAATACCGAAGGAAAAGTTTGGATTTAGTAATAATGCAAAAGTATTTTTAGGTCCCCCTAGATTTGAAGATGCATCGATCTTTGTTGGACAAAACTCCATTGTTGAAATAATGATAGAGCTGAGATGAAAAAAAGAGTTTTAGTTACAGGTGGTGCAGGCTTTATAGGTTCATTTTTATGTGAGAGTTTAATTAAAAAAGGACACTATGTGATTTGCTGTGACAATTTTTACACTGGAAACGAAGAGAATCTCAAAAATATTTACAATCATAAAAATTTTGAGTTGTTGCGCCATGATATAACATTCCCTCTCTATGTTGAGGTTGATGAGATTTTTAATTTTGCATGTCCAGCGTCTCCAATTCATTACCAAAATGATCCTGTGCAAACAGTAAAAACTTGTGTTCATGGTGCTATCAACATGTTAGGACTTGCAAAAAGAACTAAAGCTAGAATATTGCAAGCATCTACATCTGAAATATATGGAGATCCAGAGGTTCATCCTCAGAATGAATCATACAAAGGAGCAGTTAGTATAGAAGGTCCAAGGGCTTGTTATGACGAGGGAAAAAGGTGTGCTGAAACAATCTTTTGGGATTACCAAAGACAACATCAAATTGATGTTAAGGTTATAAGAATTTTCAATACTTTTGGTCCGAGAATGCAACCTAATGATGGAAGAGTTGTGTCTAATTTTATTTTACAAGCTCTTACAAATAAAAACATTACTATTTATGGTAAAGGAAACCAGACGAGATCGTTTTGCTACATTGATGATTTAATTTCAGGAATACTTATGATGATGGAATTAGAAAATTTTTCAGGTCCAATCAATTTAGGAAATCCAAGTGAAATTTCTATACTCAATTTAGCTAGTGAGATTATAGACTTAACAGGAAGTAATTCGAAAATTATTTACAAAGACTTACCAATTGATGATCCTCAAATGAGATGTCCAGACATTACTTTGGCAAATAAAAGGTTGAAATGGTCTCCAAAGTTTGACAGAAAGACTGGGTTAAAGAAAACGGTAGAATATTTTGATACTTTATTAAAAAAGGAGTTACTTTAAGGTTATGTCTGGGCGTGTTTTATGTATTGGTGATATAATTCTAGATTCATATTCACATGGAGATGTAAAAAGAATATCACCTGAAGCACCAATTCCTGTATTAAAAATCAATAATAATAAATATGAAGTATTAGGCGGATGCGGAAATGTAGCCAAAAATATTTGTGGCGCAGGAAGTAAGTGTCATATTATTTCAGTTTGTGGAGACGATAAAGAATCATTGGTTCTGAAAAAATTATTGAAGGATGCAAAAAAACTTACATTCAATCTTTTAACTGATCCAACAAGATGTACAACAAAAAAAATAAGATTTGTTTCTGGCAATCAACAAATTTTACGAGTCGACAAAGAATTTAATAAACCAATAAGCTCTAAACTCGAAGCTAAAGTTTTAAAAATTCTAAAAAGTAAAATTGATTTTTTTGATGTTGTTGTGCTATCCGATTATAGTAAGGGATTTTTAACCGATAATCTACTTAAGAATATTATAGAAATATCAAAAAAAAAAGAAAAGGTAGTTATAATTGACCCCAAAAAAAGTGATTTTCATCCATACAAAGGTGCGGATATAATAACACCAAATTTTAAAGAGTTATTGGAGGCATCTAAATTTGAGAAAAACAACAAAAAAGAAAATAACTCTAATATTGTAGTTACGTTGTCTAAGGAATTATTAAGAAAATATAAATTTGATGCAATTGTTACAACAAGAAGCTCTGATGGAATATCAATTGTAGATAACAATAATGATTATTTACATTTACCATCAAAAGCTCAAGAAGTTTTTGATGTTTCAGGTGCTGGAGATACTGTAATAGCCTATATTGCCGCAGGAATTGCTAAAGGAAAATCTCTATTTAATGCAACTGAAATAGCTAATGATGCCGCAGGAATTGCAGTCGGGAAGTTTGGGACCACAGTTGTAAATGAAAAAGATTTACTAAATTCTAATCAAAGTAAAAAGTTATTAAAATTAGAGGAGTTATATAATGATTTAAAGAAATATAAAACTAAAACAATTGGGTTCACAAATGGATGTTTTGATTTAATTCATCAAGGACATATTTTTTATCTTAAAGAAGCAAGGAAAATGTGTGATTTTTTAATTCTGGGATTAAATAGTGATAATTCGATAAAAAAAATAAAAGGAAAAGACAGACCTATTTTAAGTCAAATTGAACGAAGTGAGATTTTAAAGAATTTTGATTTTATTGATAGAATATTAATTTTTAACGAAGAAACTCCGATTAATTTAATAAAAAAAATTAAACCTAATATCATTTTCAAAGGGGATGATTACAGTGTGAAAGAAGTTGTAGGTTCCGAAGAAATGAAAAAATGGGGAGGACAAATAAAATTAATCAAATGTGTAAAGGGGAAATCAACCTCAAATATTATTAGGAAAATAAAAAATGTTACTTAGTGCAGTGTTATTTGACGTTGACGGAACAATTGCTGAGACTGAAGATTTTCATCGACGATCGTTTAATGAATCTTTCAAGGAATTTAATCTAGACTGGTTCTGGGATGAAGCAATTTATAAAGAACTCATAAACATTGGCGACGGGAAAGAAAGAATTGAATATTACATTAAACGTGCCTGGCCTGAGATGTTAGAATATAAAAATTTAACGAAATATATCAATTCCATTCACAAAGTAAAAAATGAGTTGTTTAAGGATTTTATTATGGATTCTAAGATAACATTTCGACCAGGAGTGCTTAGGCTTATAAACGAATTAAAAAAGAATAACGTTAGAATTGCAATTGTTTCATCCACTACCAAGGAGGATTTATTGACACTTTTTAAAAACGGACTAAATATGGACCCCAAAACAACATTCGATCTTATTGCGCATGGAGATTGTACAGAGAATAAAAGACCTTCTCCGGAAATTTATGAGTGGATACTTGAAAAATTAAGAATAGCTCCCCAAGCATGTGTCGCAATTGAAGATTCATTAAGAGGGCTAAGTTCTGCGGTTAACGCTAATATAAATGTTTTAGTGACACCATCTATTTATACTAAAAATGAAAATTTTAAAGAGGCAAATATTGTCGTTTCAAGTCTTGGGGAAATTGATGAGCCGTTTCAGGTTATTAAAGGAAAAGCCTTTGGAAACAAATTTGTGAATGTTGATCTTCTAAATAAAATAATTAATTATTGAATTTTAAAATAAACCATGGCCATACAGATTATTTGAAAGGCAAATATAAAAACGCTTAACGAATGTAAAATTTTAAATTTTTGTTGTTGTTTTTTAGTTTTTTTTTTAATGTCACTGACTTCATTTATCCATTTAACTAAAAAAAGTCTTGAAAATAAGTAGCCGGATGAAATCACTAAAAATATTATAGTGTAGATTGTTCCATGAGAAATGATTAAAAATGTAACTGTTAAGCTTATTAAAAACCCCCATAAGTATAATTTAGGGAATATAGTGCGGATAAATTTTCTAGCATTTGGCTGATCCAGTGACATAAAAATATTAGGGGCTATTACTAATGAAAAAAAAATAAGACTTCCAATTAAAAATGGTATAAGGAAATTTGTGATTTCAACGAATATATTATGAAATTGAAGCATATTTAAATCTATTTAAAATTTTTTTGAATAATGATAAAAGGTAAATTATGAATATGAAAATAATTTTAATTTTGCCAATTCTGGAATTAATATTATTTATCTTATTTGGTGACCTTTTAGGTTTTTTTCCAGTTATTTCTCTAATAATTATTTCAGGCTTAATAGGATTCTACTTTTTAAGATCTGGGATGAACCCTAAAAATATAGCCGAAAATCCAAAAGAATGGATTTTTACTAAATTTGCTGGAATCCTTTTGTTAATCCCTGGTTTCGCCACCGACTGTTTTGGCGTTTTTTTACTAGTTAAGTCTCTAAGGTACCTAATTTGGGATTATGTTCCAGAAAAAACAAAAAATTATTTTTATGATGATGAAATAAAATCAAAAGATAAAGATATTATTGAGGTTGATTACAAGGATTTAGATGACAAATAATTTCTTAAATTACAGTATAAGAATATTTGGAAGAGTTCAAGGCGTAGGATTTCGAGTATGGACAAAGAAAACTGCTGAAATTTTTTTTTTAACGGGTTGGGTTAAAAATTGTGATGACAAAAGTGTTGAATGCGAAGTAAGTGGAAAAAAAGAAAATATTGATTTTTTTTTAAATGCTTGCAGGACAGGTCCTACATTTGCAAAAGTAGAGAATATTCAGTTAAAAAGGGAATGTTTCAAAGAATTCAAAAGTTTTAGTATTTTTTATTAATGAAACTCTATTTTTTACGACATACTTCTTTAAATGTAGAAATAGACACATTCTATGGTCAAACAGATCTCGATGTTTCAGATAAGTTTGAAGAAGAGGTGAAATTAATTAAAAAGAAAATAAGGTATTTTGATATCGATATGAATTCCACAAAGGTTTATTCTAGTCCATTAAAAAGGTGTATTAAATTAACTAACAAGTTAACGAAAAAGTACAAAATTGATGATAGGATTAAGGAGATGAACTTGGGTAATTGGGAAATGAAAAAAATGAGTTCTATTCCAGAAAAGGAGAAATTGGATTGGGAAAATAATCTTTTATCTTATAAAATTCCCAATGGAGAGAGTAACAATGAGTTTTTAAATAGACTTAAGTGCTTTCTTGAAGACATTTTAGAACTTAATGATGATGCACTAATTGTTTGCCATGCAGGTTCAATAAATGGAATGCTATCTTTATTAACTAATGAACCTTTTGATAAAATGGTTAAGAATTATTGGGAACTGATTAAGCATGGCTCACTGTCTTTGATTGAATTAAAAAATAAATTAATTATAAAAAAAGTAATAGGCAAATAATTTGTTTTCATTAAATTTTACGAATATTTTTAGTCATGGATTAAAAGTAGATAAAAAAAAAGTACAAAAAATTAAAGATATAAAAATTATAAGAACTTCAAGAAGATCGAAATCAATCTCCTTAAAAATAAGAAATGGAGAGCTAGAAATTTCTTGCCCATATAACACCTCTGAAACATTTCTAAAGAATTTGATTGAAAGAAAAAAAGTATGGATTAAAAATAATATTGAACGGTCTAGAGAGAATCACCTAAAAATTGATCAGATTTCAAATGGGTTCATTACTTACAAAGGACTTGAACTAAAGCTTGTTTACAAGAAATCTAACATTGAAAGAATTTTTGTAGAAGATGATAAATTAAAAATATTTTATGCAGATGAATCAAGAAGTAAGAAGTTAATTATTGAGTGGCTAAAATTACAAGCTAATAATTTTTTAAGGGCAAGATTGTTGTTTTTATCGAAACGTATCAGCATTCAATTCAATTCAGTGACGATAAAATCATATACTGCTAGATGGGGGAGTTGTAATATTAGAGGAGATATTTTTTTAAATTGGAAATTAATAATGTTACCACAGAGTATAATCGATTATGTTCTGATTCATGAACTGGCTCATATAAATGTCCCAAACCACTCAAAGAAATTTTGGCAACTGGTAAAAAAAAAAGACCCTGACTATTGTAAAAATCAAAAATGGCTGAAGGATAATGGATCATCTTTTATTTTGTTCAGATGAATTTAGTTTTTCCTCGTTCTTAATTATTTGTAATGCTTTGGATATTTCCCTCTCGTTGACAGTTATTCTGATTGGTATCGCCGTTATATTTCCCTCTGTCATTGACATCTCTTCATCAAAAGTAAAGTATTCAATATTGTGAGCTTGCAAAATACTTTTTATCCAACTTATATAAATTCGGTCGTTACTTTTAATTAAAGTCTCCATGTTAAATAATTAATAAAATTAAAGGGTAGTTTCAAATTAAAAAATAAGTTGGCGCGCCCGAAAGGATTCGAACCCTTAACCTTTTGAGCCGAAATCAAATGCTCTATCCAGTTGAGCTACGGGCGCATAAATCAATTATCTAGACCGTGTGACAATTTAGAAAGTTTTCTACTAAATAAAATTACAGTGAATCCAACTGTAATGCACACAAATGTGATACCTATAAACACAAATTTTTCTCCAAATTTTTCAGAATACTGGCCAATTATTCCTGCTAATTTATTGCCTATCCCGATAGCAGCAAAATAAATACCCATGATTGACGAAACAAGTCTTTGTGGTGATAACTTAGTAATATAGGATAATATAACTGGAGACGCACATAATTCTCCAACTGTGTGAAACAAGTATGCTAATACTAGCCAATACATTGAAGATTTCCCTAATACTTCAAACTCAAGAGCAGCAAAAAACATAAATATAAACCCTAATCCCATAATTATTAAACCAGCTGAAATTTTAAAAACAGAAGAAATTATAAGTTTTTTTTTCTCAATAAAAAACCAAAACTGTGCTACTGAAAAACCAAGGAAAATTATCATTAAAGGATTGATTGATTGGAACCAACTTGCCGGCACTTCAAAATTTATAAATCCAATAAATCTATCTGTTTTTTGATATGCAAAGATATTCATAAGTCCTCCAGCTTGCTCAAAAGAGGCCCAGAAGATAATAAGTATAAAACTGGCTAAAACAATTAATTTTATTCTGTCTAATTCAAATCTATTGATTTTTTTGTATTTAAATATCTTTTTTTGCTTTCTAACATTTTTAAAATTTTTTCTCCCGAGGAAGAAAGTTACCTGCCCAATTATCATCCCTAAACCTGCCAACGAAAAACCATAATGCCAGCCATAAGTCTCGCCAACATATCCTACAATTAAACTCGCGAGGAAAGCGCCAATATTGATTCCAATATAAAATAATGTGAAGCCTTGATCTCTTCTTATGTCCTTTTGTGTGTATAAAGATCCCACGAGAGTTGAAATGCTTGGTTTTAAAAGACCAACACCAAGCACTATTAGTACTAAACCAGTATAGAAAAAATTTATGTTGTCGATTGCAAGTGATAGGTGACCTAAACATAATAAAGCTCCTCCCCAGAAAACGGCCCTTTGACTTGTGATCAGTTTGTCAGCAATTATTCCTCCTGGAATACAGGCTAAATAAACAAAGGCTGTGTACCAGCCATATAGCTTGATGGCATCATAATTAGACCAACCTAATCCAGGGTTTGAAGAGTTTGTTTCAGAAACTAAATACAGAACGAGTATAGCGCGCATTCCGTAATAACTAAATCTTTCCCACAACTCTGTTAAAAAAAGAGTTGTTAATCCGCTTGGATGACTTGACAATATATTAGTTTTTAAATTTTCCATTTTTGTTTTGGCATGAACATTGCTTATTAATATCATATCTGACAAGTGTCAGAAATTTGAATTGTGGGAAGATCCAAAATATAATATTTCCTCCCTTAAAATAAAAAGATCTTCCCAATTCAATTAAATTTCATTTATTAATACTCAAAATAAATTTTTTTAACTGCTCCACCTCGCCATCACAAACATCTTTGTATGAGCAACTAAATTTTCGATTAATTAATAAACATATATGCGCATAAGGGTTTCTTCCATTTGGATGGTTTGGGTGCGGTTTTAGCTTATCTTTTAAATAATCCCCATGCTTTTGGATGAATCTCCAAACAATTTTCTTATTAGCTTCATTCATTCATCTTATCCCTTGATTTGTTCTTACTCTAGATTTCTTAATTGGTCTTTTGAAAAGCTTATTTTCGCTCTTCTTTTGAATAACTCTTTTTTTTATTACATACTTATTTCCAGGCTTAGGTGGAGGAAGTTTTTTAAACGTACCATCTTTTTTAATCAGTATGTAGTTTCCATTTTCGTCTCTAATGATTTCATCAGCAAATAAAGTATTTTGATAAAAAAACACAAAAAGAAAAATTAAAATATTTGTCATTTATATAAATAGTATTTTTTATAAATTTTAGTATCAATTGAATTTTTTTTTGACATTAAAAGTACTTGTCGACGTAATTTCCATTTTTTTCTTATGAGCTTTAATTTAAAAGCACTTTCTCTTCTAATTTTAATATTTTTCCACCAAGAGCTAGATCCTACAGCTAAAATAATTTCTTTTTTCATAAATCAAGTCTATGGTAAAATTTTGCATTTTCAATTTGTTTTAAAGTGTCACTGAAAGATGAGTTGCTTGCATTATATTCTTTCCCAATCACCCAATTTTTTAAATCCTCTGTAATTTGATCCCCATTCAAATCTCTGAGAATCATATGATAGTTTTCCTTATAAACTAAAATTTTTATTTTATCTAAAAAATTGTTTGTATTCCTTTCATTCTTCAATAATTTGATTAATGGTTTTCTCGGAACCACTTCATCTTTCAATGGAATCATTATTAGTGTTTTATATGATGGATTTTTAAAATATTCTTCTGTATCTTTGTATGCTTCATCCATAAGATCTACAACACCTTGAAGGCTTCGAAATGTTGGTTTATGAATAAATAAATCATCCATAGATAATTCTTTTAGCATTTTTAAATTGTCACTGGCTTGGACCTTTACTATCCCTTTACCACTGACCTTAAAGGAGGGAAGGATTTTTGCAAGAAATTTTAAAGGAATACTTTTCCAAAAGTTTGTTTCTGTAAAATTCCAAATAGCAGGAGCAATTAGTATTACACCGTCGATTGAAAGATTCCTAAACCGATTAACAAAACTTAAAGTGATTGCGCCACCCATACTCTCTCCCAACAAAAAAATTTTCTTATCAGGATTTTCATTTTTTATTTTTTTTAAGTTAAAGTCTATGTCCTTGATGTGTTGTTCTAAATTATACCATTCACCTTTATTTTTATTTTTACCAAAGCCATTGAGATCAAACGAAGTCAAAGCTATGTTATTTTTTGACAGGTATTCTCCAGGAATTTTAAAAGAATTAGAATAGTCATTATATCCATGAATAGCTAATATGACATTTGAAAATTCAGAATCTGGTTTTATATTCATGTATGAAAAAGAATTGGTTTCTATATCTTTGATCAATGTGGAAGTACATGATGATATTAACAATATTATAGAAGCAATAATTAATTTTTGAGTAATTTTATAAATATATCCTCTAAATCTGATTCCTTAGTTGTTATATCTTTTAAATCTATCTTACTGTTAATAAATACTTTAATCAATTCAGCAGTATTAATTTCGTTTTTATTAAACTTAAGAGTAGCTGATTGATCGTCCTTCAAAATACAAAAGTCTTTAATTTTTTTGGGAAGGTTTTTTACTTTTTTTGAAAACTCGACTTTAACTTCTTTTTCTTCAAGAATTTTTAACAAATTTGTTTTAGTGTCATTTGCTATAACTTTACCTTTATTAATAACTGCAATTTCGTCACACAACAATTCAGCCTCTTTAAGATAGTGTGTAGTCAAAATAATAGTGGTACCTTTTTTGTTTAGTTCATTTATTGACTCCCACAATTTTGCTCGAAGTTCAACATCTACTCCAGCAGTCGGTTCGTCAAGAATTAGAACTGGAGGGTTATGTACCATCGCTTTGGCTACCATCAGTCTTCTTTTCATTCCTCCCGATAAACTCCTAGCATATGCATCTGCTTTTTCTCCAAGTCCAAGAATATTTAAAATTTCTTGATTCCTTATATTTTTTTTTTCTACAGCGTACATCCCAGCCTGTATGTTCATAATTTCCATTGGTGTGAAAAATGGATCTATCATAATTTCTTGTGGAACAACACCTAAATTGCCTCTGACAGTTTTTGGATCAGTATCTAGATTTACCCCGCACACAAATACTTCTCCACTAGTTTTATTAACTAAGCCAGCTAAAATATTTATAAAAGTACTTTTTCCAGCTCCATTTGGACCTAACAAACCAAAAATAGAGCCTTCATTGATTGATAAATCAATGTGATTGAGGGCGTATTTAGAACTAGTAAGATATTTTTTTGCTAATTTTTTAACACTAATTATTTTTCTTTTCATGATTATAATATTATATATGTATTCGATGCTTTAAAAATATGATATTTTTTGAACTTTAGTGTTATGGACTTAAATTTTCAAACAGAAATAAAATATATTAATAGCAATACAGTAAGCTGTAGTGGAGATGGGTCCAAAGAATCCCATCCGTTAATCTATATTGACCTGTCATCCGGAAACATTGCAACGTGTCCATATTGCAGTGCAAAATTTAAAAAGAAAATATGAATTCAGTTGGAAATGAATTAGTTCTAGTAGACGGTTCTGGCTATATATTCAGAGCTTACTACGCTCTTCCTCCAATGTTTAGATCCGATGGACTTCCGGTCAACGCAGTTTTTGGCTTTACCAATATGCTTCTTAAGTTAATAGATGACATTCAAAGTGAAAAAGGAGGAAATGTTGCAATTGCAGTGATATTTGATGCTGCAAGAAAGACATTTAGAAATGATATTTATCCAGACTATAAAGCAAATAGATCTGACCCTCCGGAAGACTTGAAACCTCAATTTGATATAATAAAAAAAGTTCCTGATGCTTTCAACCTTCAATCAATAGATTCATTAGGTTTTGAAGCAGACGATTTAATTGCATCTTATTCCAAAAAAGCAAAACAAGAAGGTAAAAAAATTACGATTATTTCCTCAGATAAAGATCTAATGCAACTTTTAGGTAAAAATGTTTCGATGATAGATCCACTAAAAAAAAAAGAAATTACCTCAGAAAGTGTAATTGAAAAGTTTGGCGTTGGTCCTGAAAAAGTTATTGAAGTTCAAGCATTGGCTGGAGATACCTCAGATAATATTCCTGGTGTCCCAGGAATTGGTCCTAAAACAGCTTCACAATTAATAAATGAATATGGAAATATCGAAAATCTTATTGCAAATGTCAAAAATATAAAACAAGAAAAAAGAAAAGAGGCTATTTCAGACAATAAAGATCTTTTAATTATTTCGAAGAAATTAGTAACTTTGAAGGATGATGTAAACCTACCTGTTTCAATTGAAAAATTGAATTTCAAACCATTAGAGGTTGAAAAACTTATAAACTTTTTAGATGAAATGGAGTTCAATAGGATTAAATCGTTAGTAACTAATAAATTTGGTTCAAAAAATCAGCCACCTTCTCAAACGGAAAAACAAAATAATCAAGAGAAAGAAAATGAATACTTCACTCCTATAAGAGAAAAAGTAAATAGAGGAATTTACGAATTAATTTTAAATGAAAAAGACTTAACAATATGGATTCAAAAAATTATTGAAAGTGGAGTTGTAGCGATAGATTGTGAAACAACTTCACTTAGTGCTACCGAGGCAGAAATTGTTGGTTTTTCAATGTCGATAGAGAATAGCCAAGCTTGTTACATCCCTTTAAATCATAAAGGCTTGAAAAAACAATTAGATTTAAATGTCTTTATTGAAAAAATAAAAATAATTTTAGAGGATAACTCAATATTGAAAATCGGACAAAATATTAAATATGATTTCATAATTCTCAAGGGACTAGGCGTCAGCGTGAATAATATGGACGATACTATGCTTATGTCATATGTTTTGAGAACTGGTCAAAGAGGACACGGATTAGACGAACTGTCATCTGATTTTTTATTTCATGATACTATTAAATACTCAGATGTAACCGTAGTTGAAAAAAAAAAAATTTTGTTTTCAGAAGTTTCTGCAGATAAAGCAAAAAATTATGCTGCTGAAGATGCAGATGTCACCTATAGGTTGTGGGAAATCCTTAAAATTTTATTAATCAAGGAAGGACTTTATGACTTTTATTTTTATGTTGAAAAACCATTGATAGAAGTAATTGCAGAAATGGAGATTGCCGGATGTAAAGTTGATAATCCTAAATTAACCAAACTTTCTGGAGAATTTTTAGAAAAAATGTCAATGATAGAAAGGGAAATTTTTAAGTTGAGCAAAGAGGATTTTAACATAGGATCACCAAAGCAGTTGGGAGAAGTTTTATTTGATAAGCTTAAACTTCCTTATGGTAAAAAAGGTAAAAGTGGGAACTATCAAACTGATGTTAAAGTTCTCGAAAAATTAAAAGCTGAAAATTTTAATATTGCATCCTTAGTTTTGGATTGGAGACAATATTCAAAGTTGAGGGGTACATATTGTGAGGGTTTATTGTCAAGAGAAAATGTAAAAACAAATAGAATTCACACATCGTTTGGCATGGCGAGTACTTTAACTGGCAGACTCTCATCAAATGATCCTAATCTACAAAATATCCCAATTAAAACAGAGGAAGGAAGGGAAATAAGAAAAGTATTTATATGTGATGAAAAAAATCGAATCATCTCAATTGACTACTCTCAAATTGAATTAAGAATTTTAGCGCATGTTGCAAACATAAAAACTTTAATAAATGCTTTTGAAAACGATAGTGATATTCATACTGTTACAGCTATGGAAGTCTTTCAGATTTCAAAAGACAAAGTTACTAATGAATTTAGACGAAAGGCAAAGATAATTAATTTTGGAATTATATATGGAATTTCTGCCTATGGTTTAGCTTTACAACTAGAAATCCCAAATAGTGAAGCAAAAATGTACATGGATCAATATTTCAAAAAATATCCGGGCATTAAAGATTATATGAGAAACACGATTCAAGAATGTAGATCGAATGGTTATGTCAAAACACCTTTTGGGAGAAGGATATTTATTCCATTTATAAATGATAAGGTTGTTACAAGAAAAAATTTTGCTGAAAGATCTGCTATTAATGCTCCTATTCAGGGTGGAGCTGCAGACATGATAAAATTAGCAATGCCAAGGGTTCAGAAATTTTTAATAGATGAGAAATTAAAGACAAAGATATTACTACAGGTTCATGATGAACTATTATTTGAATCTCCTCAAAGTGAAATAGATATAATCAAAAACAAGATTCCTGAAATAATGACAAGTTCACATAAAAATTTTATCTCTTTAAAAGTGCCAATCAAAGTTGATATAGGTGTTGGAAATAGTTGGGATGATGCTCATTGAGAAATAGATGCTTGCTTATGCAGTTTTACAAAAATGCCTCTTAATTTTGATGCGTTATTAATCGACCTTTCAAAACAATATCTCATAACCATGTCTTTTTTTCTTAGATCAAATCCGTCTGGATCAACTCCGATAAGCTGCCAATTTTTTTTTAGGCTTAGAGAAATCCCTTTGATAAACTTTTTAACATACAAATCGATTGATTCTTTATGATGGTCGTTCATATGTGATATGATGCTATTTTCAGATTCTTGAAAATTTTTGAAGTTATTACATATAAGGTCCTTTTTTGAAAACCACTTTACACTAGCAAATCCACCTATTAGATGGGCTCCTATTATATCTAATCTATAAAAATTCATGTCGGAAAAGTTGGCGTACAAATTAGATGTTGGATGTCTATTTAAAAATCTAGTTTTGTGATTTAAATTTCTCGTTATTTTTAATTTTCCTATTAATGTTACTCTTGGTCTTGACATTGGATCTTCATAATTAAAAGGATTTTTTTTAAATTTAGGGAAATAGGGATACAGCTTTTGTTCTTCACAAAGCATCAGTGAAACCAAATTATCTTTAGAAATATTGGTGGTGTGTTCAGATAACTTTGAAAGTAGAACAATAGGACTTAAGTCATAATCAAACGCCGTAAGGGTGAAAGTTGAATAAGGAAAGGTTTGCTTAACATTAATTTTTTTAGCTCCAAAGCTCATTGGATCGAAACTAGTTGATAAGTATCCTCTTGAAGAGGACCTAATTAATTGTCTTGTGGCGTAATTAATTTTCATTCTTTTCTCTTAATATATTATGTATAATAACTTCAGGATTTAATTTAAATGAAAAATTTCAAATACATACAATTTATATTTCTTTTAATATTCTCAAATTCTGTAAATTCAAATCAAGATTCTATAGTCTTTCACGGAGCTTACACATTTGAGACTTTTAATGGTCAAAGAGCATGTGCTGTATATGTTTCTATTTTCAATAATACAAATAAGGATTTCTTAATAGAATCAATATCTACTGAAGTGGCTTCAAAAGCTGAAATTCATGAAATTGAGACCGAAAACGAAATCATAAAAATGAAAAAGAAAGAAAATTTTTTAATAAAATCTAAACAGCAAGTTTTTTTTCAACCTGGCGGAACTCATTTAATGTTAATGGGTTTAAAAAAAAAACTTGATGATGGATCTTCTTTTAAAGTTGAGTTTTCACTAAATGACGGAAGTAAAAAGAAAGTTCCTGTTATGGTTTTAAATGAAAAATTGAAAGAGAACTTTATCGAGTAAAATGAATTTAAAGAGAATTCATAGCACGTCTGTGGTAATAGATGATAACGGAGTGTTGATTTTGGGTGATTCAGGTTCTGGAAAATCAGATTTAGCATTGAGATTGATTGACAATGGTGCAACTTTAATTTCAGATGATATTTCGATTTGTAGAAAAAATTCAAATAATATTTATCTTTACTGTCCTCCAGAAATTAAGGGTTTGCTTGAAGTAAGAGAGATTGGAATAATTACAGTTCCTTTCGTCGAGAGAATAAAATTGCGATTAGTTGTTAATTTGAAAAGCAATAATAATGAAAGGTTTCCAAAGGATAGTTCTTTTAGAATACTGGGAATTAAGATTCCTATCATCAATATTGAAGGAAAAAATTCATCGGCAGTTGCAAAGATTAAAGTAAAATTAAATGAGATTAGAGAAACAATATAAGGTTTTCATAGTTACTGGATTGTCAGGTGCTGGAAGGTCATCAGCATTAAAAATTTTTGAAGATATGGGTTTTGAGGCAATCGATAATTTACCGACCTACCTTTTGAGTAATATAATAAACACGAAGATAAAAAGAAATCTTGCCGTCGGAATTGATGTTAGAACAAGAGACTTTGATCCAAAAAAAGTAGCTAAAGAGATTTCCCAAAAAAAAAAGAATTTAACTCTTTCAGTCATTTTTTTTGATTGCGACAACACAACTTTATTGAATAGGTTTAAAGAAAGTAGAAGAGTGCACCCTTTAAAACTAGACTTACCAATTGTAGAAAAAATTGAAGCAGAGAGGAATTGGCTTAAACCGTTATTGAATATAAATGACTACTACATTGATACATCAAAATTTACTTTAAATCGTCTTAAAAATGAGATGCAAATTTTGTTTAAAAAACACTCCGACTCAAAAATTAATTTGAGAATTATTTCTTTTGGATATAAATTTGGATTACCAAGAGAAGCAGATATTGTTTTCGATATGAGGTTTTTAAGGAACCCATTTTATGAAAAAAACCTTAAAAAATTTGATGGTAAAAACTTTAAAGTTATAAATTTTGTTAAAAAACAGAAGTATTTTGATTTTTTTTTTGATACTCTTTTGCTACTGTTTAATAATATTCTTGAGGGATATAAAAAAGAGGGAAAGGAACATATCACCATAGCATTTGGTTGTACAGGCGGAGTCCATAGATCTGTTGTATCCAGTGAACATTTCCTTAGTTTAATTAATAATAATAAAAAATTGAGAATTTTTATAGAACATAGAGATATAGCAAAATGATTGGTGTAGTTTTAGTAAGTCATGAAAATATTGCAAAAGAGATGCTCAGTGTCATTCAACACATTGTTGGTCCTCAAGAAAACCTGATAGCAATATCTATTTTTCCTGAAGATGATATGGAGAAAAAAAGATTACAAATTCTTGACTCAGTAAAAAAAGTTGATGCAGGCAAAGGTGTAATTGTTTTAACAGATATGTTTGGTGGAACTCCGTCAAATCTTGCAATTTCCGTTATGGATAACGAAAAAATTGAAGTTGTAGCTGGTGTAAATTTACCAATGTTGATTAAAATGATGTCCATAAGGGATAAAAAGTCAATTAAAGAGATAATCGCGATTTCACAGGAGTCAGGCCGAAAATATATAAACGTCGCTTCAGCATTTTTTGAGGAAAGAAAAGATTGGAACAAAAAAAAGTAGAAAGAAAAATATTAATAACTAATAAGCTAGGAATTCATGCGAGAGCTGCAGCAAAATTTGTGGAATTAACTTCCAAATGTGACTCAAAGTTTATTGTTAAAAAAGGTTCAAAGGTTGTAAACGGTTCCTCTCTTCTGGGTTTAATGACTTTGGCTGCCTCTAAAGGAACGGAAATAAAAGTTCAATGTATTGGAAATAATTCAGAAAAGGATTTAAATAAACTAATTAGTTTAATAAAAAATAATTTTGGAGAAGAAAAACCTTTATCAGAGAATACAGATAAAGAGTTGGTTTTAAAAGGAATTGGGGTTTCAAGTGGATATGCGATAGGAAACTGTTTAGTAAAACAAAAAACAAATCTTTCTAATGTAAGATATAACATTTCCATATCATCAGTACAAAAAGAAATAATACGATTGGAAAAAGCAGTTAAAGTCTCTATTTTAGACATCAAAAAGATTATCAAGAAAATAAGTCACCATAAAAATGATATCTATAAAGAGATGAAATTTATGTTAGAGGCTAATATTTCAATTATTAGGTCATCATCACTTATGAAGGACGCAAAACAAAGAATAAGAGAGGATCTAATAAATGCAGAATATGCAGTTGATGAAGTTCTTAATAAGCATTCAAAAATTTTTAAACGCATAAAGGACGACTACCTAAAAGACAGATTTGATGATGTGAGAGATGTTTGTACAAGAATAATTGAAAACCTTCAAAAAAAAAAAGTCCAGACCAGTATTAAAAATAATCAGATATTATTTTCGTCTGAGTTGAGTCCATCTGATCTATTGGCTAATGCAAAAATTAAATTTTTGGGCCTAGCAAGTATGTTTGGAGGCCCTGAGGGTCATTTTGCAATAGTAGCTCGGTCTTTGTCTATTCCAACTGTAGTTGGTGTAAAAAACGCTATTAAATATCTCAAAAACGGCGAAAAAATTGTAATAGACGGTGATAGAGGATTATTGATCAAGAATCCTTCAAAAAAGACGATATTAATATATAAAAAAAAAATTGAAGAAAAAAAATATGAGGATCAAAAGTTAAATTCATTTATTAAGACCATTCCAGTTACTAACGATAAAAAAAGAGTAAGAATTGAGGCTAATGTTGATGATTCTGATGAAGTTAAAATATCAATGAAAAAAGGAATAGATGGTATTGGTTTATACAGGACTGAGTATCTTTTTATGAACAAAAAAACTATACCTTCTGAACAAGATCAATTTAATTCAATTAAAAAAACTGTTATGCATTTGAAAGGTAAGCCACTAACAATTAGAACATTAGACGTTGGTAATGATAAAAAAGTACCATCTATAGAAAAATATTTAACAAAATCACCTAATCCTGCTTTGGGGTTAAGAGCTATAAGGCTGACGCTAGCTTTTCCAAAAATTTTTAAAAGACAAATTACGGCTATCCTAAGGGCAAGCTCGTACGGCAATATAAGAATAATGTTACCAATGGTTTCAAATGTATCAGAGTTAATTGAGACAAAAAAAATAATAACAGAAGTAAAAAAGGATTTATTAAAAAAAAATAAAAGGTTAAAGATTACTACTCCAAAGATTGGAGTATTAATTGAAACACCGGCTGCGGCATTGATTTCTGAGGAGTTAGCTAAAAATTGTGATTTTTTTGCGATTGGTACGAATGATTTAACAATGTACACTTTAGCCATAGATAGAGGTGATGAGGAAGTTGCTAAAATATATGATCCTGGACACCTGTCTGTTTTAAAACTAATCCACATGACTGCTAGGTCAGCATACAGAAATAAAATTCCTGTAAGTATTTGCGGAGAGATGGCCGGAGATACATTATTTACTTCAATTCTTATTGGAATGGGTATAAGAACACTGTCAATGAGTACATCCCGAATATTGAAAGTAAAGCAATATTTAAGTCAAGTAAATTCAAATGAAGTAAAAAAAATTTCAGATGATATTTTTAAACAGGATGATAATGTGGTGGTAAAAAATATTTTGTACAACTACAACCAAGAAATTAATAAAAGGATAAGAGAAAAAAAATATGGATGATTTTAAAATTAAAGACATAAATTTAGCTGATTGGGGAAGAAAAGAGATTAAAATTGCTGAAACGGAAATGCCTGGGCTTATGCAGTTAAGATCAGAATTTAAAGATGAAAAACCTCTTGCTGGTGCTAGAATTGTTGGATGCTTACATATGACGATACAAACCGCAGTTTTGATTGAGACGCTTATAGACTTAGGAGCTTCTGTTAGGTGGAGCTCTTGCAATATTTATTCTACTCAAGATCAAGCAGCTGCAGCTGTTGCCAAAAGCAAAATTCCTGTTTTTGCTTGGAAAGGTGAAACTGAAGAAGAATTTTGGTGGTGTATAGAAAAAACAATTACAGGGCCTAATGACTGGAAACCCAATCTTATACTAGATGATGGAGGAGATCTTACAAAAATTATGCATGAGAAATATCCTCATCTTCTCGATGGAGTTAAAGGTTTGTCAGAAGAAACAACAACAGGTGTTTTGAGGCTTTTAGAAATGGAAAAAAACAATCAACTTTTAGTACCTGCTATAAATGTTAATGATTCAGTCACAAAATCTAAGTTTGATAATAAATACGGTTGTAGAGAAAGCTTAGTTGATGGAATAAGAAGGGCAACCGATGTTATGATGGCTGGAAAAGTCGCACTTGTTGCAGGATATGGTGATGTTGGCAAAGGTTCTGCAGAAAGTCTAAGAAATGCAGGATGTCGGGTAGTTGTAACTGAGATAGACCCTATTTGTGCTCTCCAAGCTGCTATGGATGGGTTTGAAGTTAACACTATGGATGATGTTGCGGATAAAGCAGATATTTTTGTGACAGCCACCGGAAATGTTGATGTAATAACTATAGATCATATGAGAAAAATGAAAGACAGAAGTATTGTATGTAACATTGGACACTTCGATTCCGAAATTCAGATTGAAGCTCTTAAAAATTATAAGTGGGATAACATAAAACCACAAGTTGACGAAATTGAATTTCCTGATGGAAAGAAAATAATTGTTCTTGCAGAGGGTCGTTTAGTAAATTTAGGATGTGCAACCGGTCATCCAAGCTTTGTTATGTCAGCTTCTTTTTCAAATCAGGTTTTGGCTCAAATAGAGTTATGGAAAAATTATAGTAAATATAAAAATAAAGTTTATGTTCTTCCAAAAAAACTAGATGAAAAAGTAGCTAGGATACATCTTGATAAAATTGGAGCTAAGTTAACCAAATTGTCAAAAAACCAAGGAGATTACATAAATGTTCCTGTAGGTGGACCATATAAAAGTGAAGAATATAGATATTAACAAAACTATAGTTTTTTAATACCCGATGTAGTTGAGTATTCAAAATGAAGAACTTTATCTGGAAAAATTTTTTTGTGACAACTATGAGCAGCCATTGCAGCTTCGGAAAAGCCAGTCAAAATTAGTTTAAGCTTGCCGGGATAATCACATATGTCTCCAATCGCAAATATACCTTTAGCGGATGTTTGAAGACTTGATTGGTCAACGCTCAATAGATTTTTTTCAATTTCCAATTCCCAATCTTTAATAGGACCCAATTCAGAGGAAAGGCCAAAAAAAGGAAGAAAATAATCTACCTTAAGGTCTATTTTTTCTTCATCAAGGTTGCTAACAGTCAATGTGTTGATTTCTCCTTTAGAACCTTGAAGAGAGTGAACTTGAAAAGGTATTATTGTTTTAATTTTTTCTTCCTTTTCAAGTGAAAAAAGTTTTTCAACACTGTGGGGTGCAGCCCTTAATTTTCTTCTTCTATGAATAAAAAATACTTTCTCTGCAACTGAAGACAGTTCAATCGCCCAATCTACGGCTGAGTCACCGCCACCAGCAATTGCTATTTTTTTATTTTTAAAAATAGATTTATTAGTTATATGATAAAAAATTGATTTATTTTCATATTCTTCAATGTCTTTCAGAGGTGGTTTATTGGGTCCAAAAGCTCCGTTGCCGGCTGCTATTAAAATACATTTACATCTGATTGATTTGTTATTTGAGGTAAAAACTAGAAATTCATCGTTTTCTTTAGTAATTTTTTCAACTCTTTCTCCCAGTATAAATTTTGGTGAAAATGGTTTGATCTGACTGAAAAGGTTATCAATAAGTTTTTGACCAGATATTTCAGGGTATGCAGGAATATCATATATAGGTTTTTCCGGGTACAAAGATGAGCATTGTCCACCAATAATATCAAGTGAATCGACAACACATGATTTCATCCCAAGTTGTCCAAGCTCAAAAACTGAAAACAGCCCTACAGGACCAGCTCCGATAACTAATACATCTGTTAAAGTTTTATTCATAACTGTTTTTTTTGTTTTATAAACATTAATTACTTATTTATATTAGAATAATTAATAAAAATGAAAGATGAATTTAAAATTAATTTGGTTAACCTTAGTGAAACTCAAAAATTAGCACAAAAAATTGCCAAAAGAATTGAACCTAAAAGTTTTATATCTTTAAGAGGAAAACTGGGAGTCGGAAAAACTACTTTGGCTAGTTTAATAATTAACAATCTATCCAAAAAAAAAATAAGAGTCTTAAGCCCTACCTTTTCACTTGTTAATATTTATGATTTAAAAAACATAAAAGTTTGGCACTATGATCTATTTAGGCTTAGCAATAAAAAAGAAATTTTTGAATTGGATTTTGAATTGGCACTTTTAGACTGCGTAATAGTTGAATGGCCCGAAATTATAACTGAGTATTTACCTCATAAAAGAATTGAAATACATCTTGATGAAGACGAATCTTTATTAAGATATGCAACTGTTAGGAGTATAAATAAAAATAAAATTTGTGAACTTGACCCCTTAAAATGATAGATGAAATAACCAAAAAATTAGATCATAAAAAAATAAAATTCGATAACTTACAATTCTTAGCTGGCGATGCTTCAGATAGAAAATATTTTTTGATTAAACAACAAAATAATACAAATGTGTTAATGGTGGATAAAAATTCGGAGAATTTAGAAAGATTTTTAAAAATTTCTTATCTTTTAAAAGAACATGTAACTATTCCGGAGATTATTAAAGATCTGAAAGAAGATGATATTTTAATTATAGAAAATTTTAATAAAAATAAATTTAGTGAAGTATTAAAAACATCTAACAAAATAAAATTGTACAAAGTTGCTTTGGACGCACTCCTCTACATTCATAAAAAAAAAATTGATAAAAAACTTGTTCACTACAGCAAAAAAATCTTTTTTGATGAATCAAATTTATTTTTCGATTGGTATTTAGATATGTCAAAAAAAAGAGTTGAATTATTAAAAAATGAATTTAATTCAATTTTTTCAGGCTTTCTAGATAAAGTGTATTTATTGCCGAAAGTCTTTATTCATAGAGATTATCATGTTGATAACTTATTTTATCTTAAAGAAAAAGACAAGCATTTCAAATGTGGTTGGATTGATTATCAGGATGCCTTAGTAGGTCCATGTGTATATGATGTTGTTTCACTTGCACAGGATGCTAGAATAGACGTGGAAAAGAGAACAGAGAATTTTTTGATTAAATATTATTTAGACAATTGTGTATCTGTTGATAAAGATTTATTTTTATTTTCGTACAATGTTGTAGCAATCCAAAGACATCTTAAGGTTTTGGGAATTTTTAAGAGACTTGAAATACGAGATAATAAGAAAAATTATATCAAACATATTCCAAGAGTTTTACGTTTGCTTGAATTTAATTTAAAAAAAAACAAATTTAGCCCTTTATATAAGATTTTAGAAAAACCATTGGGTTTGTTATGATTTCGCAGGCAATGATATTTTCAGCTGGATTGGGGAAGAGGATGTTACCACTAACAGAGACCACACCCAAGCCACTTGTAAAAATTAATAATAAAAGTCTTCTAAAAAATATAATTGAAAAATTAATTGAATCCAAATTCAGGAATATTGTTGTGAATGCTTACCGTCATCCAGAAAAAATAATAAACGAAACAAGAGATTTTGATTCAGTTAAAGTAATTGTCGAACCTGATAGACTCGAGACAGGAGGGGGCTTGTTAAATGCAATTAATGAAAATTATTTTTTAAAGAATACGCCTATCGTCCTCATAAATGGAGATATTTTTTGGTATGATAAAAATTATAGATCAATTGATAAAATTATTAGTTTATGGAACCCATATAAAATGGATATGCTATTGTGTTTAAAAAAAAAAGAAGATTTTTTTGGTTACAACGGTAATGGTGATTTTGATCTTGAAAGGCATAATTCCTCATCCTGTAAGTTAGAAAAAAATCAAAATCCTATGTATGCGTATACTGGACTTCAAATAATCAAACAGGATGTCGTTAAGAATATAAAAAAAAATTACTTTTCCTTAAGGGAACAGATCTTAAAATCTTTAGATAAAGGTAGACTATTTGGCTATGTAGATAAAAATCAATGGTTTCATATTGGAACTGTGAAAGATCTTAAAAAATTCAAGGAAAGTTATTGTGAATAATTTTATAGTTTATGATTTTGAAACTTCTGGGAGAAGCTCAAGATTTGACCAAATACTTCAAGCGGGAATAATTATTTATGATCAAAATCTAAAAGCTATTAAAAAATTAAATTTAAAATCGCGCATTAATCCAGATATTGTTCCTTCAATTAATGCATTGAGAGTTAATAAATTAAAGATTTCAGATATTCTTTCAGAGAAAATGAGTAACTACGAAATGACAATGGAAATGCATAAATTTTTATCAAAATTTAATGATTCTTTTTTCGTTGGGTATAACTCCATAAATTTTGATGAAGAATTTTTTAGACAAACACTTTGGGAACACTTTATTTTTCCTTACTTAACAAATTCAAAAGGGAACTCGAGGCTTGACGTCCTTAATTTTGTTACACTAGTTCATGCTTTTAGAAAAAATACTTTAAATGTAGAAGAAAGTGATGAAGGTAAGATAACATTCAGGTTGGAGAGTTTGGCAAAAGCAAATTACTTTGAGTCAGAAAATGCACACGAAGCAATTGCAGACGTTGAAACAACAATGAAACTTCTAGAAATGCTGTTAAAAAAAAATTACGACCTCTTCAAAATATTTATTAGCAACTCTTATCCTGGAAAATTAGAAAACAAAATTATTGACCAAAATATTTTCACTATGCACAACTACATTTTTAACAAGCATAGAGTTTATCTAGTAAAAAATCTTTTAAAACATCCAGTTTACAAAAATCAAATGATTGGATTTGATCTTAAGTATGATACCTCAGAAATTGTTAATTATGGAATCGATGAACTTGGAGAAATATATAGATCAAAATCTTTTTTTAGAAAAATTAAACTTAATAAACAGCCATCTATTTTGGATAAATCTTTTGCAAGAAATCTTAGTCCTTACAGTGAATTAACAGATGATGAAATAAATTTAAAATGTATGCAGCTACAGAAAAAAGAATTTCTCCTCAATCTCAACAAAATTTTGGAAAAAGAATCAATGGATTATAACGAAAATCAATCTCAGGAGATAAAATTAGAAGAAGAGACAATTTATTCTCAAAAAATCAATTACAATGATTCAAGAATTATGAACAGGTTTCATGAGGAGGAATGGGACCAGAAGTGGAGTTTTGCTGAAAAATTTAAAGATCAGCGGTTAAGATTTTTTGCAGCGCGTCATATTTATAGAAATTATCCGGAGGAACTTCCTAGAAAAATTTTTAAATTGCTTCATAAAAAAATTTCAGAAAGAATTTGTTCTTTAGAGAAAAAGAAATTTATAACAATTCCAGCTGCTATGGAGGAGGCAGATTCATTATCCTTAGAAATTGAAGAAAATGATTTAGGAAATGATTTAAAAGAACAAATAGATCAGTATAATATTTACATTAACTTTTTAAATGATTACTATAAAAACCCCAATGCGCATCCAATTCAATTTGATAAGAATTTATCAAAAAAACTTTTTGAAAATTAATGGAGTATAAAAATGACAACAATTAAAAATTGCAATGAAAATGATTTTGAAAATGAAGTTCTCAAATCAAATCTCCCGGTAATAGTGGATTTCTGGGCAGAATGGTGTGGTCCATGTAAAATGCTAACGCCAATATTAGAGGAACTTTCAGATGAAATGATAAAGGAGATTAGTATTGTAAAAGTTAACCTAGACGAAAACCAAGACTTAGCTATGAAATACTCTATAAGAAGTATACCAACATTGCTGTTATTTAAAGATGGCAATTTACTTGATACAAAAGTAGGTCTTTTACCAAAAAATGAGATAGTAGCTTGGTTCAAATCAAAAATTTAGTTAATCTTGAAACCATCTTGTTTTAGAACCTCTCCAGCTAAATATAATGAACCACATATAACTAACTTTCCGCTAGCATAAGTTTCCTTTATTGTTTTTAGAACTTCTTTTATATCTAATGAACATTCAATGCTAATTTTTGAATTGATCTCATTTTTTATAATGTTTTTCATTTCATATGGCTTTATATATTGATGGTCTGGTATTGGTAAAAGAAAGATTGCTGAAAGATTTTGAATTAATTTTTTTATAAATGAATTTGGGTCTTTTCCAACCATCATGCCTATTACTAAAAAAACATTTTCTTCTTTCCACTTGTCAATTATTTTTTTAAGTATATTAGATGCTTCCAGGTTATGACCTCCATCTAGCCAGATATCAAATTTTTTCCCCATATATGAGGATAAATTACCATTTTTAAGATTTTGCATTCTTGCTGGCCATTTTGCTGACACAATTCCTGCATTAATATTTTTATTTAAAATATCTTTTCTTCCAAGTGATAATACCGTTGCTACAGCTGTTGAAGCGTTATCTATCTGATGTTCACCAAAAAGTTCAGGAAAATTAAAATTATAATTTGCCTTTTCAAAAAACATACTAAAGTTTTTCTTTATAAAATCTTTTTCTCTAATTTTCCAATTTGACCCTTCTTCTAATAGCTCGATCTTCATTCTTTTTGCTTCAACTCTTGCTAATTTCCTAACGACTGAATGTTGCTTTGATAGGACTATCTTTTTTGAATTTTTTAAAATTCCTAATTTTTCTTTAGCAATTTTTTCAATTGTTGACCCAAGAAAATTCATATGATCCATTGAAATTGGAGTGATGACACTGCAGAGTTTATTTTCAACAACATTGGTAGCATCAAATCTTCCACCTAGTCCAGTTTCCAGTAGAATAATATCAGATTCAATTCTACTGAACGCCAAAAGTGCAGCAGCGGTTGTAATTTCAAAAAAAGTAATCTCTTCTCCTTTATTATAAAATTCACATTCCTCTAAAAGTGTGCTTAGGTGATAGTTACTTATTAGTTTAGAATTTAACCTTATTCTTTCGTTGAAATTTATTAGATGAGGTGATGTGTATGTATGAACTTTGTAATTTGAAAACTCAAATATTGACCTTAAAAAAGAAGTTACGGAACCTTTACCATTGGTTCCAGCAACATGAATTACATGAGATAATTTCAGATGAGGATTGTCTAATTTATTAAGCAATTTAGTTAGACGTTTAAGAGATAAATCAATCTTTTTTGGATGTAAAAGTTCAAGTCTCTTTAAAATTTTTGCAGATTTGTCCACTTTTAAATCAAGCTACAAGGAAATCCAATAAATCTTCAATTTTTTTCTTAAGTTCTTTTCTGTGAACAACAAGATCGATCATGCCCTTTTCCATAAGATACTCTGATTTTTGAAAGTTTTGTGGTAATTTTTCTTTAATTGTGTCCTCAATAACCCTGCTTCCTGCAAAACCAATAGTAGCATCCTTTTCAGCAATTATTATATCACCAAGCATTGCAAATGATGCTGAAACACCTCCGGTTGTCGGATCGGTAAGAACAGAAATAAAAGGTAAATTTAGCTTTCCGAATGAATTAATAGCTATAACAGTTCTTGGCATTTGCATTAAAGATAAAATTCCTTCCTGCATCCGTGCGCCACCTGATGAGCTAAATATAATTAACGGTAAGTTATTTTTTTTTGCAAAATCACACGCAGTTATTATTGCTTCACCAGCAGCCATACCCATTGAACCGCCCATAAAATTAAAATCAAAAATTGCTGTTACAATTTTTTTTCCATTAATAGTTCCTGATGCTACAATAACGGAATCATTAGTTTGGTTTTTCTTTTGAGCGTTTTTTAATCTTTCTGTATATTTTTTACTATCCTTAAAGTTAAGTGGATCTGGTTTGATTTTAGGTGTATCCATAATCATATAACTTTTTCCTAAGAATAATTCTAACCTTTCTTTTGAACTAATTCTAAAATGATGATCACAATGTTTACAAACATATTGATTAGATATAAGTTCTTTTCTCAATAACATTTGGGAGCATTTTGGACATGTTTCCCATAAATTGTCGGGAACTTCTTTTTTCCCAACGAAGGCTTGAAGTTTCGGCCTTACAAAATTAGTTATCCAGTTCATATAAATAATTTACCATTATTTTTTTAAATTTGCTAAGAAATCGGATATGTTCTTCAACATCTGATTTTCGGAATATTTTCCTTTATCATAATCCTCAATAAAGCTTACTATGGCTGATCCAACTACACATCCATCTGAGAATTTATTCAAGCTTTGTATTTGATTTTTGTTCTTTATACCAAATCCAACACATATGGGTAATTTTGAAATTTTTCTGATTTTGTTCACTGATTTTTTAACTTCAATTATAGACGGTTTTTTTGTTCCTGTGATGCCCATAACTGAAACATAGTATAAAAAACCGCTCGTTTGCTGGAGAATTTTATTTAATCTTTCCTTATGTGTTGTGGGTGTTAGTAATCTAATATTATGAACATTATATTTTTTCGTATAATTGTTTATATAATGGTCTTCTTCAGGTGGTAAATCGACAATTATCAAACCATCTATTCCAACTTTGCTACATTTTAAAAAAAAATCTTTTAGACCATATTGGAAAATTGGATTGAAATATCCCATCAGAACAATTGGGATATCTTCTTCATTTTTTCTGAAATTCTTCACTAACTCGAAAGTACTGTCAATGTTAGCACCAGCTTTAATTGCTCTTTGACTTGACTTTTGGATGGTAGGTCCGTCAGCCATAGGATCAGAGAATGGAAAGCCTATTTCAATTAGATCAATTTTTTGATTCCTAAGAACATTTAATATTTTTTTTGAAATTTTTTGATTTGGATCACCTGATGTGACAAATGCAACAAGAGCTTTTCCATTAATTTTTTTTAAAGCTAAAAACTTATTATCTATCCTATTTTGCATTTAAATCCTAAATTTTTACTCCTAAGCTATCTGAGATTGAAAAAATATCCTTATCTCCTCTACCACACATATTCATTATAATAATTTGATTTTTCTTAAATTTTTGAGCATTTTTTAGAAGGTATGCCAAAGCATGAGATGGTTCAAGAGCAGGGATTATACCTTCTAATTTTGAACAAATTTTAAATGCATTTAGTGCCTCTTTGTCTGTTGCACTAAAATAATTTACCCTTCCTGTTTCCTTAAGCCATGAATGTTCGGGTCCAATACCAGGATAATCCAACCCTGCAGATATTGAATGTGCATCATTAATTTGTCCTTCTTCGTTTTGAAGTAAATATGTATAATTACCATGCAAAAACCCTGGTTTCCCTCTTGATAAAGAAGCTGCATGCATGTTAGAATTTATCCCTTTTCCTCCTGCTTCAATTCCTATAATTTCAACATTTTTGTTGTTAAGAAATGGGTAAAAAAGACCAAGAGCATTTGACCCTCCTCCAATACAAGCTAGTAATAAATCAGGAAGTTTTTTTTCAATTTTAAGGATTTGTTTCTTTGCTTCAATTCCAATTATTGATTGGAAATCTCTTACCATCATCGGATATGGATGTGGTCCTGCAACGGTTCCTATAACATAAAATGTGTCTTTCACATTGGATACCCAATCTCGCAACGCTTCATTCATGGCGTCTTTTAGAGTAGATGTTCCTGATTTTACCGGAATAATCTCAGCTCCAAGCAATTTCATTTTAAAAACATTCGGTGCTTGCCTTTCTATGTCTAAAGCACCCATATATACAACACATTTTAAGTTAAAAAGAGCACAAACTGTTGCCGTTGCAAGCCCATGTTGTCCAGCACCAGTCTCTGCTACAATTCTTTTTTTTCCCATTTTTTTGGCCAAGAGTATCTGTCCTACACAATTATTAATTTTGTGAGCACCAGTATGATTTAGTTCATCCCTTTTAAAATATACTTTTACATCTCCAATCTCTTTTGAAATTCTTTTCGCATGATAGAGTGGACTGGGTCTTCCTATGTAATTTTCAAAATAATAGTTAAGTTCGCTTTTGAACTCTTTTGATTTTTTTACTTCTTTATATTTTTTTTCAACATCAAGTAGAAGGGGCATGAGTGTTTCCGCGACGAACCTTCCTCCAAATTTTCCAAATCTACCGTGTTTATCAGGAAATTTATAATAGTTAATTTTATCTTTTTTTTTCATAATCTTTTACACACCTAATGAAACTTTTGATTTTTTTTTGACATTTTTCTCCTTTTGACTTCTCTACTCCTGATGAAACATCAATAAACTTAGCGTTGGTAATCTTTAAAGCCCTAGAGATATTATTTTCGTTTAACCCCCCTGCTAGAATCCATTCTCCTCGTGGATCATATCCTTTTAGGAGTTCCCAATCAAATGAAATTCCTGTCCCTCCGCTAACTTCAGATTCACTTTTTGTATCAAATAAGATCATATCGCATAATTTTTCAAATTTGCTAGCTTTTTTAATATCAGAATATTCTTTTATTGGTATTGCTTTTATGATCGGTTTTTTTAACTTCTTAATTTCATTTATATAAACTAAATCTTCATTTCCGTGAAGTTGAATAACATCTAAATTTAAAGTTTCAGAAATATGATTTACTAAATTTAAATCAGCATCTACAAATAATCCAACAAGCTTTTGATTATCATTGATATAAGGTCTGAGTCTTTTTGCTTCTAGAGCATTAATAAATCTTGGAGATTTTTGATAGAAAACAAACCCAATATAATTAGCATCTGAACCCGCTAAAATTGACTCTTTATCTCTTAGTCCACACAATTTAATTTTAATCTTCATAGTGTTTTTCTATATCCTCTAAAATTTTCTTTATTGAATTGATTGGGTTGGTCGATTGTGTAATTGATCTTCCAATTATTAACATATTAGAGCCATTTTTTATTGCCTGACCAGGAGAAATAATTCTTTTTTGATCATTTGCTTTGTGTTTAGATAGTCTTATACCAGGTGTAACAAAGATCATATTGGTTTTAGTTAATTTTTTTTTCAAGTGAGGTATTTCATGAGCTGAGGAAACCAAACCATCTATATCAGCTTTTTCACCAATTTTTGCTAAATTCTCTACAAAAGCTAAATTGCTTAAATTATAACCAAAGCTTTTTAAGTCTGATGTTTCTAAGCTAGTTAGCATTGAAATTCCTAAAATTTTAGTATTATTTTTAATCGAAACTACATCCTTGACCATTTTCAAGCCACCAGTTAGATGGATAGATAAATAGTCAGGTTTCAAATTAATTAAATTCTGGGCCGATCTCTTTACTGTATTTGGAATATCTTTGAGTTTTAAATCCAAGAAAATTGGTACACCAAACTTTTTTATTTCAAGAAATCCCTTTGGCCCATTTTCAGAAAAAAATTCTAGACCAATTTTTATTCCTCCGATATGTTTTTGTATTTTTGATATAAATTTTTTTGATTGTTCTAAATCTGTAAAATCAATTGCACAAAAAATAAAATCCTTAAAATTCATACTTTTATCTTAATAGTTTTTTTAAAAAGGAAAAAATTATGCCTAATAAAAATCCTGAAAATATTAGTATTAAAACAAGAATGTACAAGGGTAGTTCCAAAAAAAAGGGGAACGGGAATAGATTTATTTTTACTGAATATTTATTTCCAATAGCAAAAAGGGAAAAAAAAATTAAAAAAAAAAAAAGAAAATAAAACCAACTATTTTTTTAATTTTTGATGACATTTATTTCCTTCCTTAATTTTTTTCCAGGTATAAAATGTACAAAATTTTTCTTTTTAATTTCAATTTTTTCTCCTGATGAAGGATTTCGTCCTATTCTACTTTCACGGATTTTAGTTGAAAAAGTTCCAAAATCCCTAATTTCAATCCTTGCACCTTTAGCTAAATTTGAAGCGAAAAATTGTAGGATCTTTTCAAGTGTTCTTTCAACTTCTCTTCTAGGTAAATACTCGAATTTACTTTCAAGCTCTTTTAAAATATCTGATTTTTTCATATCCCAGGCATCCAAATAGCGACAAAACCATTATAAAAGTTTTGATTTAAATAATTAATCTTTTTTTTTAAAAAACCTAGATTCAATACTTTAGTTATATCACTTTGAATTGATAAATCTTTGACTCTTACATCATCATCCACCCCTGCTTCTTGCTTTAACCACAACATGGCGTCATTTTCAGTTCCTACAGCATCTATGAGCTTTAAATCTTTAGCTTGTTTACCTGTCACAATTCTTCCATCTGAAACTAAATCTATTGTGGAATTTGATATATCTCTACTTTTTTTAACTAAACTTAAAAATTCTAGTTGCATTTTTTGTATTACATCTTGGAGGTAATTAAGTTTTTTTTCATCGATTTTTTCAACAGGATTAGGTACTGCTTTCAAATCACCACTTTTAATAATAACGGGGTTTATTCCTAATTTACTAAGAAATTGACTGATATCTGCTGTTTGAAGTATTACACCTACTGACCCTGTAATAGTCCCCTCATTCCCATAAATTCTGTCAGAACTAAGTGAAACCAGATAACCACCTGACGTAGCCATTTCTCTCATGTAAGCAACTGTAGGTATTTTCTTGCTTAAGTTTTTAATTGACTCATGAATTTCTTTGCTACTGACATATGTTCCTCCTGGACTATTGATAATAGTTATTAGTCCTTTAACATTTTGGTCATTATTTAAGTTTTCGAGTTGTTCAAGTATGTCATCTCTATCTTTTATGATTCCTTCAACAGTAATTTTAGCGATGAAAATTTCTTTACTTTGAAATTGGAGTGAAACAGTTACTATTATCAGAATCGCAATAGCCGCAATTAATAAACGTTTTACTAAGGATTTTCTTCGCGAATAAAATTGATCTAAAAAGTCATTTGGTTTCATCTTTTGACTTTTTATCATTCTTTTTACCCTCTTCAAGTGCAGCACCAATTATATCACCTATACTAGCTCCTGAGGATGATGAACCATATTCTTTAAGTGCTTCCTTTTCTTCCTGAATTTCCAGGTCTTTAATTGACAATTCATAGGCATCGTCTTTTGCAATTTTCTTTAAAACCTTAGCATCAATTTTTTCACCAACAGCAAATCTCGATGTATTTTGCTCTGTTTTAATTTTTGCTAAATTAGATTTTTTAACAAATCCTTTCAGATCTTTATCAAAATTCACAGTTATCTTTTCATCGTCAATCTTTTCAATAACGCAAGTCATTGTTTTGTTTACAAACTTATCCTCTCTAATGGAACTTTTTTTAAGTTGCTTTATTCCTAATGATACTCTTTCTTTTTCAACATCAATATCCAAGATCTTAAATTTAACTTTTTCACCTATCTTGTATTTTTCGATTGCTTTAGGACTGCTATCTTCCCAAGATATATCTGATGCATGAATCAAACCGTCAAGTTCTTCTGTTAAACCAACAAAGATTCCAAAATCTGTGATATTTTTAATATCACCATTTGCAATATCTCCTACTTTTTTTGTCGAAGCAAAAATTTTCCAGGGATTCTCAGAACATTGTTTAAGCCCCAAACTAATTCTTCTTTTGGCATTATCAATCTCTAAAATTATGACTTCCACTTCTTCCCCAATTTTGAGAATTGAGTTTGGATTTATGTTTTTGTTTACCCAGCTCATTTCAGAGGTGTGAATGAGGCCTTCCACCCCTTTTTCTAGCTCAATAAATGCTCCGTAATCTGCTATGCTTGATATTTTAGATTTAATTTTAGAACCCACCTTGTACATGCTTTCAACATTTTTCCAGGGATCTTCTGTTAGTTGTTTAAGACCAAGACTAATGCGATTATTTTCTTTATCATATTTAATTACAATTACTTCTATATCATCGCCAATTTTAAACATTTCAGAGGGATGATTAACTCTTTCCCATGAAATATCTGTAACGTGAATTAACCCATCCATTCCTCCTAAATCAACAAAAACACCATAATCAGTTATATTTTTTACGATACCTTTTAACTTATCCCCTTCATTTATATCAGATAAAAGTTTGCTTCTGTCAGCTTTTCTAGATTCTTCTAATAAAATTCTTCTGGAAACAACTATGTTTCCTCTTAATTTATCCATTTTGAGAATTATCATTGGTTGAGGTTTGTTTAAAAGCGGTGAAATATCCTTGATTGGCTTTAAATCTACTTGACTTCCAGGAAGAAATGCCACTGCACCATTAATATCGACTGCAAATCCACCTTTAACTCTTCCAGTAATAACTCCCATTACCTGCTCTTTTTGATTTTGCTGTTTTTCAAGATTTGACCATGACTCTTCTTTTCTTGCTCTTTCTCTACTTAAAAGAGCTTCTCCCTCTTTATTTTCTAGCTTTTCTAGGTAGACGTCATATTTATCTCCCACTTTAACACTGTGGTCCTCTCCAGGTGAATGAAATTCTTTTATTGGAATTCTTCCTTCTGCTTTCAACCCTACATCTACGACAACTGTGTCGTTAATGATTGAAAGCACGGTACCTTTAATAATTTGACCTTCCTTATATTTAAATTCTGATAAGCTTTGCTCTAATAATTCACTAAAATTTTCTACCAATTAATTTCCTCTATAATTTATTGATTACAATTACAAAATTTTCAAGTGATATGCAATTATTAAATAAAATCTGTTCTTTTTCTTATATACTGTAATGCTAGCTCAAGTACTTGGGTTTCATTTATTTCTGATGTATCAATCTTGAAGCTGTCAAACGCAGGCTTGAGGGGTGAAATGTTTCTTTCAGAATCATCCATATCTCTTTTCCTCATGTTTTCAATTGTATTAGAATACTCTGATGAACTTAGTTTTAATTGTTGATTTCTTCTAGAGGCTCTAATTTCGACATCTGCATCTATAAAAAATTTTACTTCTGCATTGGGAATAATTATTGTTCCAATATCTCTGCCGTCAATTATAGAACCTTTACCATTGGGAGGGTTGTTGGCAAAGTTTCTTTGAAAGTTTACAAGTGATTTTCGAACTTCATTTGATTGTGAAATTTGGGATGCACGCTTGGAAATTTTTTCTGACCTTAAAACATCTAATGTTTTGGTACTTTTAAACCATTTATCAAAATCTATATTAGTTGGTGATTGGCCTTTACCCTTCTTAATACTTTCAAAAGCATAAATTCTGTAGAGAAGACCAGTGTCTAGATGATCAAAATTTAGTTTTTCTGATAAATTCATTGCAAGTGTGCCCTTCCCCGATCCTGCTGTTCCATCGATTGCTATTACCGGTTTACAATTTTTGAAAATATTCAATTTTGGCACCTAAATTCTGAAAAAGTTCTTTGAAAGTTGGAAAGGATGTTTTTATCATTTCCATTTCATCAATAACTATAGACTTATTTGAAAAAAACCCAAAAATAAGCATTGACATTGCTACTCTGTGATCGCTCTCTGTTTCAACTTGATTACCTCCTTCTTGTTTTTTTTCCCCAAAAATTTTTATAAAATCGTGTCCTAATTTCAACTTCACCCCATTTTTAGATAATGCATTTGACATTGAAGCAAGTCTATTACTCTCTTTAACTTTTAATTCATTTAAACCATAAAACTCTGAAACTCCTGATGCAAAAGAAGCTGCAACGAATAATATCGGATATTCATCAATAAGTCTCGGAACAATGTTTTTATTAACCACTGTACCAACTAAATTGGAACTTTCGACTTCAATATCACCAACAACTTCACCATTAAAATTTCTTCTATTTTTAATACTTATATTAGCATTCATTTTTTTTAAAACATCAAGTAGACCAGTCCTGTAGTAATTAAGACCAACATCTTTTAATTTTACTTTACTTTTTTTTGAGAGAAGTACTGCCACTATAACGAATGCAGCAGAACTAAAATCTCCAGGAATTCTTAATTCTTTAGGTTCAAGAAAGTTTGGTGAAGTTAATTTAATCACATTTTTTTCCTTGACAAGGTTTGCTCCTAAAAATTTAAGCATTATCTCCGTGTGATCTCTAGATGGAATTTTTTCAACAATTTTAGTTGTGCCTTTAACATTCAAAGCTGCAAGTAAAATACAACTTTTCACTTGGGCAGAACCAACATTCAAAGTATGGTTTATTGGAACATGTTGGTTATTATTATTGAAAACTTTAATCGGAAGAAAACCGTCATTGTGTTTTATAGACACATTCATTTCCTGTAGAGGGTCAACTATTCTTTTCATTGGTCTAGATGATAATGATTGATCACCTGATAATGTTGCATTGACTTCGCTAGTACTGAGCAGACCAGCCATTAGTCTCACTCCAGTTCCAGAATTTCCAAAATCTAAAATTTTTTGAGGATCAGAAAAAAACCCTCCTTGTCCGAAAACTTCATAATAAGAATTTTTTTTAATTATTTTAATTTTTAAATTTTTAAGAACTTTCAAAGTGTTGATAACGTCCTCGGACTCTAAGAGCTTGAAAACTTTTGTATTTCCAAGGCATGTTGACGATATTATCAGTGATCTAATGGAAATTGATTTATCTGACGGAACATTAATGATTCCATTTAGTGGTTTACTTTTTGAAGATTTAAGAGTAATAGTTTTTTTCATTCCTATTATATGATATATAATTTATTTACTTTATTAATGAAAGTTGATTATGGAAAAACTTGACAGAGGCGCAAAGAGAAAATGCACAAAATGTAACACACTTTTTTTTGATTTTGGGAAATATCCTATTGTCTGTCCAAATTGTGGTGCAGATGTAAACTCACTTTTAACTAATGTTTCAAGAAGGGGAAGACCTCCAAAGATTACAAAACCTGAAAATAATCAAGAAACAGACGAGATTGAAATTCAAGACATTGAGGATGACGAATCAACAAATGCTGAAGATGATGATACCCAGGAATCTAACGTCGAGGATATTGTTGAAATTGAGAGAGAAACAGATTCCTAGTTATTTAATCGGAACGTATTTTTTTTACAGTTATAACTGAAAATATTTTTGGGGCTGTAGCTCAGTTGGGAGAGCGTCTGGATGGCATTCAGAAGGTCGTCGGTTCGATCCCGTCCAGCTCCACCAAAATTTATTTTTGATATAAGTATGAATATTAAAATGATTTATATATCAAAGAATATTATTCAAATTAATTCTGTCATGATTATTAAATTGATTTATGTAATAATTTATTGTAATTTTTAAAAGAATGCTTTTTAAGGTTCGTATCTATTGCTCGAATTGAGGATTTATGAGTAGAATGTCAGTGTTTAATAGCCCTTTTCTATTGGGATTTGACCATTTTGAAAGAACAATAGATAGGATTTCAAAACTTTCAAGTGATTCTTATCCACCATACAATATCGAACAAACATCACCAAACAGTATCAGAATAACGATAGCCGTTGCAGGCTTCAACAAAAAAGATTTGGATATAAGTTTGGAAGGTAATCAACTTCAAATTAGAGGAGGTAGAGAAGATAGTGATTCTGAAAAGATATATATACATAGAGGAATTGCAACCAGGCAGTTCCAAAGAAATTTTATTTTAGCTGATGGCATAGAAGTTGAAGAAGCTTCAATGGATAATGGATTGTTATTTATTGATTTGTCTCAGCCAATTAGTAACGAGGAATCAAAAAAGATTGAAATTAAAGATAAAAATAATAAAATAAAAGATAAGTTAATCAGTTTTGGAAGCGAAAAATAAAAATGCCGAAGTTTGATAATTCTACAAGTTTTGATTTTCTTGAATATGGGAATGCCTCCCTAGCTTTTGTGAAAAAAGAGATTCACAAAGAAGAAAATTTTACGACTGATGTTTTTTCAGTTTATTGTGCAGATGGAACCCTTCTTGCAGCCTTTGATAGTAAAGAATCAGCTATAGCTGCTATTCTTCAGTCTGGTTTAGAACACATCAACCTTCATTAGACTTTTCCAAAAAATTTATAAATTTCTTTTGAATTTTTTAAACGTCTAAGCTTCTTAACAAAACTTTCATTTTTAACAAAACTAGAGATTGAAGATAAAACCAATAAATGTTCAGATTGGCAATTTTTTGGTGCCAGAATTACAAAAACTAAATCTACATATTTTTTGTCTTGTGCAGAAAAATCAACTGCAGATTTTAATTTAAGAAATAAAACCATCGTTTTGTCTATCAGACTTACTTTTGAATGAGGGATTGCGATTCCGTTGCCTATTCCAGTTGAGCCCAATCTTTCTCTTTCATTTAATTTTTCTATAATCTTAGAGCCTTCTTCTAAATCATCTTTTGCAAAATAATTAGCGACAAACTTAAAAAGATTTTTTTTACTGTCAACATCAACATCAACAAGAATTGAATCAGGACCAATAAATTCAATTAATTTCATTTTTTAGGGTCCACCCAGCCGATATTTCCATCTGATCTTCTATAAAGAATATTTAGCCTCTTAGAATTAATATTTTTAAAGAAAATAGCATTCTGATCCTTTAAGTTCATAAGCATTATTGCCTCACTCACAGAGATAGTTTTTATAATATCGTCAGATTCAGCAATTATAACTGGATCATACAAACTTTCTTTATTATTTTTGCGTTCTGGATCTTGAATTATATATTGGTTTGCTTTTAGATTTTTCAGTGTTTTTCTATTTTTCAATCTATGATCAGTCAGTTTCCTGTGATAGCGTCGAAGTCTTTTTTTTATCTTTTCATTTGCAACATTGAACGCACCATAGGCATCATTGCTCCCAGCGTTACCTTGAATAAATATAGCACTGTCAATGTGAATGTTAATTTCACATCTAAAGTTAAATGTATCCTTAGAAAAAAGAACATTGCCACTTATAAAACTATCAAAATATTTTTTGAGTGTATTTGCCAACGAATCATTGACATAGTCGGTTAGAGATTTACCTACTTTAGTTTGCTTACCTGAAACAGATATTTTATTTAAATCAATCAAAAATCATTACCCAGATAGAACGTTCTTACATTTTTATTTTTAATTATTTCATCAGGTCTTCCTTTGAAAAGAACTTTTCCTTCAAAAATAATGTATGCTCTATCTACAATCTCTAAAGTGCTTTTTACGTTGTGATCAGTCATCAAAACACCAATGTTTCTATTTTTTAGATTTTGAATTAATTTTTTTACATCTTGAATTGCTATAGGATCAATTCCAGCTAATGGCTCATCTAACAGAATAAAGTTAGGGTTAGACGCCAAACACCTAGCTATTTCTAATCGTCTTCTTTCTCCTCCAGATAAAGACATAGAGGACGCATATCTTAGGTGTTCTATTCCAAATTCTGCCAACAAGTCTTCAAGTTTTTTTTGTTTTATTTCAGTTGATTTTTCAGTTTTTTCCAATATCGAAAGAATGTTTTCTTCAACATTCATTCCTCTAAATATCGACGATTCTTGAGGTAGATAACCTAACCCTAATTTCGAACGTCTATACATTGGGAATTCCGAAATTTCTTTCTTATCGAGATTTATAGACCCACTATCAGCTTTGATAAGACCCATGGTAATATAAAATAATGATGTCTTACCCGCTCCATTTGGACCTAGCAGAGCAACAGATTCTCCTCTGTTAAGGTCAAGTGAAACATTATCCAAAATTCTTTTATTATCATAAGATTTCGTGACATTTTTTACTTCCAACCCTTTATTATTTACTGCAATAAAAGGAATATCAATTTGACTCATCTGGATCCACTCCTCCCTTATCAATAAGAGCTCTTACTTTGTTCTCATTTAATTTATTTCCGGGTGCTGGCAATAACTTGCTGATGCCATTTTTAAGATCAACTTCAGCGTATTCACCTATCAAAAAACTCTCTCCTCTTTGCAGTTTTACATTTCCAAATAATTTGCAAATTTCAGTTTCATTATTATAAATAGCTTTATCACTAAATGCTACTTCATTATTAGTTTTAATCGAAACATTATCAAATCCTAGAAGTTTTTTTACTGTGGTTTTCTGATTCTTTTCCTGAAGATACCAAACCAACTTATCAGCTAATACTAGAAACTCATTGTCCTTTTTGGCTTCGGCCTTTCCTGTTGCAATAGCAATATTTTTTGATCTCCAGTATTCTAATTTTTTATTAGATTTTAAAATATTTTTTTCAGATGTAAGAATTATATTCTTTCCAGTAATCAGAAAATAATCTTTAAGAATTTTATATTCTGCATACTCTCCACCTGTAATTTTCATTTTTTTATCTTTTACAACAACATTTTTTTTTGCTTTCACTTCTGTAATGTTCATATCTGATGATTCGTTCTCTTTGTAAAAAGCTTCTATTTTGTCAGATTCCACAGATAAATTTCCACTCAAGGCTTTTGCATTTCCAAGTGCAACGTATTTATTTTTATTTTTATGCCATTCAATTCCATCATCAGCGAAAATTTCGATAGGTTCGTTATTATTATCAAAATTTGTCAGTTGTTGTGGTTCAGAAACCGTGAAATTTACACAGAATAAAAGGATTGTAATATAGAAAGTTTTAAAAATTTTTTTCATTGATTAGTTTCAATTTTGTTTTTCCTCTAAAAAAGATTTGTTCACCGTTGTTAAAGATTTTAAATCCTTCTGAAACAATAACTGAATTATTTTTTTTCCCATTTACTTTCTTGTTTCCTGATAGAATTTCTTTTTTAAAATCGAAATTTATTTCAGAAGTTGTAAATGTCATATTTTCATTGTTATTAAATTTCACATTACCTTTTACTTCTAGTTGATCAACATTTTTATCAAATATTCCATTGTCACCGCTCAAGAAAAACCTTTCTTTTCCAGAAGAAATTTCTCCAGTTGGTTTTTCGAGATTAAAAATATTCGGTGCTTCCTTAAGTCTAGTTGCTTTATTAGCCATTACTTTGAAGGGTTGATTTTTTTTATCAATACCCATAAAGGTAGGTTTATGTAAAACTTGCTTAACTGATTGAAAATCGCCTTCTTTGTACGAATAATCAGTGAATATTTTTTCTTTTTCAATGGAGTTATTGTTATAAATTACTAGAATTAAAATCAAAATTGAAGAAAAAAAAAGAATATATTTAAGGCTTTTTATAAATACTGAATAATTCATAATATTTAATTATTTTTTAGTATGTCGTGCATATGAATAATACCAATAGGTTTTTTTTGTTTAGTAATAAAAATATTTGTAATTGATTCCTCATTCATAATTTTTAGTGCTTTTGATATCAGAGTACTAGGTGATAAGGTTTTAGGTTTTTTTGTCATTATTTCTTTGACATTTTTATCAAGTAAGTTTGGATTCATATTACGCCTAATATCTCCATCAGTAATAATTCCAATCAGTTCATTTTGTTCTGATATTACCCCAACACAACCCTCTCCCTTCGAGGTCATTTCTAGGATTGCATGACTCATTTTTTTTGATTCAACTATCAATGGTATATCTAGATTAATTTTCATAACATCTTTGACTTCAGATAACATTTGTCCCAACTTTCCTCCTGGGTGGAGCTCTCTGAAATCACTTTCTGTAAATTTTTTTTTTTTTAATAAAGTTACAGCTAGAGCATCTCCTAAAGCTAAAGTACATGTTGTGGAGCTAGTTGGAGCCAGTTCAAGTGGGCACGCCTCAACACTTTTAGGTATTAAAAGATTTAGAGTTGACTCTCTTGAAAGGGTGCTGTTTAGCTCACTTGTAATAGATATTATTGGTATCCTTAACTTCTTACAGTATAAAATCAAATTAATAAGTTCTGAGGTTTCTCCTGAGTTGGAAATTAAAATAACAGCATCTTTTTTTTCAAGCATACCTAGATCTCCATGGTTTGCTTCGGATGGATGAATATAAAATGAAGGTGAACCTACTGAAGAGAGAGTAGATGCAATTTTTGAAGCTATGTGACCGCTTTTTCCAATACCTGACACAACTATCTTTCCCTTATTCTTAAAAAGTAAATTTACAACTTTGACAAAATCCTTTGAAATATATTTCTTCAGCAAATTAAGTGCTTTAATCTCAATATCAATAACTTGTCTTCCTGTTTTAATTTCCATATTTCTTTTAGTGTGAAAAAATATCAGTATCAACGAAATCTAGTCGATCCAGCTTTATTCTGGTTGAAAGAAAAGAAAATAATGCTTTTGCAATATCTAACCTTTCCTCTCTATCAAGCATCTCCTCGAGGATTTTTTTTAATTCAAAAAGATGAATTACGTCATGTGTGGCATATCTCACCTGGCTCTCGGACAATTTTTGTGAGGACCAATCTGAGGATTGCTGAGATTTATTTAGATCAACAGACAAAAGTTCTTTACACAATTCTTTAAGTCCATGTTTGTCAGTATAGGTTCTAACGAGTTTTGATGCTAATTTTGTGCAAAATATGTTTTCAATGTTAATCTGAAAGGTTTTTTGTAGAATCGCAACGTCAAACCTCGCGTAATGAAATATTTTCTGAATTTTGTTGTTATTTAATATTTTTAAAACTTCTTGGTTTTTGTTTGAAAATTTTGGGTTTTTCTTTGTGAATTGAACTAAATGACATTCTTCTTTTGAGAAAGCAAACTGTATAAGGCAAAGCCTATCTCTTATTAAACTTAAACCTGTGGTTTCAGTATCAATTGCGACGATTTTTGGAATTTTTATTTTTGCTGGAAGATCGTCTTGATGCAAAAAAATTTTTGATTCGCCAAATTTAAAAGTTTTCATTTTTCGATATTTTTATTTATGATATTAATACCAAAGTTGTAAGATAAATAGCAAAAAAAAAAATGAATAGAAAAATAAGTGGAAAAAAAGTAGTAGTTTTTGGTGGTAAAGGATTCGTAGGTTCTCACCTAGTAAATCTTTTATGCAAGAACGCATGTCAAGTTGATATTATCACAAGGAGTGAAAATAAAAAGCTTGACTTTTTTTTAGGTAGTGAACCAGGACAAGTCAGTGTGAAAAAGATAGAAGATTTTTCTGAAAACAATTTAGATAATTTAGTTAAAGATGCAGATATAGTTTATAACTTGATTGGAATCCTTTATGAAACAAAGAGAAATAATTTTAATGATGTACACGTTAATATTCCACGAGAGATAGCAAGTGCCGCAAAAAAAAATGGTGTGAGAAATTTTATTCATCTTTCTGCTTTAAATATTGAAAAATCAAATAGATCTTTGTATTCAAATTCAAAACTTTTAGGTGAGAAAGTTGTAAAAGAAAAATTTCCAAATTGCGTTATTCTAAGACCAAGTGTAGTTTTTGGGAAAAGAGATAGTTTTACAAACTTCTTTCTAAGAATGTCTACTTTCAGTCCTTTCTTACCCCTTATTGGCACACCTGAAATAAAAAAAAAGGGATTGATTCCAATTTTAAACTTTAATAAAAAAGTAAGATTTCAGCCTATCTATGTTGGTGACCTTGTTTCTTTTATGATAAATACTTGTTTGCTGAAAAAAAAAATTTTTGATCTTTCAGGCCCAACAATTCAATCTTTCGATGATATATTCGATATAATTCTCTCAGTAAAAAAAAGAAAAAGACTTTATTTGCCTATACCCTTTTTTTTAGCAAGAATTTTAGCCTTATTTATGGAAGCAATTCCCAACCCACCACTTACACGAGATCAAGTAAGACTATTAGAGTACGATAATATATCAGCAAAAGGATTCGAAAATTTAAAACAATTTGTTAGAAACCCCTCTTCATTAAAGACAATCGCAGAAACTTATCTTTGAGAATTCAAATTAGGGTTAATAAAATCCATAAACCAAAAATAACTCTATAAATCACAAAAATAAATAATGAAAATCTTCTGACCCACATCACTAGAAAAAATATAAAAAAAAGTGAAAAGATAAAACTCAGAAAAAAAATTATTAAACTGTAAAAATTTATTAATACATCTAAAGAGTTACTAAGTGATACATTGGAAATCATAAAAACCGTTGCTCCAATGATCACTGGAATACTTAAAAGATTTGAGTATTCAACTGAAAACTGTCGTTGGAAACCAAAGAATCTCATTACAGTTAAAACCGCACCTGATCTACTTACTCCAGGTATAAGTGCTGCGCACTGAAAGATACCAATAAAAAATGACATCAAATAATTCAGTGAATAATGATTTTTTATTCTCAAACAAAATTTGTCTACTAAAAATAAGATTATTCCAAAAACAATACTCGATATTGCTATGGTGAGTAAAATTTTATCCCCACTGTAATCCAAATATTTAGAAATTGCGTAACCAGCTGCAATAATTGGAATTGTTGAAATTATTAGATTTACTAAAATAAATGAGTTTTTGTCAATATCTGGTCTATCAATCATTTTAATTGAAAATAAAAGATTAATTAGAGTTCTTCGATAATAAGTTATTATAGCTAAAAGTGATCCAAAATGTGCAATAATTGTTGCTTGGTGGATGGTTACACCTGAATAATAATCGATAGGATGAACTGAATTAAAAATAATTAGGTGTCCCTGAGAGCTAATGGGTAGAAATTCTGTGAAACCTTGAATAAGACAAAAAAATAAAAGAGCAACCAAGCTTTTAAATACCTCTAAATTTAATAATAATACTATAAAATAAAATTAAAATGATTTATTATAAAAATATATAAACATGTACAAATTCATATAATGAATATAAAAAATTTTGATCTTAATCTACTTCTAGTTTTTAAAACTCTCTTTGAAGAGAAAAATGTTACCAGAGCAAGTAAAAAAATGGGAATAACTCAACCCGCTATGAGTAATGCACTAAATAGATTAAGATATCTTGTGAAAGATGATCTTTTTATCAGGGGGCCAAGAGGCATGAGACCTACTCAAAGAGCTATTGATCTCTCTCTCCCTATACAGAGTGCGTTGAATAATTTAGAGCTGTCGTTATCATCCATAAACTTTAATCCTCAGACAACAAAAAAGCTTTTTAGGATTTCTATGTCAGATGATGTCGCTCCAATAATACTTCCAAATTTAGTAAATTTTATTGAAAAAAATTCGCCTTCCTCATCGTTGTGCGTTAGATCAGAACAAGGAAATGAAGCTCTGAAGCTTCTAGATAATAATGAAATTGATTTTGCGGTCGGTCGTTTTGAAATAATAAATAATAGATTTGGTTATTCTGATCTATTTACGGAAAAGTATGTTTGTATTTTAAGAAAGTCTCACCCATTAGCACTCGAAAATAAATTATCTATAGATCAATATCTTTCAGCAAAACATTTGCGAGTTGCGCCAATGGACGCTCCTATTCATCCCATAGACCGAGAACTGTCTCAATTGAACTTCGAAAGAGAGATATCTGTAAGAATAGATCTGATTACTCTTGCGCCTGTCATAATTAGTAAAACAGATTTGATTTTAACCCTGCCATCTAGAACAGCTCAAAGAATGGCTAAAAATTATGATTTCATTATAAATGAACTCCCTCTTGATCTTGAAAAAAGAAAAACAAAAATGGTCTGGCATAAAGAACTCACAAATCATCCAACATTTGATTGGATTAAAAATCAGATTCTAACTATATGATATGAAATTAATTTTTTTTGGAGCAGGGTATTGTTCAAAATTCATTCTAGAGAGTTTAGAGGGTTTTGAAGAAATTATTTGTACGCACAATATAGAATTAACTCCACAAACTTTTGATTCGAGGCTAAAAATAAAAAGAATGACTTTTTTAGAATTTTTGAAAAATCAGAATTTCTTTTTTTCTGGAGTTACACATTTATTAAATTCTATTCCACCTATTAATAATGGAGATTTGGTATTTGACTTGCTTAGGAAAACAGAAAATAAATATTTTAATAAATTAAAATGGCTTGGATATCTCTCTTCAACGAGTGTATACGGAAATTATTTAGGTAAATGGGTGGACGAGCATTCTAAAACTAACCCTACTACTACAAGAGGAATAATAAGAAAAAAGGTCGAAGACTCATATTGTAAATTATACAAAGAAGATAATCTTCCCGTGCATATTTTTAGATTACCTGGAATATATGGACCAGGTAGATCTGTGATTGAAAAATTATTGAATGGTAAAAATCTTGTAATTAGAAAACCTAATCAATTCTTTTCTAGAATTTATGCAGAGGATATTTCCTCTGCAATAATTAAAAGCATGAAAAATCCAACACCTGGAGAAATTTTTAATGTAACAGATGACAATCCGTCTTCATCAGAGGAAACAACTATATACGCCGCAAAATTACTTAAAATTAAAGATTTGACATTCGTAGATATTAATTCACCAAAAGTTAACAAAATTACAAAAGATTTTTATAAAGATAATAAAAGAGTATCTAATAAAAAAATAAAAAAAATATTAGGTTGGACACCTAAATTTGAAAGCTATAAATTAGGCTTAAAAGAAATTTTAAATAAAATAAATGGCAAAAATACTCCAAATAATTCCCTCTCTTGACCAAATAAATGGAGGAGTTGAAAGAGGAACACTTGACATTGCCAAGGAATTAATAAAAGTTGGATTTCAATCGTCTTTACTCTCCTCGGGCGGTGAGATGGCTGAAAAATACAAATACCGAGGAGTAGAACATCACGAACTTAATATAAAAAAAAAGGGATTACTGAATTACATAATATTAAAAAAAAAGATAAAAAAAATATTTAACGAAACCAAACCAGATATTGTTCATATTAGAAGTCGTTGGCCGGCTTTTTGTTTTAATAAAATTGTTAAGCAATTGAGAATTCCTCTTGTCACCACTTATCATGGAACATATTCAGGGTCTAATTTCTTTCTAAAAAAAAAATACAATAGTGTTATGACAGAAGGAGATAAAGTTATAACTATATCAAAATTTATTGATGATCATGTTAGATTCCACTTTCCGTCGATCAAGTCAAAACTTATTCAAATCAATAGGGGCATTGATACAGAATATTTTAACTTAAATTCTGTGACAGAACAAAGAAAAGAGAATTTATTATCAAAGCTAACTTTATCAGAAAATGTTCATGTAATTTTACTGCCTGCAAGAATAACTTCGTGGAAAGGTCACTTAATTGCCGTGGAAGCTGCCAAACTAATTAGACAGAAAAAACCAGAACTAAACTTTGTTATTTTATTTGTAGGGAGTGAAGATGGTAAAAAGAAATTTTTAAAAATCTTGAAAAGAAAAATAAAAAAAAATGATCTAGAAAATAAATTCATCTTTTGTGGAAATTTAAATGATATGCCTGCTGTATATTCCATCGCTGATATTGTTTTATCTACCTCTACAGAGCCGGAAGCTTTTGGAAGGATAAGTGCAGAGGCATCCTCTATGACAAAGCCAATTATTTCTTCAAACCATGGGGGTTCAAGAGAAATTATTGAAAATAGTATAACTGGTTGGTTAGTTGAGCCTTCAAATCCAGAGAAACTCTCTGAGAAAATTTTGGATGTTCTTAATCTTTCTCAGGAACAAAAAGATTCGATTGGACTTTCTGCAAGAAGAAGGGTTGAAGAAAAATTTAGTTTGAATGATATGCTAAAAAAAACTCTAAAAGTTTATGAAGAATTGCTCTCTACAAAAAAAAATTTTAATAATTAAGTTTGGTGGACTAGGAGACGTTATCCTCTCACTAAATGCAATTTACTCAATATTCAATCATCATAAAAAATGTAAAATGATTCTTTTAACAGAAGAACCTTATGACAAATTGATGCATAATTCGAATTGGTTTGAAAAAATTTTTACAATTAGAAGGGGTTTTTTTTATTTCCTTGATCTTTTACGCATAAAAAATGAGATTGACCCAAATGAATTTGATTTCGTATACGACCTTCAAACGTCCAAAAGATCATCTTCATATTTGAAAATTTTTTTGAAAACAAAGGCAATTACTAATGGTATTGGCAAATATGCGAAAATTCCTCATTTGAAAAAAAACAG
>CACFSX010000004.1:0-20000 GCA_902569095.1 uncultured Alphaproteobacteria bacterium
GAGTGAGCTTTATATTGAAAAAAAATAACTTATTTAATTTTTTTCTGGCTTTAATTTTTTTATCCAAATTGGCTCTTGCGAATCAAACTGTTTTTGAAAACTACGATAGTTTTAGGAATTCAAAAGAATATCTTTCAGAATTTATAATTTCGGATGAAAAAATCGATAAATGGAAAGACTTTTTTTCAAATAAATCTTTTCAAGAAATAGATTTATTTTTGAAAAGTATGCCTATCAATACTGCTGACAAAATGATTCAGGAGATTATTTTTGAAATTTTAGTTTCAAAAAAAACGTTTGATAGAAATTTAATAAATGATAATGATGATAAAATACTTTTCGAAGGTTTCATAAACAAGCTATTTGATACAGGGAGATTGAATGAAATAGAGTTGGTTTACTCTCAAACTTCTGAACTTGAAAGTAATAGCTTTATTTTAAAGAAAATGATTGAAGGAAACCTTCTACGAAACAGACATTCTGAAGCGTGTAAAATTTTACAAAAAGTTAATCAAGATCCTACTTATTTTGGAAAAATAATGATAATTTGTAATATTATCAATAATAAGTTTGATGAAGCTAAACTTGGACTCCAACTTTTAAAAGAGCAAAATCAACCAGGAGATATTTTCTTTATTGATTTAGCTTTTTCTTTAATGAGTGATAAAGATATTTCTGAGTCGAGAGACCTAAAAAAAAATCTGGATCAAGTCAAAGAATTAAATCCTATATTAATGTCCTCATTACAATTTGCTGATATATCTCCAAATTTTGAGCAAATTGAAAAACTCTCTACAAGTGGACTACTTTTCGTGTTGTCCAATCCATCAGTTGATACTGATTTAAAGATATTTTGTTCTGAGATGCTTGTTAAACAAGGAAGAATCAATTCTGACATGCTTTCAGAAGCATATCAATTGTCAAGTTTTGATGAAAAGGAAATACAGAATGCTGGCAGCTTGTACAAAACATTATCTCCGGTAAGAGGCAGACCTTTACTTTATCAATCGATAATAAGGGATAACAAACCAGAATCAAAATTTAAAAAAATAATTGCTTTAATTAAAATTTCAATGAATGATAATCTTCTTCCAGAAATCGCTGATTTAGTTGGAGATTTAATGGACTTTGAAAAATATGTGAAAAATCACGAAGAAACAATTTTAATCTCAAAGATGTTTCAATCTAAGAAAAAATTTATTGAAGCAAGAAGCATACTTAATAAGTTTTATAAAAGCCCAAAGAGTGATATCAGAAATTTAGCGATTGATATCTCTGAATTTTTAGTGACAAACGAACTAGATTATTATTCATTTGAAAAAAATTTAGAAAAAGTCAATGATGCAGAATCCATCGAATCAGCTTTCACAAAAAAAGTTTTAATGTTACTTATATCCGATTTAGATTTAAATCAAAATCTTTTGGATAAATTATTAAACATTAAAATTAGTACTTCAATAAAATCTACTGATATTAAAAATTTTTTTTTAGCATCTAAATTATCGTACGAAAAAGATTTTTTTAATTCATTGTCCTTACTATTTAAGATTGTTGGTGATAAGAATTTAATGCAACTTAATTTGATGGAAACTTATTCAGTTCTTACAATACTTAAGAATCTTGGTCTAGAGGATAAGTATAAACGAATTGCAGGTAGAATGTTATTATAATGCAAATAACCTATCTAATAGAAAAATATTTGGAAAATATTTTGACTAAGAAAAATTTGTCTAAAAATACATTCCTATCATACAAGAATGATATAGAACAATTTCAAAAATTACTGAACTTAAAAGAAATTGAAAATATTGATGAAGAAAAAATAAAAAGTTATATAGATTTTTTAGCCAAAAATTATTCTACAACTACTCATTGCAGAAAATTGTCTTCATTGAAAAATTTTTTTAATTTTTTAGATGAAAAAAATCTAATAAAACAAAATTTTTTTTATTCAACAGAATTTCCGAAGTTTAAAAGAACTATACCAAAGATCTTGTCAGAGGAACAGATTAAGAAAATTATAAATTTGTCATATAAAGATTCTTCACAAAAGGGCATGAGATTATCTCTAATGCTTGAGATTCTTTATGCAACAGGTATAAGAATTAGTGAATTAGTTAGTTTGAAGATTGGAAATATTTCTGATGATTATTCATTTTTAATTATTTTAAATAAAGGTAGAAAGGAAAGAATTGTTCCGTTAATTTCAAATGTTCAAAGTATACTCAAAAAATATTTAAATAATTCAAGAGATAACAAAATTAAATCTAGTATTAATTACCTATTTCCATCAAACTCAAAATTAGGCCATTTAACAAGAGTAAGATTTTTTCAAATGTTACAGAAAATAGGTTCAGAAGCACTTATCGATAAAGAACTTTTGTCGCCGCATAAAGTAAGACACTCATTTGCAACACATTTATTAAATAGAGGAGTGGATTTACGATTGATACAAGAATCTCTTGGCCATAAAGATATCTCTACAACACAAATATACACTCATATCCAAACAAAAAAACTAAGAAAAATTCTCACGGAAAAACATAGTCTCAAAAAAAATATGTCTAAATTAATTAAAATTTAAGTTGTGTTTATGAATTTATTTATATAATAAATTGATTTACAAATAATTAAAAAAAATAAGAGGAAATTATGAGTTTTAAAATTATTGATCAAGCCCAACCGAGGCTTAATAGGAGTGAATTGGCTGTTCCGGGCAGCAATCCAGCACTTTTTGAAAAGGCAGCAAATAGTAAAGTTGATGTTATTTTTTTAGATCTTGAAGATGCCGTAGCACCTGACGAAAAGGAACAGGCTAGGAAAAATATTGTAGAGGCTTTAAATGACCTCGATTGGAAAGGTAAAACATTATCAGTAAGAATTAATGGTTTAGATACACACTTCATGTACAGAGATGTTGTCGATTTAATAGAAAAAGCTCCTGGCAAGCTTGATCTAATTATGATCCCAAAAGTTGGTACTATTTCAGACGTGTATGCAGTTGATATGTTGTGCACTCAAGTTGAAGATGCTATGGGTCTCGAAAAAAGAATTGGCTTTGAATTAATTATTGAAACTGCATTAGGCATGCAAAATGTGAATGAGATAGCATCATATGATAGAAGACTGGAGTCCCTTCATTTTGGAGTTGCTGATTATGCGGCTTCGACCAAGGCAAAAACTACAGTTATTGGAGGACCCAACCCAAATTATCATGTGCTAACTGATATTGATGGAGATAAACCGAGAAATAAACATTGGGGAGACATGTGGCATCACGCTGTTTCTAAAATGGTTATTGCAGCAAGAGCTAATGGACTTAGACCAATTGATGGTCCTTTTGGAGATTTTAACGATCCTGACGGATATAAAGCACAAGCAAATAGATCAGCTACCTTGGGATGCGAAGGGAAGTGGGCTATTCATCCGAGTCAGATAGAATTAGCAAATGAAGTAATGAGCCCAAGTGAGAAAGAAGTTAACCAAGCAAAAAGAATTTTAGAAGCGATGGAAAAGGCAAAGAAAGAAGGCAAAGGTGCAGTATCTCTTGACGGAAGATTAATTGACATTGCCTCTATCCGACAAGCTGAAGTTTTGGTTCAAAAAGCAAAACTTATAGAAGGTTCTTAAATTAAAAAAAAATGCAAAATTTTCTCGATTTTGAAAAACCATTACTTGAGATCAGAACTAAAATTGAAGAGTTAAGACATCTCAAAGATTCAAGTGAAAATATTGCAAACGAATTAACAGCTCTTCAAGATAAGTTTGATAAAAAATTAGACGAAATTTACGAAAATTTAACTCCAATTCAAAAAGTAAAGGTTTGTAGACATCAAGACAGACCAAAATTTGACGAAATAGTCAATACAATCTTTGATAAGTTCGAGGTAATTTGTGGAGACAGACTTTATTCAGATGATGCCTCAATAAAAGGTGGTCTTGCCAAAATTGAAAATAAAAAGTTCCTAGTTGTTGGAAACGATAAAGGAATTGATATTGATACAAGAGTAAAAAATAATTTCGGTATGGCTAAACCCGAGGGATACAGAAAGGCTCAAAGACTTTTTAACCTTGCAAGCAAATTTAAAATTCCCGTTATAACTTTTATTGATACTCCTGGAGCTTTTCCAGGAGTTGAGGCTGAAGATCGCGGTCAATCAGAAGCAATTGCAAGTTCTATTAAATGTTCCATAAATGTTAAAACCCCAATTTTTTCTTTCATAATTGGTGAAGGAGGATCGGGGGGAGCTGTTGCTCTTGCGACAGGAAATAAAGTTTTTATGTTGGAACATGCAATTTATTCAGTTATATCACCTGAAGGTTGTGCTTCTATTTTGTGGAGATCCGCTAATGAGTCTGAAAAAGCAGCTGAATCACTAAAGTTAACCGCTCAAGATTTGTTAGAATTAGAAGTAATTGACGAAATAATTAGAGAACCAAGAGGCGGAGCTCATAGAGATGTGTCTGGCATATGCAACCAAATCAAAGAATGTATTTTAAGGATGAACAATGAATTTGATGGTGTTTCTACTGACAAAATCATTAGTCAAAGAGAGGAGAAGTATCTTTGTATTGGTAAAAAATTTTTGATCAACTAAATTTAAATTTTACCACAACAATGTTTATATTTTTTTCCTGAACCACAAGGGCATTTGGCATTCCTTGGGATTTTTCTTTCATTAATTTCATCTTGTTTTTGCACTGGTTGATCATTCTCTGTTTTTATTTCTACAAAACTTATAATTTTTGTTATGTTAAATCTGATTTGTCCCATCATTTCCTCAAACATTATAAAAGCTTCTTGTTTATATTCATTCAATGGATCTTTTTGACCATAAGCTCTTAATGAAATCCCTTGTCTTAAATGATCTAGGGATAGAAGATGTTCTTTCCAGCATTTATCAATCATTTGTAGTAAAATAGATTTTTGAGCATATGCAAAAATTTCATCAGAATATTGAGTCTTTTTTAAATTTATATTTTTATCGGACATTTTTATAATTTCATTTTTTATATCTTCGATTTGTGGGTTGGTTGTAAGAATTTTTTCAAAATTTAAATCAACATTCAAATTTTGTTTACAGTAATCAATAATGTTTTGTTTTTTTTCTGAATTAAGTTCGTTTATATCTGAAATTTCCTTGTCTACAAGATCATCTACGGATGCATCTCTCATATCAAATACTAGATTATCTATATCTTTATCATTAATAATTTCTCTTCTTTGATCATAAATTATTTTTCTCTGTTCATTCATAACATCGTCAAACCTCAAGAGACTTTTCCTGATTTCAAAGTTTCTTGCTTCTACTTTTTTCTGAGCTCTTTCTAATGCTTTTGTAATCCAGGGATGTTGGATACTTTCACCTTCAGCAAGGCCAAGTGTTTGTAAAACGGAATCTAATTTCTCGGAACCAAAAATCCTCATGAGATCATCTTCTAAAGATAGAAAAAATTTTGATGACCCAGGGTCTCCCTGTCTTCCTGACCTTCCTCTTAATTGATTGTCAATTCTTCTGGATTCATGTCGTTCCGTACCAATGATATAAAGTCCTCCAGATTCTTTTGAAATTTTCATGTCTTTTTCAAAACTTTCTGACTCTCCAGCTCCACCTAACTTGATATCAGTACCTCTTCCGGCCATATTAGTTGCAATGGTTACCGTTCCAGGTTTCCCAGCGTGAGCGATTATCTCTGCTTCTTTTAGATGATTTTTAGCATTAAGAACTTGATGTTTGATACCCTTTTTTTTTAAAATCTTAGACAATGATTCAGATTTTTCTATAGAAACTGTTCCAACTAGACATGGTTGGTTTTTATTCATGCATTCTTCAACAAGATTTATTATTGCATCATACTTTTCATTTAGGGTTCTATAAATTTCGTCTTCATGATCATTCCTTATCATTTTTCTGTTAGTTGGAACTTCAACAACTTCCAATTTATAAATATCAAAAAATTCGTCTGCTTCAGTTTTTGCTGTCCCGGTCATTCCTGAAAGTTTTTTATATAACCTAAAATAGTTTTGATAGGTTATAGAAGCAAGAGTTTGGTTTTCTACTTGGACTTCTAGATCTTCCTTTGCCTCAATTGCCTGATGTAAACCCTCTGAAAACCTTCTACCTTCCATGGCTCTCCCGGTGAATTCATCAACAATTAAAACCTTTTTATCTTGTACCAAGTAATCTTTGTCCTTTTCAAAAATGTATCTGGCTTTTAGAGATTGATTAGTATGATGAAGTAGTGTTACATTATTAATGTCATATAGGTTTCCAGTTGTTAATAATTTTTCTCTTTTGTATAAATTTTCTAATTTTTCGATCGCATTGTCGTTCAAAACCACACTTTTTGATTTTTCGTCTTTTTCATAATCTTGTGAGTCAAGTTTTGAGATAATTCTATCAACTATTTTATACAAAGCAGATGATTGTTCTGCAGAACCTGAAATAATAAGAGGAGTTCTTGCCTCATCAATGAGAATGGAATCAACCTCGTCAATAATGGCATAACTAAAATCGCTTTGTACTAGTTGGTCTCTCGAGAATTTCATGTTATCTCTTAGGTAGTCAAATCCAAACTCATTGTTTGTACCGTAGGTTATATCTGCAGAGTAAGCCTTTTTTCTCTCACTTTCATCCATTCCATTAACTATAAAACCTGTTTTAAGTCCTAATTTTTCATAAACTACACCCATCCATTCACTATCTCTCTTGGCAAGATAATCATTTACAGTAACAATATGAACTGAACTGTTTTGTAATGAATTTAGATAAGCCGCAAGAGTTGATACAAGTGTTTTACCCTCTCCGGTCTTCATTTCAGCAATCATGCCTTTGTGAAGAACAATTCCTCCTATAATTTGTACATCATAGTGCCTTTGCCCTAGTGATCTTTTAGCCGCCTCTCTCACGTTAGAGAAGGCATCTGGAATTATATCATCTAGAGGCTTACCATTTTTAACTTTTTGTCTTAATTCAATTGTTTTATTTAGAATCTGATCATCTGTAAGTTTTTCATAAGCTTTCTCCAGTTCGTTTACTTTATCAACGATAGGAACTATCTTTTTAATTATTCTATCATTAGATGATCCGAATATTTTTTTTGACAAAAAATTTAACATGCTATTATTTATATTAATTTTAGATATAAAGATATATCAAATTTGTTTTTTTATATAATTATGACCTTCAAAATATCTCCACTTGCTCCAAGAAAAATTAAAAAAATTTTTCCCATAAACGGCATCAATGTTTCATCTACACACTGTGGATTAAAAAAAAATAATAAACAAGACTTAGTTTTAATCAAATTAGATTCACCGGGAGAAATGTTAGGATTATTTACTAATTCAAAAACACCTGGAGAACCAATTTTATGGAACAAAAAAATCCACAAGTTTGGAAAAGTTTCTGTGATTTTAATTAATTCTGGAAATGCAAATGTTTTTAATGGTAAGGCCGGAGAATCTTCTTTACTCAAAATTGTTAATGAAATATCAAACAAATTAAAAGTTCCAAAAAAACACGTCTATATTGCATCAACAGGAGTAATCGGAGAGCCACTTGATGAGAAGAAAATAATTAGACAAATTCCTTATTTAATCTCCAATCTCGACAATAATTCAGATTCTTGGCTTAAAGCAGCTGAAGCAATTATGACAACTGATACATTTCCAAAGACACATTCCGAGAATTTCCATAAAAAAAGAAATATAATTATTAATGGTATAGCAAAAGGTTCTGGAATGATAGCACCTAATATGGCTACTATGCTTGCATTTATCTTTACAAACCTAGATTTTAAAAGAGAAGACTTTAGAGAAAAATTTCGAGAAATTATTAATAAAACTTTTAACTCAATTACTGTTGATGGAGACACATCTACAAGTGATATGGTATTATTTTTTTCTGTAAATAATAGCAATAATTCAACTAAGCTGAATAATGAAGAGAGAAAGAAGTTTTTTTCTCATTTGGAAAATCTTACATCAAAATTAGCAGAATATATTGTTAAAGATGGAGAAGGTGCTTCAAAGTTTTTAAAAATAAAGATCAAAGGCGCCAAAAGTATAGAAAATGCAAAAGAAATAGGTAAATCGATAGCTAATTCTCCACTTTTTAAGACTGCTATGTCAGGCTCTGACTCGAATTGGGGACGAATCATTATGGCTGTTGGAAAATCAAGGGCAATTGTAGATTCAGAAAAGTTGACGTTAAAGTTTGGCAAATTTTTTATTCTTCAAAAAGGGAAAAAACTTAACTTAACCGATATCAATTTAATAAATAAATACCTTAAACAATCTGAAATCGAAATAACAGTAGATCTAAACCTTGGTAAGTCTGAATGGAGTACATGGACGTGTGATTTTACAAAAGAGTATATTTCAATCAATGCAGACTATAGAAGCTAAAAAATTTAGAAATGTTGTTGCCTGTGTTTTAATAAAAAATGAAAAAATATTAATTACATCGAGACCAAAAATTAAAACTTTCGCAGGTTTTTTTGAGTTTCCTGGGGGAAAAGTTGAAAAAGGGGAGTATTTGTTAGAAGCTTTAGAGAGAGAATTGATTGAGGAGCTGGGAATAAGTCTAGATTTTAGTAAAGTCCTTTACCTTAAAAAATACAAGATACATGAACAAAATATCTATCTAAATTTTTTTTTATGTTTAAAGTGGTTTGGGAAAATTAAAAATAAAGAGAGGCAAAAACTAAAATGGATCTTTCCAACAGAACTCAATAATTATAACCTTTTAAAATCTAATGAAAGTTTTATAAGTTTTTTAAATGATTTTATTTTTCCAACTGCTTACTGAAACTACTTCGCAAGTTAAACGCATTCCATTTTCGTCTCTAAATTTGTTTTTATATTCTTTATTTAGAGTATTTAGATAATTATTTGTCATCAAACTTTTTTTTCTGTTAATTAGAATTGTATTTTCTCCAATACCTTTTAAGTCCTCAAATATTTTTCTTATATTATTATAGTATATTTTATAACTAATTTTTTCAGATACTAAATCCTTAAAGCCTATTTGCCCCAATAAATCTGTAACTTCAACCATTTTTAGATTTATAGGTAACCGCATAAACGCTCCTTTGAACAATTTTTCATCTGTCGATATTAACGAATCTCGTAATTCATAAATTGTTTTTTCTGCATAAAAATTACATATAAACAAACCATTACCTTTCAATAAATCAAAAAGCTCCGTTAAATGTTTTTTTAAATCAAAAATATTGTTGATACATAAATTGCTTATAATCAGATCGAACATTTCTTTCTTTAGAGGTAAGTTTTCAAAACGACTTTGAACTTTTAAAATCCTTTTAGATTCAAACTTTTTTTTTTCAAGAAGATTTCTGTAGGGGGATAGAAAGATAAGTTTTTTAAAACTTAATTTAATAGTATTTTGCAAAGATTCTCCAGCATCTGAGGAAAGTAGCAAAATTTTATCATAATTACTTCCAAGTTCTTGTAGCTTTTCTCCCAACAATTGAGATATTTTATTAAATAAAAAATTATATTTATCCCAGTTTTTGCTTGATTTGTTTTTAGATTTAATTAAAGAATTTATATCTATTAAACTTATTTGGGTCATAAAAATTGCCGATGAAGAAAATTTTAATTTATTCCTCTAATATTTGTCCATATTGTATAGCAGCAAAGCGTTTACTTGAAAACCTAAACCTTAAATTTCAAGAGAAAGTTGTTGATAATCAGCCATCTCTAAGAAATGAAATGTATAATGTTACTCATGGAAAGAAAACAGTTCCACAAATTTTTATTGGTGATAAACATGTTGGTGGCTGTGATGATTTAATGTTAATGCATGAAAAAGGTGAACTAATGAGATTAATAAATGAATAAATTTAAAGTCGCTTGCTTTCAAACAAATAGTAGTGATATTCCAGAAGAAAATATAATAATGTTAGAAAAAATTTTCTCCAGAGTTAAAAGAAAATCCTTTGATCTTGTTTGTTTACCAGAGTGTGTTTCAATTTTCTCTGATTCCAGAGCGAAAATAAACGATTATTTTGAAAATTGGCACCAAATCTTTCTTAATTTTGTTTCAACAAAAGCAAAAGAATTTCAAACAAATATTTTGATAGGTTCATTTCCTTATAAAAGTAAAAACAAAAAATTTTTAAATAGATCCCTTATTATTTGTACCAAAGGAAAAATTTTGAGCCATTATGACAAAATAAACCTTTTTGATGTTTCATTAGATAAAGAAGAGAAATATTTTGAGTCTAAAAATTATGAAGCGGGCAAAAAATTGAAGGTTATTGAATTTCCATGGGGAAATCTTGGAATGAGCATATGTTACGATATAAGGTTTCCTAATCTATATAAGAAGTTGGTAAGAAAAGGTGCCGAGTTCTTTTCAATACCAGCAGCCTTTACTTATACAACTGGAAAAAGTCACTGGCATACTTTAATAAGGGCTAGAGCAATAGAAAATGGATGTTTCATTTTTGCTCCAGCTCAATGTGGAACTCATAAGAATGGGCGAAAAACATTTGGACATTCTTTAATTGTTGATCCTTGGGGTAAAGTGATCGCAGAAGCGCAAAATAAAATCGATGTGATCGAAGCCGAAATTGATACTGAGTTGGTAAAAAGAGTAAGAAAAAAAATTCCCTCTATGACTACTTTTTGATAAAAATAGTAGCTTACGTATTATTTTCACTTGCGATTCCTAATTTTATAATTTTTCAGCGAAGAACAGATAATTTATAAATGTTTTGTCTGAATAGCTCCAACTGTTTTTAAAAGGATTATACTTAACACCTTGCACCTGAAAATCATTAAAATCATTTTGTAAAAATTTTTTTTTAAGATAGTTTGGCTTCAGAAATTTCTTCCATGTATGTGTGCCTCTTGGAACAATTTGAAATATATTTTCAGCAGCAAAGATTGCAAATAAATATGAACTTAAAGTTTTGTTTATAGTTGAACCAAAAAAAACTCCGTTTTTTTTTAAAATATTTTTTGAAATAGAAATTATTTTACTAACGTTTTCGACATGTTCAAGAACCTCCATGCAAGTGATGATGTCAAAACTACTTTCTTCAATAAGAGAAAGTTCCGTATTGAAGTAATTTATTTTTAAATTTTTCATTTTTGCATGTTCTTTGGCCACCTTGATAGCTTTTTCATTACTATCAATACCAGTTACTTTAGCACCTAATCTAGATAGCGGTTCGCATAAAATTCCACCTCCACACCCAACATCTAATATACTTAAATCACTTAATGATTTTTTGAAATTGTTTTTTATATATTCTATGCGAATTAAATTAAAAGAATGTAATGCCTTAAAAGAACCGTTTTCGTCCCACCATTCACCAGACAACTTGTCAAAGACCTTTGAGCTTTCATCCGAGATGCTTTTGTAATTTTTACTTTTCATTTTATAATATTTACATATGGTAGTATTAAAATTCTTAAATACAAAATAATTCTTTATGTTGATAAATGTTTTGAAATTCGGTGGCACTTCAGTAGCTAATTTGAAAAGAATAGAGAACGTTACAAAAATTGTTGAACAGACTATTAAAAAAAAATCCTCCAAAATCATTTTAGTTGTTTCAGCTATGAGCGGAGTAACAAATAAGCTCATAGATGACTTCAAAAAAATTAAAGAAGACATTTCAGATCCAGAATACGACGTTATTGTTTCCACGGGAGAACAATCCTCGTCAGCTATAATTAGCTCACTATTGAACAAAAGAAGAATTAAATCAAGGTCATTACTCGGATGGCAAATTCCTATAGTAACAGATGTTAACCATAGCAAGGCAAGAATTGTCAAAATAAATTCAAAAGTTTTGAGACGATATTTAGAAAAATACAGAGTTCTGGTTATTGCAGGTTTTCAGGGAATCTCTGAAGAAAATAGAATTACAACTCTTGGTAGAGGAGGATCTGATACAACTGCGGTTGCCATTTCTTATGCGTTAGGACTTAAAATGTGCGAGATATATACAGATGTAGAAGGTATCTTTACATCTGATCCTAAAATTGTAAAGGATGCTTCAAAAATTAACTCAATTACATACGAAGAAATTTTGGAGCTCGCATCTCTAGGCTCGAAGGTATTACATCCAAGATCAGTTGAATTAGCTATGAAATATGGTATTAAAATTCATGTTAGAAGTTCTTTTAATAAAAAGTTAGGGACAATGGTTGTAAAAGAAGAGAATAAAATTGAAAAAGAAGTAGTAACAGGAATTACTTCTACAGAGAATGAAGCAAAAATTACATTAAAAGGTATCCCTGACAAACCCGGTATAGCTGCAAAAATTTTTGGGATCCTAGCTCGAAATAATATTAACGTAGACATGATTGTTCAAAATATCACCGATGATGGTAAGTTTGCTAGTTTAACTTTTACAGTTCCAGTTGAGGATGAAAGAAAATCTCTAAGAGAATTAAGATCATCAGACATTAAGTTTAAAAGGATTCACTCAAATAGTTCTATTTGTAAAATCTCAATTGTTGGGGTTGGAATGAAAAGTAATGTTGGAGTAGCTCAAAAAATGTTTGAAACCTTAGCAAAAAAAAATATTAATATTCAAGTTATTTCAACTTCAGAGATAAAAATAAGTGTTTTAATTGATTTGCCAAAAAAAAAAATCGCACTTAATGCACTTCACGTTGCTTACAGACTTGGTAAACAGATATTATGAATAAAAAATTAAAGCAATTATTTTTCAAAGGCGCCAATTTTTTAGGTGTTGAATTTCCCATAATGGGCGGAGCTATGACATGGATTTCAGAGAGCAGTCTGGTCTCTGCAACAAGTAATGCGGGTGGATTCGGAGTAATTGCGGCTGGTTCTATGAATAGGGATCAACTTCAAAAAGAAATTATTGTCACCAAGTCCAAAACAACTAAACCATTTGGGGTTAATTTAATTTTGCTTCATCCAGAAATTGAAAGTTTAATTGAAGCATGCGTGGATAATAAGGTTGACTTAGTAGTGTTTGCAGGGGGGTTTCCTAAATTAAGACAAATTCAAAAGTTAAAAAAAAATAAAATAAAAACAGTGTGTTTCGCTACAACAGTTTCTATTGCGCAAAAAATGGTGAATTACGGAGTTGATGCCTTGATACTTGAAGGAAACGAAGCTGGTGGTCATATTGGTCCAGTTTCTATAAATGTATTAGTTCAAGAAATTCTTCCTCAAATTGTAGAAGTTCCAGTTTTTGTAGCAGGCGGAATCGGAAGAGGAGAAATATTTTTAAAATATCTGGAGTTGGGAGCTGCGGGATGTCAAATAGGTACGAGACTCGTTTGTAGTAATGAATCAATTGCTCATCAGAATTTCAAAGAAATATTTATAAAATCTGAAGCGAGAAATTGTCAAATTTCTGTTAGGCTAGATAAGAGATTTCCAGTGATACCAGTTAGAGCAATTGAAAATAAGGCTTCAGAAAAATTTATCGAAGAACAAAAAAGAGTAATAAACCTATTAGACAAAAGTAGTATTTCATTGAAAGAAGCTCAATTGCAAGTAGAGCACTTTTGGGCTGGTTCACTAAAAAAGGCAGTTATTGATGGAGATATAGATAATGGATCTCTCATGGCAGGACAAAGTGTAAGTCTAGTAAAAAAAATGCAGTCAGTTAAAGAAATTATAAATGAAATTGTTAAACAAGCTGAAAAACAAATATCCAACGAGAAAAGGGTTTCGAATGAAAAAAAATGAGGAACTAACTTACAGCGAAAATAAAACAAAATTAACGATTTATAAAGTTATTGGAAGAAAAATTTCTGAATCTAGGAAAAGCTCTAGAAGAAAGTTAGAAGGCATTTCAAAAAAATTAAATATAAGTATTGAAATATTAAAGAAAATTGAATCAGGTGAGATAGAAACAATTGAAAAAGAAATTCCAATTACTGGTTTCATAAGAGCTTTTGCGAAGATAACAAACACGGAAATTGGGGAGGAACTCGACAAACTCCAATCTGAATACAGCATAAACAATATGCCAAAAAACATATACCAACAGGTTCCATCAGTAAAATTAAGCAAGATTTTTTTGGTTTTTATTACATCATTTTGTTTTCTTCTAATTATCATTTATTTCTTAAATACCAATTCTGATAAAAGAGTAGAAATGGAAATAAAAGAAGAATTTGCCCTGGAGGATCAATTCTTTCAAGAAAATAATAATCAAGACTTCATCCGGGATGATTTAACAACTGTTATAAAGGAAAAGACAAATCTTTCAGAAAATAAGAATTATTTTGAAATAATTTTTCTAGAACAAACTTGGATAGAAGTTTATAATGATGATAAAACTCTAGTAAAGTCTGGTTTATTTAATATTGGTGATAGGATTGACTTTGAATTTAAAACACAAATAAGTGATTATTTTATTAAATCTGGAAACCTTGGGGGGTTCCAAATTTTTTTTAAAGATGAATTTTTTGCTCCATTCGGTTATTCTGGTGAAGTCAACAATGGTTTTTATTTAAAAGAAAAGATAAATCAAATAATAAAAAAAAGGTTGTAATAATGAGTATAAGACCCTGGAGAGATATACAAAGGAAAAAAACAAGAAAGATAAAAGTTGGGAATGTTGAAATAGGTGATGATGCTCCAATTTCAGTTCAATCCATGACCAATACGCTTACAACTGATGTCAAGGCTACTATTCAACAAATTAAAGGACTAGAAGAGGTTGGTGCGGATCTGGTAAGAGTTTCTTGTCCAGATGAAGAATCTACCGTTGCTCTTAAAAGCATTGTGAAAGAGGTGAATATTCCAATAATTGCAGACATTCATTTTCATTACAAAAGAGCAATCGAAGCAGCAGAATCTGGAGCTGCATGTTTAAGAATTAACCCAGGCAATATAGGAAGCGAATCGAAAGTTAAAGAAGTAATTAAAGCAGCCAAGAACAATTCATGTTCTATGAGAATTGGAGTCAATGCAGGAAGTTTGGAGAGAGATTTGCTGGAAAAATATGGTGAACCTTGCCCTGAGGCAATGGTGGAATCAGCAAGCAATCATATTAGAATACTTGAAGATAATGATTTTTTTAATTTCAAAATAAGTTGCAAAGCTTCAGATGTATTTTTAGCAGTTTCAGCTTATTATGGTATTTCTGATACATGTGATTATCCACTTCATTTAGGTATAACAGAAGCTGGTGGTCTTATGTCTGGAACGATAAAATCTTCAATAGGTTTAGGTTCGCTTCTCTGGGCAGGAATTGGTGACACAATCAGAGTTTCGTTATCTGCTGATCCTATCGAAGAAATAAAAGTTGGGTTTAACATTCTGAAATCTTTAAATCTTAGACACAGAGGTGTTAACGTAATTTCTTGTCCCTCATGTGCCAGGCAAAATTTTAATGTCATAAAAAATGTTGAAGAGCTAGAAAAAAGACTAGAACATATAACAACACCTATGACACTCTCTGTAATTGGGTGTGTTGTAAATGGACCAGGAGAAGCAAGGGAAACAAATATTGGGCTTACTGGCGGAAAAAGTGGTCATCAAATATATTTAAATGGTGAGAAACATCATGTGCTTCGTGAAGGAGATATGATTGATCATTTGGTAAAGTTGTGTGAACAAAAGCAAAAAGAATTGCTTGAAAAAAAAGTCTAGTATTTTGCAAAAAATTAAAACAGTCAAGGGTACCAGAGATCTTTTAGGAAACGAAATTATTTTGCATAATCATATAATTGAGAAATTTGTAAGCTTATGCAATTTATTTAATTTTTCTCAGATTTCAACACCTATTTTGGAGTATAGTGAAATCTTCACTAAGTCTTTAGGTTTGAGTTCAGATATTGTTTCTAAAGAGATGTATAATTTCGAAGATCAAGGAAAAGACAAGTTAGTCTTAAGACCTGAAGGAACAGCTGCAATAGCAAGAGCAATAATTACAAATTCACTTGAGCAGGATTCGAATAAATTTTTTTACCATGGTCCGATGTTTAGAAGAGAAAGACCTCAATCAGGAAGGTTAAGACAGTTTCATCAAGTTGGAATTGAATATATAGGTACAAATAATTTTTTGAGCGATCTAGAGGTAATCATTCTTGCTGAGGAGTTTCTAAAAGATTTGAAAATCAGAGAAAAATTGGTGTTAGAAATTAATTCTTTGGGTAATGAAATGATTAGAAAAAAATATAATGAATCTCTCAAGAATTATTTAGAGGAAAACATCACTGAGTTATCAAACTTAAGTAAAGAGAGATTAAAAAAAAACCCTCTCAGAATTCTTGATTCAAAAGAAAAAAATGATATTAAAATTGTTAAAGGTGCACCAAATATAATTGATTTTTTAGATGACGAATCCAAGCGAATGTTTGAAGATCTAATCAATGGTTTGGAAAAATTGAGTATTAATTATAACATCAACAAATACTTAGTTAGAGGTCTTGATTATTATAATCATACTGCATTTGAATATGTTACAGAGGAGAAAAAAAGTCAGAATACAGTTTTAGCAGGAGGAAGATATAATCAATTATTTGCAAGTATTGGTGGCAAAGATCTCTGTGGAGTTGGTTGGGCAGCAGGGGTTGAAAGAATTGAAATGCAAATAAATGAATTAAAAACCAATGATGATAAGGTATGTTTTTTTTCTACAAGTAAGGAACTTGATTTAGAGGTTTTAAAAATTATCGCGAAGCTAGAAAGTATAAATAATATAAAAATGCATTTTATAAACTCAGGTAATTTAAAAAAAAAATTTTCAAAAGCAAATAAAATTGGATCAATAGGAAGTTTCATACTAGGAGAGGATGAATGGAAAATACAAAAAATTACATGGAAAGATTTTTCCACTGGAGCTCAGGAGATGGTGGAATTAGATAATATTCATCAATTTTTGATAAAAAATTATTTAAATAAAAAAAAGTGTCGTTAAAAAATAATAATTTTTCTTCAAAACCAAAGCAAATTGCACAGGCTGCAATACAGATACTATTTAAAGTTTATGGGGATTTAAATAATGTGAACTTCCTTGTAATAAGCGATATGAAATTAGCAATTGATATTGCTCAAAATTTTCAAAACATCGGATTAAACAAATATGAGGTTTTTCAAGAGCCCTTAGAAAAGATAGCTAATCTTAAAAAAGATAGAATTAGTTTGAGTGAAAATTTCATTAATCAGTTAAAGATCTTCGACTTAATTATGATTGGATATAAAAGTCAATCAAAAATAATTGATAAAACTTTGGTCAAAAAAATTCTAAAGGAGAGAAAGCAAAAAGCAGTTCTTTTTGTTGACTGTGGGATACCAGGCAATATTAAAACAGATGTTGGACAAATTCCTAATTGTTTTTTGTTTGATTTGAATGATTTAGAGCAATTATATTCCTCCTGGATCCAAAATAATCTGACAAATGAGGATAGTAACAACGAACTATTTGATATTGAACTAAAAATTTCTTTAGACTCTTTTTTCAAAAAACTGAAATTTAATTTAGAACAAAAAATAATTTTTGAAAAAAAAGTAAATTCATTTGTTAAAGCCAAGGGAAAAGAAATAAAGTTCATATTAGAGAAATTCCTGAAAGAGTTTTAAAATCATGGAAATTAAAAAAATTCAAAATATTTTGGAAACATATTTAGAAATTGAAATTAAACTTAGTAAAATGAGTGCTGATAATTTTGATCAATATGCAAAATTATCAAAGGAATATTCTGACTTAAAACCTTTAGCCGAAAAATCCAAAGAATTTCTAAAATTTAATGACGAACTAAAAGATGCTGAAGAATTGGTGAAAGAGAATGATATTGAGATAAAAAAAGAAGCAGAAGAAGAAATAGAAATACTAAAGGCAAAAATATTGAAACTTGAGAATGAATTGAAAATTCTTTTAATACCTAAAGATGAATCCGATGAAAGAAATGCAATTGTTGAAATTCGTGCTGGTACGGGAGGTGAAGAAGCTGCGCTATTTGCATCTGACCTTTTAAGAATGTATTCAAAATTTTCTGAGTTTAAGAACTGGAAAGTTGAAATTATGGATATAAGTCAGACAGACCATAATGGTGTCAAAGAAGTAATTTTAAATATTTCAGGTAAAGACGTTTTTGGTAATTTAAAGTACGAATCTGGAACTCACAGGGTTCAAAGAGTGCCCCAGACTGAGTCTGGTGGTAGAGTGCATACCTCTGCTGCAACAGTTGCAGTTCTTCCAGAAGCAAGTGATGTTGATGTAGAGGTTTTGGATAAGGATTTAAGAATTGATATCTTCAGATCAAGTGGACCTGGAGGACAGTCAGTAAATACAACTGATAGCGCTGTGCGAATAACACATTTGCCGACAGGTGTAGTTGCTCAATGTCAAGACGAAAAATCACAACATAAAAATAAAGCTAAAGCATTAAAAGTTCTAAGGTCGAGAATTTTTGAAATTGAAACAAAAAAAAAGGATGACGAAAGAGCGCTTGATAGAAAAAATCAGGTAGGCACAGGTGACAGATCCGAAAGAATTAGAACATATAATTTTCCTCAAGGAAGAGTTACCGATCATAGAATTTCATTGACGCTATATAAGTTAGACCAGATTCTAAATGGAGAATTACTGGAGGATATTATTACTGGTTTAGAAGCAGATGCAAATATGAAAAAACTTTCTGAATGAAAACTTGTGAGTAATTTAATTAAAAACTTAATTAATGAAGGAAAGCAAGTTCTATCAAAATACGGGATTAAAAATCCTATTGGTGATGCTAGATTAATTATAAAAAAAACCTTAAAAAAAACAGAGATAGAATTCATTTTTTCACCAAATCAAAAAGTTTCATTAAAACAGAGGAATTTAATTTTTGAAAATTTCATCGATAGAGCAAGAGGGAAACCGATTTCAAAAATTTTCGGTTTAAAGGATTTTTATTTAAATGAATTTATTGTAAATAATAATGTACTTGATCCACGACCTGAAACGGAACTTCTCGTTGATTTAACAATCAAAAACTTTTTTAAAATAACAAAAAAGAAAATCTCTTTGTTAGAGCTAGGCATAGGGAGTGGTTGTTTGATAATTTCGATTCTTCTTTCAGTAAAACAAAATAATGTTTCGGCACTTGGAGTTGACTCCTGTGATAAAGCTTTAAAAATCGCCAAGAAAAATATAAAAAAATTTAAGTTAGAAAAAAAGTTAAAACTTAAAAAAAGTGATTGGTTTTCTAATGTAAATAATAAATTTGATATAATTGTTTCTAACCCTCCATATATCAAAACCTCAGACATAAAAAACTTAGACAAAGAAGTGAAATTATATGACCCTTTTATTGCTTTAGATGGTGGTTTAGACGGTTTGAAATGTTTTGAGAGGATTGCAAGAGATGCAAGATTTCATCTTAAAAAAAATGGCGTTATTCTTTTAGAAATTGGATTTGGACAAATTAACTCAATCAAAAAGATCTTTGAGAGATGGGGTTATGAAATTATTTTAAAAGAAAAAGATTTACAAGGAATAATCAGAGTTGTAGGATTTAAATTAAAAATAACTTTGAAAGTGTAAGCCAAAGTGCTAACTTCCAACATCTAAATATTAACTATTCATTAAACTAAAAAATTGATTGAAAAAAAAAGACTTCGTAGAAAAAAACCAAGAATAAATAAAAGCAGAACCGCAAACCAATTAAGAACTTTTGATACTAAAGGCGCTAATACTCCTAGAACAAGAGGTGCAGTGTCTAAAGCTTTAGAAAAGTATACAAGTTTGGCACAAGATGCCTTTTCAAATGGAGATAGAATTGTAGCTGAAAGCTATTATCAGTTTGCAGAACACTACCAAAGGGTTTTAAATGAAAACTTTCAAGATGATAAATCAGAAAATGTTAGCGCTCAATACAATAAAAGTAATGGAGTTGATCTAAAGCCAAGTAGAACTGAAAGAGCGATTAATGCTACAAATGAGAGGAATAAAAAAGAGAATGATAATTTTAACTCTAAAAATAATAACTCTGATAAAATGGTTGGTGCAGAGGGTCAGAAAAACGAAAAAAAAAA
>CACFSX010000004.1:25000-54410 GCA_902569095.1 uncultured Alphaproteobacteria bacterium
TAGCCGATGGGAACCAGATTAATATTTCTGGGCCTGCTAGAAGTGACGAATATCAAATTTTGTATTTTCTTATTGGATTGAAAATGCAATGGAGATATTCCAGGAAATAGCTCTAGCATATAGACCGTACCCCAAACCGACACAGGTGGATAAGTAGAGCATACTAAGGCGTTTGAGAGAACGATGTTGAAGGAACTCGGCAAATTACTCTCGTAACTTCGGGATAAGAGAGCCTTAAGAGTGGGCAACCATTCTTAAGGGGCACAAACCAGGGGGTAGCGACTGTTTACTAAAAACACAGGGCTCTGCAAAGTCTTTAAGACGAAGTATAGGGTCTGACGCCTGCCCGGTGCCGGAAGGTTAAAGTGATGTGTGCAAGCATTGATCTGAAGCCCCGGTAAACGGCGGCCGTAACTATAACGGTCCTAAGGTAGCGAAATTCCTTGTCGGGTAAGTTCCGACCCGCATGAATGGCGTAACGACTTCCCCACTGTCTCCAACATTGACTCAGCGAAATTGAACTCTCCGTGAAGATGCGGAGTACCCGTGGTTAGACGGAAAGACCCCGTGCACCTTTACTATAGCTTCGTAGTGGTATTAGTGAATTATTGTGTAGGATAGGTGGGAGACTTTGAAGCATTGGCGTCAGCTAGTGTGGAGTCGTCCTTGAAATACCACCCTAGAATTCATTGATATCTAACCAAGTTCCGTGAAGCCGGAACTGGGACCCTGCGTGGTGGGTAGTTTGACTGGGGCGGTCGCCTCCTAAAGAGTAACGGAGGCGCGCGATGGTAGGCTCAAACCGGTTGGAAATCGGTTGTAGAGTGTAATGGCATAAGCCTGCCTGACTGCGAGACTGACAAGTCGAGCAGAGACGAAAGTCGGTCATAGTGATCCGGTGGTTCTGAGTGGAAGGGCCATCGCTCAACGGATAAAAGGTACGCCGGGGATAACAGGCTGATACTGCCCAAGAGTCCATATCGACGGCAGTGTTTGGCACCTCGATGTCGGCTCATCACATCCTGGGGCTGGAGCAGGTCCCAAGGGTATGGCTGTTCGCCATTTAAAGTGGTACGTGAGCTGGGTTTAGAACGTCGTGAGACAGTTCGGTCCCTATCTGCCATGGGTGTAGGATACTTGAGAGGAGCTGTCCCTAGTACGAGAGGACCGGGATGGACGTACCTCTGGTGTACCGGTTGTGACGCCAGTCGCATCGCCGGGTAGCTAAGTACGGACGGGATAACCGCTGAAAGCATCTAAGCGGGAAGCCTCCCTCAAAACTAGGTATCCCTTGAGAGTCGTGGAAGATTACCACGTCGATAGGCTAGGTGTGGAAGTGTGGTGACACATGAAGCTTACTAGTACTAATAACTCGAATGAACTTTATTGAATTACTCAAACTTTTTTTATACATTTTTTTCATTGCTGTGATTTTATGGTCCGGCGGTTATGGCGAAGGGAGAACACCCGATTCCATCCCGAACTCGGTCGTGAAAACCTTCAGCGCCGATGGTACTTTGTCTTAAGGCACGGGAGAGTAGGTCGTTGCCGGGCCCTAAAATCACAGTTAAGCTTTGACGCGGGGTGGAGCAGCCTGGTAGCTCGTCAGGCTCATAACCTGAAGGTCGCAGGTTCAAATCCTGCCCCCGCAACCAACAGATCGGTTTACATTTCTTTTTTAATGAAAATTTTTACCCTATACAATTCTCCATTATCCTCAAAAAATGCTGATTTTATTTTTTTCGAAGAAGTTGTTCGGCCTCTAATTAAATTCAGAATATCTTTGCCAGTGTATTTTTTGTTCAGGAAAATTCTGCCATAAACATCCATCTCTTTGCCATAATGAAAGCTTCCTTTTCCTTTTTGTGGTCTTGATTTTATGTTGCCTTTTCTTAAAGATGGGTATTCCTTTTTAAATAGTTTTATAACTTGCTTAATAGATTTTGTATAAAGAGTTTCAGCTGTATCTTCCCAATTATAAAAAATTTCTTCTTGAGCAATTATATCACCTTTGTCAACTTTATTATTTACTCTATGCCAAGTTACACCATATTTCTTTTCCTCTACTATTGTCCAAAAGTAGGGATGTTTCCCCCTAGCGTTTGGTAATAAAGAATTATGTGCGTTGATAAACCCGTACTTGGTCTTTTTAATTAGATTCTCAGATAAAATTTTGGGCCACCAAGCCAAAATACCCAAGTCAATCTTAGCAAAATCGATCTTTTGAATTAAATCATTTTCGTTTTTAAAAACCAAACATCTCAATCCAGATTTTTTAGCAAATTTATATATTTCATTTTTCTCAGTGGTGCACACAGTGTAAATGTCGGATTTATAGTTCTTGACTAAATATTTGGTTACCTCACTTCCAACAATTAAATCTGCTAACAATACTATGTTCATACTTTGTTTTGAAACAATTTTACTGCTTCAAATATTCTATAAACAGATTATTGTTTTTTTATACTTCTTACAATTCATTCATATTTTTTTTATATTTGATTTTAAAAGCTAATTATTTCAAATAATATATGCTCATAAATATTGATCAAAGTTAAACTTATGAAATTTGTATGGGAAGGCATTAATAAAAATTTTGATGAAGAAGCAAAATTAGATAAAGTTTTCGAAAATGATAAATGGACTAAAAAACAACAAAAAAAATTGGAGAGTCTTTTTTGTAATACAACCAAAATTTATAAAAACAATTTTTCAGAATATTGTTTACCAGTTGTGGTTGCATGTCTGGATAAAAAAATTGTAAGTATTTTAGATTTTGGTGGCGGTGTGGGAGAAGAATATTTCAAAATTAAAAGTTCAATTCAAAATAAAAAAATTAAATATTACCTATTAGAAAATAAAGAAATATTAAAAATCCTAAGAGAAAAAGAGTTTCATAAAAAGTTTAATTTACTAACAAATATAAAAAAAAATGAAAAAAAAGATATAATACATTTTGGAAGTTCTTTTCACTATATAGAAAATTGGAAGTCAACCTTGAAAAATTGCATGAGATATAAGCCAAAGTATATAATTTTTGCTGATCTTTTTTGTGGTGATATAGATTATACATTTAGTACCAACCAAATATACTATGATAAAAAGATTCCTATCTGGATTTTCAAGGAAAATGACATAATCAATTTTTTGAAAAAATATGATTATATTGTTTCATATAAGTCAAATTTTATTTCAGAATTTATGAAATATCATAAAGATATATTGCCAATGAATAACTTCCCAAAAAATCTTAGAATTGAATACCCTAAGCAACTAATATTTAGAACTAGAAAAGCTTAATTTAAACAGAACGATTATTTCTTAATTTTTTTTAGATAACCAGTTGGAGAGAAACTAGTAAGAATTTTGTTATTATAATACTGGTCAAATTTCAAACATAACCTAATAAAAAATGAGCCTATAAAACCGGCTCCGCTCGTTACTAATATTTTCATTATTTTTGATATTTAAATAATTAGTTGATATAAGCATAATCATAAACAAAATTACTTAAATAACAAATGAAATAGATTAATGTCTAAAGTCGCAAAACCATTAGTTTCAATTGGATTACCAGTTTTTTTAGGAGAGAAATTTCTAAGAGAATCATTACCCAAGATTTGTAGGCAATCATATGAAAATATTGAGATAATCGTCATAGACGATAATTCAAGCGATAAAAGCCTTGAGATATGTAAAATGATGTATAAAAGGTTTAAAAACTTCAAATTACTTTCAAATAAAAAGAATTTGGGTGCAATAGACAATTTTAAAAAAACATTATTTTTATCAAAAGGAGATTTTTTTTGTTGGGCATGCCAAGACGATTTTTTTGATAAGAAATTTATTGAAAAGCAAGTTGATATTTTTACAAAAAATAAAAATATAGTAGCGACATTACCATCATGGGACCTTGTTGATTCTAAAAACAACATTATATCGACTTTCACTTACGAGAATTTTAAATTACCTCAAGATCAAAGTAAATTTGCGAATGCTCTTAATCTCTTTAGATCCAGAAAAATTAATGGCACCAGAGAAAAAAATAACATGTTTATCCACGGTTTAATAAAAACAAAATTATTGAAAGAAATTACAACATCTTACGATGGAATAATACAAAGCGATAGAGTTAGTGTGTTTTTTTTAGCACTTTTTGGTAAACTTTTTTTCATTGAGGAAACATTATGGAAACGTTCGGATAGAGGGCCTATCTTAGACAGAAAAGATAGAATTAAGGATCCACTTTGGATTGAAAGAAAACGAGGAAAATATACTTTTTACAATAATATAAAAACTTTGATTTCAATAACGTTTAATTGCCGTTCAATGAATTTATTTAAACAATTTTTTTCTCTATGTTTAATATTTATAATAATATTGATAAGACTCAAAATTAACCTGCTAAATAACTTGTCATCAATTGTAAAGAAGTTGACAAATATCAAATTAGTATAATGAATATTGTTATTACAGGCGGACTTGGGTATTTTGGCTTGGTGGCCCAAAATCTTATCTGAGAATCTAAATTTTTTAAAAGTTAATTATTTATTTCTAGGAAAATTTATAAATAGTATTATGAGGTAGATATGGACTTTGGAGAAACTCAACTTTCTTAAAGTCTAGTTCCTCCATAGCCGCTATTGTTTCACCTGGAAAATCTTGGCTATTAAACTCATCAAATACGATAATTGACCCCTTATGTAAATGTGGCTTAATTTTAGCCAAAACATCTTTTGTTGGTTTATAGATATCCATATCAAATATAACTAATGAAATCACGAGCTCAGGACGTTTTTTTAACAATTTTGTCAATGTTAAAGTAGCATCACCTTTCAAAAGAGTAAACTTCCTCATGTGTTCTTTTGGCGCAAATGACTCGTGGATATCGCACATTTTTTCGATATGTTTTTCAAAATTTTTTATAACTTTAAAGTCTTTTTCTTTCGCAGATCCGTCTTTATTAGAGACATTAGTAAAGCCTTCAAATGTGTCAAAGCCATAAATATGTCTTGAATAATTATATGGCTCAAAAATGCTTCTAAGATTAATCAATTGAGCTAATGACGAACCATAGTGGACTCCAAATTCCATTATACAACCACTACTTTTTATTTGAAGTTCATAAATCCATGCTAAATTTAAAATTCTCTGAAGAGTTGGCAGTGTAAGATGTCCCGCTATTGGCCAATTCCATAGGTTTCCACTTATTTTTAAACTTTTATCAAGTAACTTTCTTAATTCACGGTAAGAACGTCTATTTTTACTTGAAGATAAACTAACTTGACCATCCTTAAACTTCACGATTAACCTACATTAAAAATTATTAGTTAAATTGAAAATCTAACACTAATCAAATTTTTATTATATCAATTTTTAAATAAAACCTCTATGTTCAAACTTTTTCTTTATTGATTGGATTTCAAACACTCCACAACGATCTAATAATTTCAATGGATGAGACATTCTTTTTTTTGCTTTTTCAACTTTCCATTCATCATTATTATATATATCATCAACACATTTAGATATAATTTCATAAGAAAATCCAATTTTAGACAAAGAATAGAAATAAATATCAGTTCTTGGTTCTGCGAGAATATTCATCGCGTCAAGTAAATTTTGACCCATAATTTCTTTTTCTTCACTAGACAGTTGAGGCCACAAGATTTTAAATATTGTTTTAAATAAATTTGCGTGAAAGAATTCATCATGAAGATGTTCTTTAAACATTTTTCTTATTGGTTCATAAACTATACCTTTCATTTCATCTGAAATATCTTGACAAATCATTGTCTCTGCAATTATGACAGTTGATAAGTCTGATAAATAATCATATTTTTTATCAAATTTTGATTTTATATTATCAACTTTATCAAAAAATTTAACTACGTATGGCATTAAATCGTCTTTAACATTAAGATAATCCATAATTTGATCATTGATTTTTTGAGAAAAATATGCGTGGTAAGCTTCGTCTGTATACATCTGTAATGCATCTCGCTTTAAAACTTTAGGGATGTCAAATTTATATTTCCCTAAGGCTAAACTATTTGCAACTCTATTTACATGATCAACTTCGAATTTAGTTGTTTTTATTAGAAATTCTAACAACTGCAATGCCGTTACATATTTTCGTTGACGCTTATCAAGGAATTTAAGTTTTTCATGATTTAAAATTGGACAAAATGTTGAAAATTGTAAGCCAGTGTCGTCATTCAAGTAGCTATCACTTAATTTTAAATCATATGTTTCATCGCTGGATCTAACACTTGATTTTTTATCCCAATCTTTCTTGGTTTTTATATAAAATTCTATTGGATGTGAATTCATTTTTTATATTTTAATAATTAAGTATATATATATATATATATATATCAAATTTCACATTTTCCATAATAATAAAATTCTTCAATTTATTGAATTAAAAAATTTTCGATAAGAAGTACATCAACATTTCCTCTCGATAGTGATTGAAGGGCATCATCTGGAGTGCAAACTATAGGTTCCTCATGATTGTTGAAAGATGTATTAAGAAGAGCTAATTCTCCAGATTCCCGATTATATTGTGTAATTATGCTGTGAAGAGTTGGGTTATTTTCTTTCCTGACTATTTGAGGTCTAGCGGTTCCATCAATATGAACCACTGCAGGGCAAATTTTTTGAAACTTTTCAGTAACGGAGTAAGTAACTGTCATAAAATCAGCAGAGTAATGATTTTCACTCCAATTAATAAAACATTCTTTAGCCAACTCAATGGTCGTGACAGGAGCAAATGGCATGAATTCTGTTCTATTTAATCTTTTATTCAACCAACTATTAATTGTGATATCTCTACAGTGATAAACTATGCTTCTGTTACATAAAGCCCTTGGTCCGTATTCCATTTTTCCATTAAAGAAACCGATAACTTTATTTTCACTTAAACATTTTAACATTACGCTTTTTTTATCTTTTATTCGCGTGAAACTTCTTTTATTTTTTTTAAGCATATTTTCGATGTACTTGTCAGAAAATGATGGACCCAATGACATGGAAGGAATAAATCTTTTGAATGTTTTTTTATCTTTTGCCATTTGAGCAAAACAACTACCAAGTGGAATTCCAATATCACCCATAGCTGGCATAACGAAGATATTTTTAACTTTATCAAGTTCCATTATTTTTTGATTTAATCTTACATTAGCAAAAACACCTCCTGATAAACATATATTTGTCAGCTTGTTCGAATTATATTTTTTAATAGCAGATTCAATCCAATAACAAACTACTTTTTCAAGTGTCTTTTGAGTTGCATAAGCAACATCTTCTTTTTTATACTTTTTAACTTCATCAAAAAGTAAAGGTAAATCCGACTTTTTACAAAACCAAGGTAAATAATATTTTCCTAAAGATGACTTGAAAGATCCATTTTTTAATTCAAAAATACTATCCGTTACTTTTTGAAAGCTTGTTTTTTTCCCATATGCTGCTAGGCCAGTAACCTTACCCTCGTGTCTTTCTGCTTTGAACCCCAGAGCACTAGTAATATTTCCGTAAAAATAACCAAGACTATCAAATGTTGTTAAATAATCTAATTCTTCTAAAACAGATTTAGTACCCCTATAGACTCCTGCTGATTTATAATTTCCCTTTCCATCAGATGTAAATGTTAAACAATTATTAAACGGAGATGAATAATATGCTCCTGCTGCGTGCGAGTAATGATGGTCAATTAAATAAAACTTTTCTTTTAGTTTGTTTTTGCATATCCAATCTTTAATTTCATCAAGATGGTTTTTATTCCAAAGCATTTCTGTGGTTACTCTCTCAAAATATTTTTCTTTAACACTTGGATTTTTTATACATCCTTCAATTATTATTCTAATAATTTTTTTTAGTATACTTTGATCTGGTTCTATAGATGTAATCATTCCATATACAACTTTATCAACATCAGTAATTTTTAATTTTTGTGCTGATAGTAAAAATTTAATCGATTGAGTCGGCATCCCGTGAAAATTTTTAATTCTGTTAAATCTTTCCTCAGAGACAGCACCAACAACTTTTCCATTAACAATAAGTGCAGCTCCAGATTGCCAGCTGTTGTGAACGCCTAAGTAAATCATTTTACTTTTTTTAAATACCCAGACGGGGAGTATGTAGTTATTAATTTTTTATTATAATATTCATCTACTTCAAAATTGTCGTTATCTTTTAAGAATTTTTTTAAAGCTGTCATCGGATTATTAGCTTTGGTCCATTTTCTTTTTCTATGTTTTTGTTCTGGTATGCAATTAACTATGGTATCACAGCAAATCAAAAAACAATTTTTTGACACAAGTTTCGAGTATAATATTAACTCTGAATAAACATGTTCAAAAGTATGATTAGAATCTAAGATGACCATTACTTTAGATTTAGGATTGATAAATTTCTCAATTTTTTTAAAAATTTTTTTATCAGTAGAAGAGCCTTTTATTAATTTAATTCTGCTAGAGAAATTATAAGATTTAATTTTTTTTATGTTTTTACTTGGTAAAACTGTATCGACTCCAATTACTTTTCCCTTTCCTATTAATTCCATTATCGATGCGTAATAAACAACTGACCCTCCCCATGCTATTCCGGTTTCAATTATGAGATCTGGTTTCGTTTTAAAAATAATTTCTTGAGTAAGTATTATATCAGATGGAAGCTGAATTATTGGAAGATCTAACCAGGTCCATTGATAGCCATAATTATATTTGTCGGATTCCTCAACAAATTTAAGTGCGAATTTTTGTAATTTTTTATCTAGGTGTTGTTTTTTTGCAAACTTCCTCTTTTCCAACTCAAATTCTTTTCGATTAAATGTCATAAAATTATTTTATACTTATCAGTGGTAAAAAATTTTAATTTTAACTTTTTTGTCAAATTATCTCTTTTCTTAATTTATGACAAATAATTATTTTTTTTTAGTTAATTAAAATTTAAGAATTTTGATATTTTATGTTAGTTCTATTTAAGATTTAACATAATGAAATTTATCTGGTATGGCATTAATAAAAGTTTTGATAAAAAATCACAAGGATGTTTTACCGATGATAAACTTTCCTAAATAATTGAGAATTAAATATCCTAAGCATGATGTTTAATATTAAATAAACTTAATTTATAAACAGAATTATTCATTTTAATCAATTTGAATTAATCATATTTTTTACGTAATCACCGATTGCAAGTGAAGCAGTCAGCCCTGGCGAATCAATTCCAAAAAGATTTATTATACTAGTATGCTTTTTTTTAGTTTTAGTAATTACAAAATCATCATTCATTGTTTTTTCTCTTACGCCGCAATAATCAGCATGAAGATTTTCAACTTTAACATAGTCCGTATATGTCCTAATTGATTTCAAAAATTTTTCCTCAAGATTTGGTGTTACATTAAAATCAAATTTTTTTATAATTTCAGTGTCTGGACCAAAAATAGTTTCATTATACATGTTTATAGTAGAGTGTATTCCTAAACCGTATTTGTCTGGAATTGGATAAATTAATTTATTAAAAGGTTTTTTCTTTTTAAGCTTATAATAGTTACCCTTTATTAGTTTTATATTAGGTATTATACTTTTATCTAAGCCATTTATTTTTTTTGATATTTTTCCACTCCAAATTCCCGCAGCATTAATTATAATATTTGCCTTATATTTTTGATTCACATCATTATTTAAAACAAACTCTATATGATCTTCTTTAAAATCCGCAGAAGTAAATTCACTTTTAAGGATAATGTTGCCCCCCAAGGATTCAATATCATTTTGAAGACTGAGAGCAAATTCATTTTGATCTACTATTCCAGTGGAATCTGAAAGTAAAGCTCCGTAACATTTTAAATTAGGCTCTAATAGTGACGATTGATTTGCATTGACCAATTTAGTGTCAACTCCGTTTTGTGAAGCATTTTCTTTTAATTTATGCAATAACTTTATTTGTTTATTAGACGAAGCAACTATAAGTTTTCCACATTTTGAGTAATTAATTTTATTTTTTTTAAGATATCTATAAATTTTCTGTTTACCTAAGACACAGAGTTTGGCTTTGAGACTTGATGGATGATAATAAATACCTGCATGAATAACCCCACTATTTCTAGAGCTATTACCTAAAAAAACATTATTTTCTTTTTCTAAAACAACAACATTTTTGTTTTTTAATAAAAGTGATCGAGCTATTGATAAACCAATAACACCCCCACCAATAACAAGAACCTCTACATCCGTAAGTTTCATTTTGTTGTATCAAGAAGATCCATTGTGTCAGTAACACCATCTTCTATTCTATCTTTAAAATTAAAACCTAAGTCAACGAATTTTTTATTAGAAACGCCATATGACAGTTGATTCATTATTTTATTTTTTACGAACTTAATTCTTACATCTTTTTTAAATTTAATATATTCTATTATATTTCTCACGGTTGAATTTTCTGAAACTATATTATAAGTTTGAGAGTTGAAATGATTATATCTTAGTATAAATGAAATAGCTCTCGTTGCATCATAAATACCTAGGTAGGGTCTTACTTGATCGTAAGCCGTTTCCCAGACAGTGATTTCTTGATCAAAAGAAGCTTGCCAGCAGAACTTATTTATGGCTGTATGAAATCTCATTCCACTAGATACCCCAAATATTGTTCCTAATCTTAGTATAACAAAGTTAAGGTTTTTTTTTTTGGTAATAAAGTCTTCTTCTAATAACTTAATCTCGGCATATGGACTTTGAGGTTTAAGAAAATCATTATCTAAAGATTCATCAACAATGTCTTTTGACTTTCCATAAACGCTTGTACTTGAAGGGAATATAAACCTTTTATTATTTTTTTGACAAAAATTTACTATTCTTTTGGTATTTGATAAATTATTTTCCAAATATTCTTTTTTAAACTTCAAGCTATTAGAAGCATCAGTAAGAGCTGCTAAATGAATAAAATAATCAAAATCATTAAGTAAGTTTAAATCTAAATGTTTTATATTGCTCTCAATAAATTTAAGCTTACCTTTTGAATTAGTGTTAAAAAGAGAGCAGAATCTTGATGAGTAAAGATTATCAATAACAAGAACTTTATCAATAAATTTTTGTTTAATTAGGGATTTAAAAAGAAAGGAACCAATATGTCCAAGTCCGCCTGTAATAACAATATTCATTATTTTACTTTGATTTTTTTAAATTTTCTTATAATTGGTTCTAAATTAGATACAACGTTGATTTTAATTTTTCTCAATATTATTGTAAATATCAAACTTAAAGATAAAACTTTTTTGAATAAATTGAGTGTTCTGTTTCTAAATGTCATTATAGTCATTGTTTTCATATTGTTTAGGAATGGATTTTTAATTGTTTTTCTTTGATGCTCAGCGGGATCATTTAGCCTTTCAGATCTCAAGCTTATATGATCCCTTTTAGTTCGTTTCCATAACTTTTCTTCAATAAAGAAAAGTTTGCCATATAATGCTAGAAAAAAAACTATAACTCTTTCGCTAGATATGATTCCGTTATATGATTTAATTATATTTATAAAAATATTTTTTTTTATTAGACCATGAATAAACATGTTATTTTTTTCTCGAATACCGTTAATTCTTCTACGTCTGAAAACGTTTAGAGCAGCAGAAAATTTCGATTCATTTTGAGGTGGTTTATAATTCTTATAACTGAAAGTCAAAATAATTTTTTTACCTTCAACAAGATCCCATGATGGCAAAGTGGCAACTATATTTTGATTAGTTGCAAAAACCTTGATTTGTTTTTCAATGAATTTTTCATCAAAAAAATCATCTTGGCATGCCCAACAAAAATATTCTCCTTTTGATTTCTGCAGGACTTTTTTAAAATTGTCCCATGCCCCTAAATTATTTTTATTTAAAATTAATTTAAAATTTTTAAATCTACTATGTATTTTTTTACAGATCTCAAAGCTTTTATCTTTGGAATTGTCATCAATAACGATTATCTCCAGATTTTTATAGGACTGATTACAAATTTTGGGTAGCGATTTTTCAAGAAACTTTTCTCCCTGATAAACTGTAAAGCCTATTGTAACTAAAGGCTGAAAGGATGTTTGCATATATCAAATTAATTTGTTATTAACGACTAATAACATTATAACATATTAACTAACGTCTAAATATCTAAATAATGAAAATATTAGTCACTGGTGGTGCGGGTTTTATAGCCTCCTTTTTTATAAAATTATGCTTAAAAGTTGATAAAAATATTAAAATTTTGAATATTGATAAGCTCGGATACGCATCTGATTTGCAAAGACTTAAGGAAGTTTCAAATAATAAAAATTATTTTTTTAAAAAAATAAATATATGCAATTTGAAAAAAATTGAAGAAGTGATAGGTCAGTTTAAACCGGATGTTCTAGTAAATTTTGCTGCTGAATCACATGTTGATAATTCTATAAATAAACCAAGTGAATTTATAAATTCAAACATTTATGGAACCTTTAACTTGTTGTCTTCAATTATAAAGGTGAGAAGTAAACTTTTGTTTGTTCACATTTCTACAGATGAAGTATACGGCTCAACCAAAAAAGGGGGATTTAAAGAAAGTGATAGATATAACCCTAGCTCACCTTATTCTGCATCTAAGGCTTCCTCGGATATGCTTGTTAATGCTTGGAATAAGACCTTTGGTCTAAAAACTCTTATTATTAATTCAACAAATAACTATGGTCCATATCAATTTCCTGAAAAATTAATACCAGTAATAATTTGCAATGCTTTGAAGGGAAAAAGTATCCCTATCTATGGAGATGGGAAATATGTAAGAGATTGGATCCATGTTCAAGATAACGTTGAATGTATTTTTGAATTAATACAAAAAAAAAAACAAAATGAGCAATTCAATATTGGAGCTCAGCAAAAAAAAAATAATTTATGGATTGTAAATACAATATGTGATCTTTTAGAAAAATTAGATGGAAGAAGTTATAAACATTTAATAAAACATGTAAAAGATAGATTAGGACACGATAGAAGATATTCTGTTAACACAGATAAAGTTAGAAAGAGCATAGGCTGGTCAAATAGAATTTCAATTAAAGATGGGTTGGAATCAACTGTTAAATGGTACTATAATAACCAAGAATGGTGGAGAAGATTTGGAGCCCAAAAATGAAAGGTATAATTTTAGCTGGGGGAAGAGGGACAAGGTTACAACCAATAACCAATTATTTAAATAAGCATCTAATTCCATTATATAACAAACCAATAATTTTTTATCCTTTATGTACTTTAATGTTATCAGGTATAAAAGATATTGGAATTGTTATAAATCCTAATGAAAGAGAATTTTTTGAAAAACTTTTGGGTGATGGTTCTGATTGGAATATAAAAATATCATTTATTGAACAAAAAAAACCAGGAGGAATTATTGATGCGATTTCATACTGTGAAAACTTTTTAAATGGCGAGAATTTTATTACTATACTTGGGGATAACATATTCCTTAGTTCTCGATTAAAAGATGATCTTGAAAATGCAAAGAAAGATTTCAAAGGTGGATGTACTTTATTTTCTTATCACGTCAAAGATCCTAGCGGTTATGGTGTACTAAAAAAAAATGATTCTATTTTTGAAATTGTTGAAAAACCAGAAAAGTTTGTATCAAATTTAGCAATTACAGGAATCTATATTTATGAATTTAATTCAATTGAAAAAATCAAAAAAATAACTTTTTCTCATAGAGGAGAACGTGAAGTAACAGATCTTAATAATATTTATTTGAAAGAGGGAAATGCTAAGATCAAATATTTTAGCAGAGGGTATGCATGGTTTGATGTAGGTTCATTTGATTCATTTAATGAAGCGTCGAATCTTATAAAGATAGTTGAGTCAAGGCAGAATATTGGTTTTGGATATCCTGAGGAGGTAGCTTACAATCTTAAGTATATTTCTAAAAAAAAGCTTGAAAATTTAATCCTTAAAGTTGAAAATTCCGAATACAGTGATTACTTAACAAAACTATTATGAACAAAGTTGATATCAACAAAATTGAGGGTATTAAAATTTATGATATTCCATTTTTCAGTGATGAAAGGGGAATGTTTTTTGAAAGCTTCAGGCAACATAGCTATAATAAGGGTTTTAAGCAAGATAGTGTTTCATTTTCAAAAAAAAATGTACTGAGAGGTTTGCATTATCAAAAAAAAAAAACTCAAGCCCATTTAGTCACTATAATTAAGGGAAGTATTTTTGACGTTGCAGTTGATCTAAGAAGAAGTTCTAAAACTTTTGGAAAGTTTGCTTCTATTAAACTATCGCATGACGGCATTAGACAAGTATTCCTTCCTATTGGATGCGCCCACGGATTTCAAGTCACCAGTCATGAAGCAATTATACATTATAAACTTACTAACTATTACTCTAAAGGTGATGAGGGAGGGATAAGATGGAATGATCCATATTTAGATATTGACTGGCCAAATAAGAAACCTATTGTCTCATCTAAAGATGAAAATCTAAAATTTTTTAATGATATTGAAAATAAGGAAACTCTATTTTAATGACTAACTGCAGACTCTGTAATAATAAACTTTTATTAATTAATAATTTTGGGGAAATGCCAATAGCTAATGCCTTTCAGAATAAAGTTAATAACGCACAATTCACCTTCAATCTTCAAACGGGTTTTTGTAATAAATGTTTTATGTTTCAATTAATTGATCAACCTCCACCAGAAAAGATGTTTCACCAAGACTATGCCTTTAGTACTCGCTCTTCAATGTTTATGATAAAACATTTTCAAAATGTAGCAAAAATGATTAAAACCAATTTTATTAGTGATCCTGATGATAATGTTCTAGAAATTGGATGTAATGATGGTGTTATGCTTGAGCAGATTCAAAAATATGGTGTTAAAAACATCGGAGTTGAACCATCTGCTAATGTAGCAGAGAAATCACAAGAAATTGGTTTGGAAATTATAAACGATTTTTTTTCAGAAGAACTTGCACTTAATATGAAAAACAACTCTAATTATTTTAAAGTAATCTATGCATCTAATGTTATATGCCATCTACCTGATCTCAACGATTTATGTAAAGGGATAACAAAGATTCTAAAAAAAGATGGAATTTTTATATTTGAAGAACCCTACTTAGCTTCAATAATTAAAAAAAATTCCTTTGATCAAATCTATGACGAGCATGTTTACTTCTACTGTATTCTTTCATTAAATAACCTTTTTCAAAATTATAATCTTGAAATATTTGATTCAGAGGAAATTTGGACACATGGTGGGTCAATGAGATATTTTGTTTCTTTTAAAGGAAAATATCCGAAAACAGAAAGATTTAGAAATTCTTTACATAAGGAAGTCAAACTTAAACTTGATCGAGAGGAAACCTATTTAAATTTTAATAAAAATTGTGAAAAAATTAAGTACGACATAAATCAAACTTTAGCTGATTTAAAAAATAAAAATAATGAAATAGTTGGTTATGGTGCAACATCAAAAAGCACAACTTTTATAAATTACTGTGATATTGGTAAATATATTAATTTTATATCAGATACGTCTCATTCAAAAATTAATAAATTCACGCCGCTATCAAATATACCTATTAAGGATTATTCTTCCTTCCAGGAAAGTTGTCATTCATTTACAATTTTGTTTGCATGGAATCATATGAAAGAAATTTTTAAAAAAGAGACTGAGTATTTTGATAATGGAGGAAATTGGATAGTATATGTTCCAGAAGTAAAAATAATTAGTAAAGAGGAAATCGAATGATTTATGCAGCAAATCCCAAGTCTGTTTTCTTAAAAAATAAATTAGAAATTAAAAAGTTATTTGAAAATGTCTTAGACTCTGGTTCTTACATTCTTGGTGAAGAGGTGAAGAAGTTTGAAAATAATTTTGCCAAATATTGTAATGTTAAACATGGTGTTGCTGTTGGAAATGCAACTGATGCAATAGAAATTTGTTTGAGAGCGTTAGAATTAAAAAAAGGAGATAAAGTTCTTACTGTATCTCATACTGCTGTCGCAACAATTTCAGCAATTGTATCAGCAGGTTTAAGCCCAAAATTTATAGATATCTCCGAGATAGATTTCAATATGGATATTAACTTAGTAGAAAAGAACATTACTAAAGATGTAAAAGCTATCATTCTCGTACACCTTTATGGTCAATCATGCGATATAAGTAAGATAAAAAAGATAGCAAAAAGAAAATCAATTACTCTTATAGAAGATTGTTCCCAAGCACACGGCGCAATGTATAAAAATAAAATTGTTGGCGGGTTTGGTGATTTTGGTGTATTCAGTTTTTATCCGACGAAAAATTTAGCAACACTAGGAGACGCTGGCTTTATAACAACTAACAATGATAAATTTTTTAGGAAAATACTTAAATTAAGAGAATATGGATGGAATAAGGAGAGGATAAGTGAGTTGCACGGAAAAAATTCAAGGATGGATGAAATTCATGCTGCTATCTTAAATATCCAATTAAAAAATCTAGATAAAAATAATGATATTAGAAGAAAAATAGCTAACTACTATAACGAAAGTTTTAAGTCTATAGATATGGTTACACCTACAAATAATAGTTTTAGTAAACATGTTTATCATCAATATGTTATACAACTTGAAAATAGAGATGAATTGAAAATTTTTTTGGAGAAAAATAAAATTTACCCTGGGATACATTATCAAACCCCTGCACACCAAATGAAAGCATATAAAAAGTTTTATAAAAATAAACTACCGGTAACAAATAGCATGAAAAAAAGAATTCTCAGTCTTCCGATCCATTCTGGGCTTAAAAAAAAAGACGCCGAACTTGTCATAAAAAATGTAAAAAAATTTTTTAATAAAAAAAGATGAAAAAAAGTTTAAATAAAATTGAAATGGCTGGTCCATGGTTTTCTGAGCTTGAAAAAAAGTATGTTAATGATGTACTTGAGAACGGTTGGTATGGAAAAAATGCATATAAATATTGCCATTTATTTGAAGACAACTTTGCAAAACATTGTAATAGAAAGTTTGCTCTCATGACAACTAACTGTACTTCAGCAATACATTTAGGACTTGCAGCAAAAAATATTTCAGAAAATGATGAGGTTATTGTTCCTGACTGTACTTGGATAGGATCATGTGCAGGAGTAATTTACCAAAATGCAAAAATAGTATTTGCAGATATTGAACAATCTAATTGGTGTTTAAGTGCGAAAACAATCGAAGAAAAGATAACCAAAAAAACAAAAGCTATTATAGTAGTCAATCTTTATGGAAATATGGCAGAATGGGACGATATAAAAAAATTAGCTAAACGATATAACTTAACAATTTTTGAGGATGCAGCAGAGTCAATTGGTTCAACATATAAAAATATTCCCTCCGGAAAATTTGGAGATGCATCATTCTTCAGTTTTCATAGAACAAAAACGTTATGCACCGGAGAAGGAGGAATGCTTGTCACTGATGACAAGAAATTATTCGAAAGAGCTAAATTTTTAAGAGACCATGGAAGAAAACCTGGATCATATTTTACAGAAGAGGTTGCTTTTAAGTATATGCCATTTAATGTTCAAGCAGCAATGGGGTATGGACAATTAAAAAGAATTAAGGAATTAGTGGAAAAAAAAAGAAAAATTTTATTTTATTATAAAAAATATCTAAAAAATTTAAATGATATTCAATTTAATTACGAAAATAATTACATAAAAAATAGTGCTTGGTGCTCTACTTTGGTTTTAGGTAAATCTTATAAAATTAAATTTGATGAGATAAAATCAAAGTTAGAAAAAAAGAAGTTACCAGTAAGAAACTTTTTCTTTCCACTAAGTAGTTTGCCCGCATTTAATTTAAAGTCAAAATATAAGTTATTAAATCCCAACGCATACGATATTTCAAAAAAAGGTATTAACCTTCCCTCAGCGCTTAGCCTAGAAGAAGATGATATAAAGTATTTCTGCGAACAATTCACTAAAATCCTTTACTAGAGATTAGAATGGGTACTTCTCTTATTAGCTTTAATTTTATCGAAAAAGCAAGAATTAATGTTTACGAAGAGTTTCCAAAGAATTTTGAATTAAAAAGAGTTTTTACGGTCTATGGTGGTAATAAAGAAGTACGAGGTGGTCATGCTCACAAAAAATGTACCCAAATCCTTATATGTGTAAGAGGAAAAATAGACGTAAATATCAAAGGTAAAGATAAAATAGTTTTATCTGATCCATCAGTTGGTTTAAAGATTCCTCCACTTATTTGGTCATCTCAAACTTATCAAACAGATGAAACTATACTAATGGTATTGTGTGATAAAAAATATGACGAAAATGACTATATTAGAAGTTATTCAGATTATTTAGAAATCATAAAAGGTAGTTGAGATGACTTTATTTAAATATTTTTTTCTTAAAAGCTATGTATCTAATAATAAAAAGAAAAAAACTAGTTGTAACAATACTTATTGTGCTGCTTAAAACAATGTATTCCACCAAAAGAACAACTATGACGTAATCTAGTGATTTTAGAAATAAAGTTGCTAGAGAATAATCAAAGAAAATACTTTTAGTTAATTTTCTTTTGAATGTAACTAAAGAGTGGTAACACCATGAAAAAATTAAAAGTATAGAATGAACTAGTAAATATGAAATTGATATTGAAAAATAATTTTCATTTAAAAATCTTGTGAGTAAAATTTTTATGAAAAGAAAAATTAGTGAGCCCAACCCTAATAATAAAAATTCGTTTAGAAACTCCTTTCTTTTAAAATTTTGCATTTATTGAAAAATTCCATGTTAATTTTTTAAAATAATTTGGAAGAAACTTTTCTAAGAACTTTTCAAACTTAATTAAACATTTTGCAATTATTAAAAAAATAAATTCAGGCTTCATGGGAACCTGAGCGATAATTGGTGTTAGATAATCTTGATACTCAAAATTTATTTTCTTAAAACCAGCATCTTTAAAAATATTCTCAATTTCTGTCTTTGAAAAAAAAGTTTGATTACTGGAATAACTTTTATCAACAAGCATCCTCATTTTTCTGAGTAGTTGGAATATAAAATTTCCATTATGTGGTTCTCTAGCTATAAAAACTGTATTTTTATGAGATACTAATTTAAGTCTTTTTAATAATCTCGTTATATCACTAATATGATGTAAAACACCATCAAAAAAAATTATATCAGGAAAGCCTTTTTTAATACGGAGATTAAAGGCATCACCTACTAAAAGCTTTACCTTTTTGTTTTTACTATTAATCTCTCTTCCAATTTCAATCATTTCTCTAGAAATATCAATACCTATATACTTTTTATAATACCCATCTAAATAAAGTGCAGAAGCAGCAATACCACATCCTATTTCTAATATATTTACCTTATTTTTTAATTTTACTTTTTCTATGGCTTTTTTTACTATAGCTTTTCTACAAATTTTTGAAGGTTCATAAAAATCTCTTATTTTTTTTATTTTAGCGAACTTGTTATAATGTTCTTTTTGAATTCTAAGATTATCTTTTTTCATTATTTTTTATCTGTTCGTCAATTTCATATTCTTGTGCATCATCTTTATTATTAATATTTTTGAATAACTCTCCAAGCAAGCCGGCTATTAGGGAATAACCACCTATTGATATAAGTCCTAGAACTAAATTTACATTTTGAACAACTTTTGATGAATTACCTAAAATCCAATCTATTGATTGGATAGTTATAATAGTAAATGCAGTAAATAAAAATACGAATGCTAAAGAACCAAAAATTCTTAATGGTTTGTAGGCCATAAGCAATATTAAAATTTGACCGAGGACTTTGTAAATATATTTCAAAGATACGAAAGAGTTTCCTTTTTGCCTTTTTTTAAATTTAATATCTACACTACCAAAGGTCATGTGATTGATTCTTGCGCTTAAAAGAATTTGTTGCGTATAATTGTAGTTACCATAAATTTTGATACAATTTAGACACTTTTTGTTAGTTGCAAACATACCTGGCTGACTATCATTGATGTTCCAACCAGTTAACTTTTTCATTAAAAATGTAAAAAAAAGATTACCAAGTTTTCTAACTATTGGCATTTTGTAGTCTATTAATACTCGTCTTCCGTAGACTAGGTCTAATTTTTGCTCTTCAATAGTTTTTAATAAACTAATTATATCCAAATAATCATGTTGTAAGTCTGCATCCATTTTAACAAAAAAATCTGCATTAAATTTTCTCGCTACCATTAAACCAGATCTTATAGCGTAACCAAGTCCTCTATTATTTATATAATTTATTAATAAAATATCATTGTGCTTTGGAATTTTTTTCTCAGATCCGTCTGTAGAACCATCATTGATCACTACAATTTTGATTAGGTATCTAGGTAATTTCTTTTTGATAGAAATCAAATTATTGATACATTTTTCAATCGATCCAATTTCATCTTTGACAGGTAAAATTATAAAAACTTTTTTATTCTTCTTCATTTAAAATCATATTTGAAAAGTATAAGGCACTTAGTCCTGAAAACATAAATATTGAGGGCAATCCATATCGTACATTAAAATGAGTGGAAATTGAATGAAAAATCACATTAAGAACTCCAGGAAGAAGTATGATCATAAATCTAGCATTAAAAATCCTTTTATATTTTAAAATACATAAAACTACAAAAGGAAAGAATATAACCACATAATATAATCCTCTCCAAAAAAAAAGTATTGATGTAAAAAAATGCTGAGTTGGTTTAGATACAATTTGTAATATTAGTTCCTTTTTAGCATTTCTTGTTGTTTTGTAATCTTGTAATGCCTTTTTAGCAATTTGTCTACCTTGATACCTAAAACCATTTTGGTTTTTAGTATCGAAATTTTCCCAATATGATCTATCTAGAAATTTGCGAGCGATATTATCTCCCACCATAGGAGTCCAATATAAGAAACCAACAAAATATTCACTAACTTTCATATTATTGTGAGCAATTCTGTTACCTAAGACCTTAAGCACTCCTTGATCACTAATAGACATATTATCATAAAGATTATAGTTTTTATATTTCCATGGTATTATTAAAGACGCAAAGACTAAAGAAAATAAGACTAAAAAAGAAAAATTTCTTAAAAAATCATCTTTATTTTTTATATAGTAAAAAAGAAGAATGAAAAAAATAAAAAAATAAAAGTAATAATAAATCACCCTTGTAAGAGATAAAAAAGCTAATGACGAAGCAGAAATAATTACCCAAATTATTTGATTTTTTTTCTTTTTAAAAAAATAGGTTAAGGATAAAGTTAAGATTCCAAATAATGGTATTGCAAGTGATTCACTAGACCTATAGTAAACAATGTGTGGTGATATAATTATAAGTGATATTGTTGTGAATAATAGAGAAAATTTTCTTTTTGCGCCTAGTTCTAAAGAATAAAAGAAAATCGTTAAACCTGAAATTAAAAATAATACAAATTGAAGAAATTTGTAAAAACCAATATTAATTTGACACTTTTTTTGATTTTTTATGAAGCAACGGATAGATTCTTTTAGCTCTTTGTCCAGCGCTAATCCAAAACTATAAAAAAAAGGGAAACCTGGTGCCCGACCAAAATTTTCATTTTGGGGTTTATCTTTTGAATTTGAATAAATTTTATATTCATTTAGATTAAAGGCGATTCTGTAGTATCCATCTGGACTTGGGTAGGGATTTGGTTTGAGAGAAAAAAACAGTTGAATGATCAAGCAACAAAAAAAAATTAAAATAAGACTTTTAAAGTTTTCAAATTTCATTTCTTTTCTTTTTTTTAATAGAATAAATTAATAATATAACTGGTATTAACCATTTAAAGAAATTTGTTACACCTACAAAAATAAAGAGCTTTGGATAATATTCATTTATATCAAAAGTACTAAAATTTGTATTATAAATCTCTTTCATTTGATTTGACTCGTTATCTGAATAACCAGCATTCTTATATTTGTTGTAAATTTTCATAGTCTCTACATTATCTATTTTGAAGTCCTCAATAAATACATTTTTATCGGCATCCATAATCGTGTTATTATTAACTAAAACTACTATATGACCATCATATGCTAAAATTTTAGATTTGACATTGTGACTTCTTAAATATCCATTCAATGCTATTGATATTTGAGAGCAATAACCAATGCCTTTTTTCATAATATTTTCCCATTGAAGTCTTTCTAAATTAGATAAGTATAGCTTTGATATAAAATTATGGTTATGTAGAAAATTTTCAAAATGAGAAAATAAAAAAATTATCCAATTTTCATTAAAAGAGTAAATCTGATTTTTATCAAAATTATCATTATTCCAAAAGTGATATATGCTTGACGCAAAAATTTTATTAATTTGTTCAAGATCATTAATTTTTATATTTTTGTATTTTGCTAGCTCTACTTTCCACTCATTTTTATGATAATAATGGATCGAATTTTTATGAGTAATAACTTTTTCTGTTATCGGATGTTTAGTCAAATCAGATATTTGTCCGACAAAATTTGCTGTGATTAAAAATACACCAATAAAGAAAAAGAAAATCTTTAAAATCATACTTTGATATGCATGTTATTTACGGTATGTTATTACAAATTTACTTTGTTTGCATATGAAAAAAAAAAATGTTGGAGAAGGAATAAGTTATTCTAATTCAGAATGGAATTTTCATAAAATTGATCCAAAAGCCTTTGATGATCATCTAAAAAAATCAGTTCCTTTTTATTCCGAAGGTCATGAATTGATTTTAAGGTTAAGTGATTTTTTTCTTCCAGATAAATCAACGTGTTATGAGTTGGGTTGTTCAAACGGTAATTTAATAAATAGCATTGCCAATAAACATGCCAATAGAAATGTAGAATTTATTGGAATAGATAATTCAAAAAAATTAATTGATGAAGCTAACTCGAGAAAAAAAAATAAAAATTTAAAATTCAACTACGCAGATCTTAATGCCATCAAGCTTAAAAAAAGTGATTTAATACTTAGCTATTACACCATTCAATTTATACAACCAAGGTATAGACAAGATTTAATACAAAAAATTTATAATTCACTAAATTGGGGTGGATGTTTTATAATGTTTGAAAAAATAAGGGCTAACGATGCTAGATTTCAGGATATTTGGACTTCTGTATATAATGATTTCAAAACTGAAAAAGGTTATTCTGATAAAGAAATTAATAATAAATCAAGAAGCTTAAGAGGAGTTTTAGAGCCTTTTTCAATAAATGGGAATCTTGATATGCTCCGAAGATCTGGTTTTGTGGATATTGAGCAGGTAATGACATACATTCCTTTTTCTGGTTTTTTAGCAATAAAATGAGAATTGAAAAGTTTACTTTTCTATTTATTTTTCCCATAATTTCGTGTAGCTTTTACTTTTTCTCTCCAGAGTTTTTTAACCTTTTCGAACATGATAGTAAAAGCTATATAGAATTTACAAGTGAAAGAACTGCCCTTTACCCAATTTTTTTAAATTTTTTTGATGACAGTTCTTACCATCAAATTAAAATTATTCAATATTCAATATTATCTTTAAGTATATTTTTTCTATCATACAGTCTTTGGTATCGCAAAATATCTAATATTTTGATTCTAATTTTTTTTATTACATGTCATTTGAATTTTTACTATTTCTCATTTTCTAAAACTATTCTTACGGAATCTTTCTTCTTTTCTTTTATAAATTTTTTAATAGGTTTTCTATTAATAAATTTAGAAGTACCAAAAAAAATAAATTTTTTTTTTATGGGATCTTTATGTGGTTTGATAGCAGCTGTGAAACCAATAGGTGTAGTGGTACTTTTTATTTTTGTTATCTACACTTTATACCTTTTTGTTAAAAAAAATCATAGAAAATTTCATTTGTTCATTTTCTTTGTGTCACTTATTCTACCAATTTTATTAGAAAATCATTTTTACTATAAATCCCACGACGTTAGAAATTCAGTGCTTCACACGACTTTTATTGGGAAGGCATTTACAATTTCCAAAGAAACAACTGATCTAAATCCAGTGCCAGAAAAATACAGAAGTATGATTGAAAAAATGAAAAATGAATCGACCAAAGTAGAAACTTTCTTAAAAGATATACCTAATCTATGGCTGTATTCAGATCTCAAATCTGATTATGAGGTAGTTTTTCAATCCCAAGTTTTAAAAAAAGACTTAGTTGATTTATCATCAGAGTTAGGCATTTCTACTAAGACTACTTTTACAGAAATAGGGATATTTCTTATTCGAAGTTATCCACTTGAATATTTAAAAGTTTCTTTATGGCATTATTTTAATTTATGGTCTCCTGGTGGAAAAAAGATTTTCTTCAGTGATTATTTATCGTCCTATAAAGGTGAGGTTCCTTTTCAAAAGGAACTTATAAAAGCGTCTGGAGAAATTAAATATACAAATACATTTTTTTTATTAATTTCTTTAATTTTATTTAATCTTACATTTTTTATACATGTTTCAATTTTAATATTATTTATTCTTAAAAATCTAAAATACAGAAATTCAGACCTAATTGTTTTTTTATTTTTACTGATTAATTGCTATTTGATGTCTGTTAGTTTTATAAACGTATCTACTCCAAGATATTTTATGCCTATCTTCCCAACATTATTAATTTTTATTTTTCTGGGATGTGTCAATTTAAAAAAAAAAATGATAAATTTTTTTCATTAAACTTTAAAAGATTATATACTCGGATATCTCATGATTGACTGGAAAAATAAAAGTGTTCTTGTGACTGGTTCTTGCGGAACAGTTGGCAAAGCTTTAATTTCTAGACTATTAAAATTAAAAACAAAAAAAATAATAGCTTTTGACAATTCAGAAAGAGATACATCAGATCTGTCTGAGACATTTCCTCAAAAAAGTATTCATTTTGTTTTAGGTGATGTTCGGGTATATGAAAGTATTTCAAATGCTGTATCAATGGCTGATATTATTTTTCACGGCGCGGCACTTAAGCATGTTTTTTTGGGTGAGGAATGGCCTGATGAGATTATTCAGACGAATATAATTGGTGTGCAAAACTTAATTAAAGCAGCAAAGAAAAATCAAACTCAAAAAGTTATATTCATGAGCTCAGATAAAGCTGTCAATCCTACAAATGTGATGGGTACGTCTAAGCTATTGGCCGAAAAACTTTTTTCTGCAGCTCATAAAATTAATTCTAAAACAATCTTTTCAACAACTAGGTTTGGAAATGTCCTTGGCTCATCAGGCTCTGTGTTACCTATTATTTTAAATCAAATTGATCAAAATAAGGAAGTAACTTTGACTGATAAAGATATGACTAGATTTATTATGAGTTCTTCTCAGGCTGTGAAGTTATTAATATCTGCAGCTGAAGAAGCTAAAGGTGGTGAGGTTTTTGTTACTAAGATGCCATCAATCAAAATTTCAGATTTGATAGATGTCAGTATCAAGTTGTATTTGTCTCGTAAATCTTTGACTAAGAAAGTGAAAGTAAAAGTGATTGGGAAAAAAGTTGGTGAAAAATTATTTGAAGAGCTTATTTGTTCAAGTGAATCTAAGAGAGTGTCAGAAACAAAAGATTTTTATATAATTTTTTCAGCACTTAGTAACTCAAAAAAAATTACCCATAAAAGTTTATCTAGTTATAGATCGGACAAAGTAAAATTATTATCTCAAACTAATTTAATAAAATTTTTTGTTAAAGAAAAAATTTTAGATAATATTGAACGATGAATGGGCTTTAAATGAGTATTATTGGTCTGATACCCGCGCGAGGAGGTTCTAAATCTATAAAAAATAAAAATATAGTTAAATTTCTAGGAAAACCATTATTATCCCACGTAGCTGATTCTGCAAAAAAATCAAAACATCTTAAACATATCATTTGCTCGACTGACGACAAAAATATTATAAGAGTTTGTGAAAATATAAATGTTAACGTCCAAGTCAGACCCGCATCACTTAGTCAGGATGATACAAATATTGTAGATGTAATAAAGTTTGTAATTAAAAAACTTAAAAAGGATAACATAGAGGCTAAAATTATCGTTCTACTTCAACCAACATATCCTTTTGTAAAAACAAAAATAATCGATGAATCCATAGAGCTTTTGATACAAAAAAAAAAAATTGCCTCGGTACAATCAGTTACGGAAGTTCCACATTGCTTTCATGCATATAATCAGAGAAAAATAATTAAAAGTGAGGTCAGTTTTTTTTTTGAAAAAGAAAGAACAAGTTATTACTCTAAGCAAAAAAAAATAAATTTATTCTCCTTTGGTAATTTAACTTCTTTCAAGGTCGAAAAATTTTTTGAGCAAAAAACATGTTTCCCTAAACCTTCATTTCCAATTAATATTTCACGGCTTGAATCTTTTGATATAGATAACGAAGAGGATTTAAAAATTGCAAGAAGGATTTTTGAATAATGAATAAGAAATTATTCTTACCAATTGAGATAAAAAAAAGAGAATTTGATTCCAAAATGTTATTTGCATTTTTTGCTTTAGAAAAAAATATGGAGATATATATCGGAAGACAACCAGAGATACTAAAAGGTATGATTTTTTTTAGAAAATCAATTTTTTTTGAAAAAGGATTAACAATCTTAAATTTAAAGCAAATCGAGTATTTAGATCATCTTGGGCATAATATTGTTGCAACTTGTGAGGAGGGTTTGATTTTTAATAATGAAGAATTTTACTTAAAAAGAAGAATTTCTAAAAAAGCATTAGATTTGATAGAAATTTTTTTTTCTTGGGGATCGAAACAAGCGAAACTAATTCAAAATTATTCAAAAGACAACAAAAAAAAAATAAAAGAAACTGGAAATCCTAGAATTGATTTACTTGATGACAAAATGTTGGAATTAAAAAGTTCTGAGGTAATTAAGATAAAAAAAAAATACAAAAAATTTATTTTAATAAATTCAAATTTCAGTATTTACAATAATACTAATGGCAAAAAATTTTATCTTGAAGAAATGATTTGGGCTAGGGGAGATGTAGATATCAGTCATGAAAAAGAATGTAGAGAATTTTATAACTACCAAATGCATAATTTTTATGAATATTTAGAACTTGCAGAAAAACTACTAACCGATTTTAAAAACTATAAAATCGTGATTAGACCGCATCCATCAGAAAGTTTTTTAGAATGGAAGAAAATTGTTTCAAAATTCCCAGATAGGATTTTTTTAAAAAGTGATTATAGTTTCATTCCCTGGGCAATAGCTGCAGATTTTGTTATACAATGTAGATGTATGACAGGCTTAGAGAGTTTTTTAATTCAAAAAAATAAAGTTATTAATTACGAACCATTCAAACTATCGCACTCGAAAAATATTTTGAATTACATCGGATTTCAATGTAGCTCATATGAAAAAGTAAAGAGTATTATCAAGAACAAACCGAAGAATTATTTAGAGGCTAAATCAAAAATTAATAATTTAATAAGTTTCAATTCAGAACCCTCAGCCTCTATTATAATTAATGCAATTAACACACATAAATTTAAAGTCAAAAAAACAAACTTTACTTTTGTTATTGCATTAGTCTTAACAAGACTAAAAAATAAATTTGTCTCATTATTTAGAAAAAAAATCGACGATCCCTGGGATAAAAAATTTAGATCAATCTCAGTTAATGAAGTTAATTTAAGTCTAAGTAAAATATCTAAATTATTTAAAAGTAAATCAAAATTTAGAGTTACAAAATCTTTTTTTTCAGATAAGTGTGTTAAAATAAAAAAAATATGAACAAAAAAATTCTTATTACTGGAGGTTGTGGTTTTATAGGCTTAAATTTTGTAAATTACATTCTAAAAAATAAAAAAAAAATATCATTAAGAATACTTGATAATTTCTCAAACAAAAATAAAAAAAGAGTCTCAAAAATCCTCGACGCCATTGGGTTTAAAGAAACGGATGGATGCCAAATTATTGAAGGTGATATCCGAGATAAAAAAATTTGTAAGAAATCACTTGAAGGCGTTGATGAGGTGGTACATCTAGCTGCTAATACTGGTGTTAATCAATCAATGAAAGATCCAATATCTGATTTAAATAATAATATTCTCGGTACTCTAAATCTTCTTGAATGTTCAAGAAATACAAACATTGAACACTTTGTTATGGCCTCTTCTGGTGCACCAATTGGACTTGGTCATCCACCATTTAACGAAAAAAAACTTCCAAAACCAATCTCCCCTTATGGAGCTAGCAAATTGTCGGCTGAAGCTTATTGTCATGTTTATTCAAAAAGTTTTGGAATTAAAACTACGATTTTACGGTTCTCAAATGTATATGGTCCATACTCATTTCATAAGACGAGTGTAATATCATCTTTTTTGAAAAATATTATTTTGAAAAAACAGATCACAATTTTTGGTAATGGAAGTCAAACACGCGATTTTATTTACGTTGATGATTTAATTAGTGCAATTGTTCAAAGCTCGAGAAATAAAGAATCTGGAGGTATCTACCATATTGCAACTCAAAAAGAATCGTCGATAAACAGAATTATTCAAATTCTTAAAAAAGAATTTCATGAAAAGGAAGATTATAGTATAAATGTAAAAAAGCTTGATAAAAGAATTGGAGATGTTCAAAGAAACTTTGCTACAATAAATAAAGCAAAGAAAAATCTTAAATTTAAACCCAAAATTAGTCTAGTATGTGGAATTAGGAAAACTATAGATAATTTTATAGAATACAAGAAATACTTATGAGAGTTTTAATTACTGGAGGCGATGGCTTGGTTGGATGGCTTTTTGCCAAATATTTTATTCAAAATAATTGTACAGTAAAAATTATCGATGACTTAAGTAAAAGATCTGAACTTATCAAAAATAATATTAGACCATTAAATGATACTGGTTCTATTCAAGATAAAGTTTCTTACTTTGAAAAACAAAATAAAAAAGTTATTTTTGATAATGGAAGTCTTCTAAACCATAGGTTCGTTTATAACTCTATTTCAACATTTCAACCAGAAATAATTATTCATGCCGCAAAAAGTAAATCTGATTATTTGTCATTTAAAAATAGAGAAGGAGCTTTTCATGCCATGCAAAATAATACACTTGGATTCACAAATTTGATGTTTGCTATTAAACACAGTAGATCATCCCCATTAATATTATTAATAAATGACTCAAATAATTTTGATTTTGACGGTTTAAAAAATATCTCAAGTTTTTTAAAAATATCATCTTTTAATAATTTTCAACAATCTAATTTTTTTTCAAAAGTATGGAATCTAAATATAGTAAACATTTTTTTGGGGAGCTTGATTGGAGTTGAAAGTAAGTCGGATGGAAGGAACTTGATTTCTACAGAATTTTACTATGATTTTATACTAGGAAATTCCGTTCATAACCTTTTGGCTCAATGCTTGTTTAAATCTCATGGTCAGATTTCTTCAAATATGCCAGAAGAGTTTAGAATTTTAA
>CACFSX010000005.1 GCA_902569095.1 uncultured Alphaproteobacteria bacterium
CATTATATTAATTGCAACTTTTAATAGCTTCTACTACTGTTTAATCATTCTAACTGCAATAATTTTCTCAACCATAGGTGTAATGATAGGATTAATTATAACTAATAAACCGTTTGGGATTATTATGAGTGGAATAGGAGTAATAGCTTTAGCTGGCATTGTTGTAAATAATAATATTGTATTATTAGATACGTATAAAAATTTGAGAAAAAAAGGAGAAAGTGTTCGTCAGGCAATCATCAGAACAGGAGCGCAAAGACTGCGACCAGTTTTATTGACAACTCTCACAACTTTTTTTGGATTAGTCCCAATGGCTATTGGACTAAATATAAATTTTCTAGATACCGAATTAAATTTTGGTAGCCCAAGTTCTCAATGGTGGATTCAACTATCAAATGCAATGGTATTTGGAGTTATGTTTTCATTTATATTAACTTTAGTTATTACACCATGCTTGATTTATGTGGGAGAGAAATCGAAAATATTCAGTTCTTTTTGAAATCAATTATTGCAAATGGAATACTTAAAAAATAAACGATAATTAGGATAATCATTGCTAACCAAAAATCAGTAAGTAAAAGAGACAAAAAACTGGCTAATAAAATAATAAGCAAAGAAATAACTTTTTTCTCAAACTTTATCCCTTTAAGAGAGTAAGTAGGAATGTTAGTTATCATCAATATTGCTGGAATGAATAAATAAAACTTTAAAATAAATTCATATGCCTCGGGGGAAGTTTCAAACCTAAAAAAAAACATCAAAGGAAGCAGTGTTAGTCCGGCAGCAGCTGGGGTAGAAATTCCAGAGAAGAATTTAATTTTTTTAAAATCATTTTTACTGTCAAAATTCGTAAGGTTAAATTTTGCAAGTCTTGACGAGGAGCAAATTGCATAAAAAATGACAACCGCCCAACTACTTTCCATAAACAAAGACTTAGACCATAGATAAACAACAATAGCTGGAGCAATTCCAAAACTTATAAAATCTGATAATGAATCTAATTCAACTCCAAAATCTGAATTAGTTTTAAGCAATCGAGCTAATTTTCCGTCGATATTATCAAGAAAAGAAGCAAAAACTATTAATGAAACTGAGATTTGCCATTTTTCATCAATTGCAAATTTGATTGCTGTTAAGCCAAGAGTTAAAGAAATAAATGTAAATAGATTTGGTATCAAACTTCTTAAAGTCAGTTTTTTCATGGCTTTACTTTTTTACATTTTTATTTTCAAATTCTGCAAGTATAGTTTCTCCTGCTACAGAAATTTGATTCTCCAATGAATTGATTTTAAAACTTTCAGGGATATATAAGTCAACTCTGCTTCCGAATCTAATTATACCAAATCTATCGCCAATATTTACAGTCTGATTTTCTTCTAAATCGCATTTGATTCTTCGAGCTACTAATCCAGCAATTTGAACAACATAGACAAACACATCTTTTTTGATTTCAATTTTGGAAATCATTCTTTCATTTTTTTCACTGGCTTTATCTAATGAAGCATTTAAAAAAGCTCCTGGTATGTATTTAAGCCATACAACTTTTCCAGAACTAGGAATTCTATTTACATGAACATTAAAAACATTCATGAAAATTGAAATTTTTTTCATTTTTATTTCTTTATCTTCAGATAAATTCTTAGGAGGAAGTTCAGTTGAGATAGATAAAATTCTTCCATCAGCCGGAGCAACCAGGATATTTTCTTTTATAGGAACTACTCTTTCAGGATCTCTGAAAAAATACACACACCAAATTGTTAGAAAAACTCCCATCCATCCAAAAAAGTCTGAAATAATTGAGAGAATTATTGTACAAATCATAAATAAAATAATGAATGGATATCCTGCCTTGTGAATTGGTGGAATATAGTTTTTTAATAAATCAATATCTTTTAAAAATTCGCTAAATTTATCAAAAAAATCTTTTTGTTTCTTCATTTATTTTAAATTTCTTTTATATGGGATATTAAAAACTTGACCAGGATATATTAAGTTTGGGTTTTTAATTTTTGTTAAATTATTCTTGTAAATTTCTGTATAAAAAACTCCTCCGCCAAGAGTTTTTCTGGCAATACTCCAAAGACTATTCCCTTTTTGAACAATAATTCTATCGTCATAAAACTCGAAATTTGTTTTCTTAAATCTTTTTTTAATTTCGGCTTGATTATACGTAAGCATCAAAACTTCTCCATTTATTTTTGTCTTTATTGAAATTTCTTCATTAGAATAATCATCTTTTTTTATTATAAATTTCCAAATACCATTTTCGTTTGACTTTGTTTTTCCTAGAACATTTGAGGACTTAAATATTTCAATTTCCGAATTAGAAATAGTTCTTCCAGAAAGAATTATAAGTCCATCCGAGGAATAACTTAACATGTCTAGTGAAATAGCATCATTAATTTTTTCAAGATTTAACATATCGATATTTTCAACATCACTGTTAAAAACTCTGGCAACTTTGGGAACACTATTAGATTCTTTATCAACTAAAACAATGACTGTCTGATCTGAAATTGAAGAAGTGTTGGTATTATTTTTATATTGTAGCTTAAATTTTTTTATGCCACTCTTAATGGGAAGTTCACTTACCCATACCCACTCTCCATTTTCATCAGAAAAAACTTCGGCAATAATTTCTTCACCATCTAATAATTCAATGGCTTCATTTGGTTCTGACTTCCCAGCCATTACAACATCACCAGTATTAGAAATCCTCACAATATCAAAAGTTAGGAAAGAAGTATTATAGCTTTGAAGTTTCTGATCAAAAATTAGATCTTTCCTACCATCTGTATAAATTTCTTCTTTATAAATGTTTTCTTGAAAGACAGGAAATAAAAAATAGAATAAGACTAAACCTGCTGATAAAATCGATAATGTTGTAAATTCTTTTTTCATAAACGTTTTTAATTTAATAATATAACTTAATTCTTAGTTTCCAACGTTATTTATTTTTTTTATAAGTTATTAGATTAAAAAAAGTAAATGAATTGAGGGATAAAAAAATTATTTAATAGAATTTAATTAAACCACTTATGTCAAAAATTGTTGTAAAAAATAAAATTGTAAATCTTAACGGCGATGAAATGGCAAGAGTGTTGTGGGAGAAGATTCAAAATGAATTAATCCTGCCATATGTTGAATTGAAACTAATAAATTTTGACCTTAGCATAACTAATCGTGATAAAACTAATGATAAGATTACCTCTGATGCGGCCTTTGAGATAAAAAAAACTAATGTTGGCTTAAAATGTGCCACAATCACTCCTGATGATAAAAGAGTAAGAGAATATAATTTAAAAAAAAAATATCCATCACCTAATGGAACTATAAGAAATATTTTGAAAGGCACAATTTTTCGAGAACCAATAATGATTAATAAAATTCCAAAAATAGTAGATCATTGGAGTCAACCAGTAATCATTGCTAGACATGCTTTCGGTGATATTTATAGATCCAAAGAAATAGTTGTAAATAAAAAAGGTAAACTTACAATTTGTTTCGAAGACGAAAAAGGAAATAAAGAAGAAAAATTAATACATAATTTTGAAACTGGAGGTGTTGGCCTTGCGTATTTTAATGTGTTTGAGTCTATAAATGATTTTGCAAATTCTTGTTTTAATTTTGCTTTAAAGAGAAAAGTTTCTCTTTTCCTATCAACAAAAAATACTATTTTGCAAAAGTACGACGAAAGCTTCAAACAAATATTTGATGATGTATTTCTGAAGTTTCAAAAAGAATTTGAGAAAAATAACCTCACTTATCAACACAGATTAATTGATGATATGGTAGCTTGTCTTATGAAATGGAGTGGTGGGTTTATTTGGGCATGTAAAAATTATGATGGTGATGTTATGTCTGATCTAGTTGCTCAGGGTTATGGCTCATTGGGATTAATGACCTCTGTATTACAGAGTCCAGACGGAAAAATATTAAAGTCAGAAGCAGCACACGGAACAATTACTAGCCACTTCAGACAACACCAACAGGGTATTCAAACTTCGACAAATCCAATAGCATCTATTTTTGCCTGGACAAGAGCTTTAAAACAAAGAGCAATCATTGATAATAATTCTGATTTATTAAAATTCTCTGAAAATTTAGAAAATATTTGTATAGACACAATTGATAACGGTTTTATGACAAAAGATTTAGCACTGATGTGTGGACCGGAGCAAAAATGGATTACTACAAATGAATTTTTCGACATTATTAAGAACAAAATCGAAAATTAAACTACTAGTTTTTCTAAGTTATTTTTAAGTTTTTTAAATTTTTCATTTAGTGGAGCTCCACCTTGTGAAAGATCCTTTCTTCCACCCCCACCCTTGCCACCTAAATAAGCAATTATTTTTTTTATTATAATAGTAGAATCAAATTTACCTAAGAGATTTTTAGTAATAGATACCACAACTGAAACTTTGTTATCCTCTTGTGAGGTTAATATTATTATTCCTGATTTAAATTGTTTTTTTATTGAATCGGAATTATTTCTTAACTCTTTTGAGTGACAATCTATGTTATCAAAATAAATCTTGCATCCTTTTGTAGTAATAATCTTTAGATTTGAGTATTCAATTTCATTAGAAATTTTTGTTTTATTTGTAGAACTATTTTTTAAATTTTTAATTTTTTCAACGACATTCTCATCCGAGGCTTTCAAAATATTTTTTATCTCACCTAAAGAATTTATTTTATCGTCAACATAATCATGTGCATCTTGACCCGTTAGAGCCTCTATCCTTCTGACACCAGAAGAAATAGATATATCACTTAAAATTTTGAACAAACCAATTTGCCCAGTTTGCTTAACATGAGTGCCTCCACATAACTCAATTGATGTCAATATCTGCTCTTTTTTAAATTTACTTTCCATGCTTACAACTCTTACTTTATCAGGGTATTTTTCTCCAAACAAAGCAATAGCTCCAGACTTGAGAGCTTTATCCAAACTCATTTGATTTATTTCAACTCCAATATTTGATCTAATTGATTTATTAACTAAATTCTCAATCTTCTTTTGTTTTTCTAATGACAATTGTTCATTTGATGAATAGTCAAATCTAAGTTTTTTAAAACTAACTAATGAACCTTTTTGACTCACATGTTTTCCAACGATTTGCCTCAAAGATTCGTGAAGTAAATGAGTTGCAGAATGATTATTACTGGTTTTATCTCGTTTATCTTTATCAATTTCTAAAAAATATGATTCATTTTTTATTAATTTAACCAAGCATCGATTTACAAAGTGTAAATAAATTCCATTTTTAATTTTCTTAGTATCAGAAATTTCAGCTACAACTTGTTTTTTAGAATTTAATATATGTCCTGAATCCCCAAGTTGACCTCCAGCTTCCGCATAAAAAGGGGATTTGTCAAATATTAATATTACTTCCTCATTTTTTTTTGTTGAATCAACCAATACATCATTTTCGATAATATATAATAATTTTGAATTACATGAGGTCGTCTCATATCCACAAAATTTTGTACTAGAAAAATTTTTAAAAATTTCTTGATAATTTTTTTCATTATCTTTTTTTCCAATTCCAACCCATGAATTTTTTTGTAGTTTTTTTTGCGCTTCCACAATGGATTTATATTTCTTAGTATCTAAACTTAATTTCCTATCATTTAAAATCGACTCAGTCATATCGACTGGAAATCCATAAGTATCATAAAGTTTAAAAGCTATTTCAGGTTTAAATTCTTTAGTTTTAATTTTTTTAATTTCTTTGTTCAATAGTTCAAGTCCTATTGATAAAGTTTCAGAAAATTTTTCCTCTTCATTCTTTAAATTATCTTTAATAAAGAATTCTGCTTTGGTTAATTCAGGATAGGTTTTTATGTATTTTTTTATTACATCGTCCACAAGTCTGTTAAGAATTATTACATCTGGATTCAGTTTATTAACATTTAGAAGAGCTCGTCTTATTATTCTTCTCAATACATAACCTCTTCCCTCGTTAGAAGGTAAAATACCCTCAGACATCATAAAAATGATAGACTTCAAATGGTCAGAAATTATCCTGAAAGGTATCAATAAATTTTTATTTAAATTTGTTTTAGTTTCCTCTTCTATTCTTTTGAAAACATATTCAAATAAGTCAGTATCGTAATTATTAACTTTTCCATTTAGAACCGCTAATATCCTTTCTAACCCCATACCTGTATCAACAAATTTACCTGGTAGTGTTTCTAAACTATCCCCTTTTTTTTCATATTCCATGAAAACAAGGTTCCATATCTCAACGAATCTATCTCCATCCTGATTTTTGGTACCAGGCAAACCTCCTTTTATGCTTTCACCATTGTCAAAGAATATTTCGCTGCAAGGACCACAAGGTCCAGAGTCACCCATAGACCAAAAATTATCATTGGATGAAATTCTTATTATTTTTTCGTCATTAAACCCTGAAATTTTTTTCCAAATTTTAAAAGACGGTTCGTCTTCTTTATATACAGTAATAATTAATCTTTTTTCATCTATTGCATATTCTTTTGTTAGTAAATCCCATGCAAGTTTTATTGCTTCTTCCTTGAAGTAGCCACCGAATGAAAAATTACCCAGCATTTCAAAAAAAGTATGATGTCTGGGGGTTAAACCAACATTGTCAAGGTCATTATGTTTACCCCCTGCTCTCAAGCATTTTTGTATAGAAACAACATTCTTATTTTTTGGATTTTCTTCACCAGTAAACCATTTTTTAAATTGAACCATCCCAGAGTTTACAAATAGTAAGGTTGAATCATCATTGGGAATCAGAGATGATGATTCAATCTCTAAGTGTGAATTTTTTTTAAAAAAATTTAAGAATGTTTCTCTTATTTTGTTTGAATAATCATTTGAATTTTGCATTTTTCTAAAATGATTATAATTAAAAAGTTAGTAATTAATCAACTTTCATTTCTTTGTCTGGCAGATCTTCTGTATTATCCTTAATATCATCTTCTGCTTTTACAACTTGTTCTTTATTTTGAGAGCGAATCGATTCCTCTATTTCAAGAGCTACTTTTGGATTCTCTTTAAGATAAATTTTTGCATTTTCTCTTCCTTGACCAATTCTTTCACCATTGTATGAGTACCACGCACCCGCCTTTTCAACCAACCCGTCTTTAGTTGCTAAATCTAAGATTTCTCCATTTTTGGAAATTCCTTCACCATACATGATATCAAATTCAACCGTTTTAAATGGAGGGGCGAGTTTATTTTTGACAACTTTTACTCTTGTCTGATTACCAACTACCTCGTCCCTGTCTTTAATAGCACCAATCCTCCTGATATCCATTCTAATTGAAGCATAAAATTTAAGAGCGTTTCCTCCTGTAGTTGTCTCTGGGTTTCCGAACATAACTCCAATTTTTTGCCTGATTTGGTTAATAAAAATGACCAATGCCTGAGACCTTGAAATTGATCCAGTTAATTTCCTTAAAGCTTGGCTCATTAGTCTTGCATGTAAGCCCATATGAGAGTCTCCCATGTCACCTTCAATTTCAGCTCTTGGAACTAGGGCAGCAACGGAATCAACAACTAGAACATCAATTGCATTTGAATTTACAAGAGTATCTGCAATTTCGAGCGCTTGCTCACCGTTATCTGGCTGGGAAATAAGCATCTCATCAGTGTTAACACCCAATTTCTTTGCGTATACTGGATCCAATGCGTGTTCAGCATCTACAAATGCACATGTCCCACCTTTTTTTTGAGCTTCGGCAATAACATGAAGTGCTAGTGTTGTCTTACCCGAACTCTCCGGACCGTATATTTCAACTATTCTACCTTTTGGTAATCCTCCGATGCCCAATGCTATATCGAGACTTAGTGAACCTGAGGATATTGCGTCGATTTCGACTACTTCTCTTTCTCCTAATTTCATGACGGAGCCTTTACCGAAGTTTCTCTCTATCTGACTGATTGTAGATTCTAATGTTTTTAATTTATCCATAAATGTTCTATAAATGTTCTTTTTGTATAATGTATCATTAAAAATGATTTTAGCAATAGATTAATTAATATTCTTTCTCTTTATAAATTTTTTCTGATTTTTCATGAGATTCCTGTGCTTCTAATGACAATGTTGCTATTGGTCTAGCTATCAGTCTTTTTAAAGAAATAGGTTGATTGGTTTCTTCACAATAACCGTAGGTTCCGTCCTCAATTTTTCTGAGGGCTTTATTTATTTTACTTATTAATTTGCGCTCTCTGTCTCTTGTTCTTAACTCTAAACTTCTTTCTGACTCAATTGAAGCTCTGTCAGCATTATCTGGTTTATTAGAGGATTCTTCTTTCAGGTTATTTATAGTTAGAGATGAACCTTGGAGAAGGTCATCTTTCCAATCACTCAGTAGCTGTTTAAAATATTTCAACTGCTTTGCACTCATGAATTTTTCTTTTTCAGATGGTGTGTAAGAACCGTTAATTTTTTTTTTTTCAACCATATTTCAACATTATAATTTATTGCACTATAATTATATTCGAAAAAAAATGAATCAAGAAAAATTTAAAAAAATTAATAAAGCATGCTTTTTAGATAGAGATGGCGTCTTAAATGAGGACATAGGTTATCTCCATAAAAGTGAGGATTTTAAATGGATTGATGGAGCTGTTGAGGCTATAAAATTATTAAAAAAAAACAATTTTCTTGTGATTGTAATAACTAATCAATCTGGAATTAGTCGAGGTTATTTCACTTCTAAAGATGTCACAAACCTGCATGAATGGATGAATAAAATCCTAAAAAAAGAAGGTATCCAAATTAACGATTTTTTTTTTTCTGAAGATTTACCTAACAATAACCCTGAATCGAGAAGAAAACCTTCACCTAAAATGATAAACGAAGCCGTTGAAAAATATAATTTAGATAAGACAAGATGTTTTATGGTTGGAGACAAAAAAACTGATTTAATTGCAGCAAAGAATGCCTCAATCAAGGGGTTTTTGTTTAAAGGGGGCAATTTGTCAGTAAAAATTAGTAAAATTTTGAAAGATCATCTATAGTATTTCTAGAAAATCGATATATATATAATATATAATTGAGATACTTAATAATGTTAGACATTAAAAACAAAAATTTTTATCCAAAAGGAAGAGACTCTAAAGATTCAGATATTGCTGAAATAAAAGATTTAATAGATCATCTCCCTTTAAAAAGAGATATGCTAATTGAATATCTTCATTTGATACAAGACAAGTATAATCAAATCCGCAAAAAACATCTTGCTGCTCTAGCTAACCTCCTAAAAATACCAATGGCCGAAGCATTTGAGGTTGCCACATTCTATGCCCACTTTGATGTTATCGATGATGAAGATGAATCTCTACCACCTACTACAATAAGAGTATGCGATAGCTTAACATGTGAATTGTTCGGGGCTAACGATCTGATGAAAAAGTTAGAATCAACATTAGATAAAAAGAAAGTAAGAGTTGTAAGAGCACCGTGTATGGGCTTATGTGACAAGGCGCCCGCCTGTGAAGTTGGTCACAATCACCTTGAAAAATTCTCTCTAAAGGATGTAGAAAAAGCGTTGTCAAAAAATGAAGTTCATCCAAAGGAGGTAGGAGGAATCGACTTTAGCAAATATACTCAAGATGACGGTTATAAAACTTTATTAAAATGCTATGAGGGAAAATTAAGTGTAGATGAAGTTATAGACGAGTTAAACAAATCTGGTTTAAAAGGTATGGGAGGAGCTGGTTTCCCCTCTGGACAAAAATGGAAATTTGTGAGAATGGAAAAAGGGCCAAGACTTATGACAATAAACGGTGATGAGGGAGAACCAGGAACTTTTAAAGATAAATTGTATCTAGAAACAAATATGCACAAATTTTTTGAGGGAATGTTGATAGCAGCTTGGGCTGTAGAAGCAAAAAAAATATATATTTACATGCGAGACGAATACCCTGGTATCTTAAAAAAAATGAAAAATGAATTAACAAAACTAGAAAATAGTAAAATACTTAGGGAAGATACAAAAATCTATGTCAGAAGAGGTGCTGGTGCTTACATTTGTGGCGAAGAATCTGCTATGATTGAATCTATTGAGGGTAAAAGAGGTCTTCCGAGGCATAAACCACCATTTGTTTCAAAAGTAGGTCTTTTTGGTAAACCCACACTTAACCACAATATTGAAACTGTATATTGGGTTAGAGATATTCTTGAGAAAGGTCACAAGTGGTATAGCAATCAAGGTAAGAAAGGTCACAAGGGGCCGCATAGTTATTCAGTATCGGGTAGAGTGAAAAATCCTGGTGTCAAGTTAGCACCAGCAGGAATAACGATGAATGAGTTACTAAATGAATATTGCGGAGGAATGCAAGACGGTCACAATTTTTTTGGATATCTTCCAGGCGGTGCCTCAGGTGGAATTCTTCCAGCAGAAAAAGCAGATATTCCACTTGACTTTGGTTCTTTAGAAAAACATGGTTGCTTTATAGGGTCAGGAGCAATTGTTGTCTTTTCACATAAAGACAGTATCAAAAATGTTGTTTTAAACTTATTAAAATTTTTCAATGACGAAAGCTGCGGTCAATGTACCCCTTGCAGAGTAGGAACTGAAAAAGCTGTAAAGTTACTTGAAAAGAATATCTGGGATGAGAAGTTACTAAGAGAACTTGTTGACACAATGAGTGAGGCCTCAATTTGCGGATTAGGTCAAGCTGCAGGCAACCCAATAACTTGTTCTTTAAATTATTTCAAAGACAGAATATAGTATATTATGGTTGAATTTTTTCTTAACAATAAAAAAGTAGTCGCTAAGGATGACGAAACAATATGGAGCGTTGCCAAAAGAGAGGGCATAACACTTCCCCACCTTTGTTTTGCAGATAAACCTGGATACAGAGCCGATGGTAATTGCAGAGCATGTATGGTTTCTATTGAGGGAGAGAGGGTTCTAGCTGCTTCTTGTATAAGGAAACCAACGGAAGGTATGAAAGTTCTAACAAACGATGAAAGATCCATCAAGTCTAGAAAAATGGTTTTAGAACTATTAGTTACAGATCAACCAGATAGAGATACTTCTCATGACCCCGACTCACATTTCTGGAAAATTGCTTCAGATATAGATGTTGAAAAAAGTAGATTTGAAAAAAGAGAGAAAAAAATAGTTCCTTGTGAAGACTCATCACACGTTGCGATGTCAGTAAACCTTGATGCTTGTATCCATTGTAATCTATGTGTAAGAGCATGTAGAGAAGTTCAAGTGAACGATGTTATTGGAATGGGTAACAGGGGGCATCATTCAAAAGTGGTTTTCGACTTTAATGATCCAATGGGTGATTCATCTTGTGTAAGTTGTGGAGAATGTGTTCAAGCATGTCCAACTGGCGCATTAATGGAATCTAATTTATTAGATGATAATGGAACCAAAAATGCTAAACCTGACAGAAAAGTCGACTCATTATGTCCATACTGTGGGGTTGGTTGTCAATTAACATACAACATTCAAAATGAAAAAATTATATCTGTTGACGGAAGAGATGGTCCTGCAAATAAGAATAGGCTATGTGTTAAAGGAAGATTTGGTTTTGATTATATTCACAACCCTGAAAGACTAACAGTACCCTTAATTAGAAAATCAGACAAACCAAAAGATCCATTAGAAAAAATAGATCCACTAAACCCATTGACTCATTTTAGAGAAGCTTCATGGGATGAGGCTCTCGATTTAGCTGCTGGTAAACTTAAAGAAATATTAAATAGTTCTGGAGACAAATCTCTTGCTGGTTTCGGTTGTGCTAAAGGTTCAAATGAGGAAGCTTATTTATTCCAAAAGTTAATAAGAACAGGTTTTAAAAATAATAATGTCGACCATTGTACACGAATGTGTCATGCGTCTTCCGTTGCTGCTCTTATGGAAACAATTGGATCAGGAGCAGTTACAGCTCCAGTTTCAGAAATTCAAAATGCAGACGTTGCCATTGTTATTGGAGCAAGACCGACGCAAAATCATCCAGTGGCTGCTACATTTATTAAAAATGCCGTAAAAAAAAATGGATTAAAACTAATAATAATGGATCCAAGAAAACAAGACTTATCTAGAATATCTGAGAAAAGCTTGCAATTCACTCCAGGTGCTGACGTAGCATTGTTAAATGCAATGATTAATACAATTATTGAAGAAGGTCTCGTAGATAGACAGTACATTGAAAAAAACACAGAAGGTTATAAAGATCTTAAAGAACATATCAAAGATTTTACACCTGAAGAGATGTCAGATATTTGCGGAATTTCTCCTTCAGAGATAAGAGAAACAGCCAGATTATTTGCTAACGCTAAATCCGCAATGATCTTTTGGGGTATGGGAATCTCTCAACATATTCACGGTACAGACAACTCAAGATGTTTAATTTCACTTGCAATGATTACAGGAAACATTGGAAGAAAAGGAACTGGACTTCACCCTCTTCGTGGGCAAAATAATGTTCAAGGTGCATCTGATGTAGGTTTGATACCAATGGTTTTTCCTGATTATCAACCAATATCAGACAGCAAAAATCTTAAATTTTTTGAAAATTATTGGCAAACAAAACTTGATCCCAACCCAGGCTTGACTGTGGTTGAAATCATGGAATCTATATATAATAAAAGCATCAAAGGACTTTATGTTATGGGAGAAAATCCTGCCATGTCCGATCCAAATGCTAATCACGCAAGAGAAGCATTAGCTAGGTTAGAAATTCTCATTGTCCAAGATATCTTCTTAACAGAAACAGCATATCTTGCTGATATTGTTTTACCTGCATCAGCTTTTCCTGAAAAAACTGGTACTTTTACAAACACGGATAGACGAGTTCAGTTAGCAAAAAAAGCGGTTAATCCTCCTGGAAAAGCAAAACAAGACCTTTGGATAATACAAGAATTAGCTAAAAGAATGGGATTAAATTGGGATTATAATGGTCCAGACGAGGTTTATGACGAACTTAGCAAATGTATGGAATCTATGAAAAACATTACCTGGGAAAGATTAGTTAAAGATGGTGCCGTAACTTATCCTTGCGATGATGTTAACAAACCAGGAAATGAGGTAATCTTTGGAGAAGGTTTTCCGACAAATAACAAAAAAGGAAAGCTTGTTCCTGCTAAACTTATTTCTCCTGATGAGAAACCTGACGAAAAATACCCGCTTGTACTTACAACTGGAAGATTACTTGAGCATTGGCATACAGGCTCAATGACTTCTAGATCCAAGGTTTTGAACACAATAGAGCCACAACCATATGTTCATCTTTCAAAAAATGAAATGAAAAAAAATAATTTTTCACAAGATGAACAAGTTCAATTGTCAACAAGGAGAGGCAAGGTAAGTGTCAAAGTTAGGTTTGATAAAATGATCCCAGATGGAATGGTTTTCATGCCGTTTTGTTTTGAAAATGCTCCAGCCAATTTGTTGACCAATCAGGCATTGGATCCAGACGGTAAAATCCCAGAACTTAAATATTGTGCAGCAAAGATTGAAAAGTTAACAGCTTAGTTAACCTTATTCTTTCATATGGTGTTTTTCATTTACCGGACCTATTAAGAGGTTGGAAACAAAAGCTATAGCCAATAAACCAGCCATTGCAAACATTGTAGAGTTATATAATGTTGTTGATGGATTGATAGTGCCTTCTGGCATATGAGGCATTAAGTTAGATATCGTGACTGTTTTTTCTTGAACCAAAAGTGATAAATTTTCTATGGAAGCCCCGTAAATTTCTGTAAATTTTTCGGGACTTATTTTGGATACAAGATCATTAATAGCGCTATCTACTGAATTTTGTCTAAGCTGAGTGATTGCTACGGGACCCAAAACACCAGCTGTGGACCAAGCTGTAAGTAGCCTACCGTGAATTCCTCCAACATATTTTGTACCAAAGATATCGGCAAGGTAAGCCGGAATTGTCGCAAAGCCGCCACCATACATTGTGAAAATCACCATTGATGCTGCATAAAAAAGTATGAGATAGGTTACAATAGGGTCTACACTCATAGCTTTAGCAGTAAAAGGAATTGACAAGTATAAAAGTATTCCGAGTGAAAAGAATATAAAGTATGTAGGTTTTCTTCCAATAAAGTCTGACATGGATGCCCAAAATATTCTTCCAACCATGTTAAAAACACTTATCATCAGTACGTATGTTCCGGCAAACCCTGCGGTTACAATGGCTGGTAAACTTGGTTCAAATATTTCAATCATCATTGTTTTAGCAACCCCAATAACTCCTATACCAGCTGTGACATTAAAGCAAAGTACAATCCATAAGAAATAAAATTGTGGAGTTTTTAAAGCTTGATCGATATGCACGTTATTCTTGGTAATTAATCTTGTCTTTTTTGAATCTTTTGGAGGTGTCCACCCTTTAGGTTTCCATCCTTCAGGAGGAACTCTATAAGAAAATGCGGCGATGGTCATAATGATAAAATAAACAATACCCAAAAAAAGGAATGTTTGGGCAGCACCACTTGAACCGGTTCCGACAATATATACACCAGGATCTCCAGGTACTATCATTTTTGCTAAATCATTGACAGTAACAATTACAACTTCAACTAAGTTTCCTGAAATATCTACAAATCTTCTTCCACCCTCCGTTATTAGGTTCAGTGAATCTATATCTCCTAAATACTCTGGAACTTTGTAAAATTTTGCTAATAATCTGTCTATAGTAACTTTTGCAATCATGGCACCACCACCAAAACCCATTATAGCCATGCCAGTTGCCATGCCTCTTCTATCTGGAAACCATCTTATTAAAGTTGATACTGGCGATACATAACCAAGTCCTAACCCAATTCCACCAATAACACCATAACCTAGATACAAAAGGTATAACCCAACACTTAATATCATTGGATCATCGCTCAACATTGGGAGAGACAAAGTTATTTGGACCCCCATTTCTTGGAGGAAGATTCCAATCGAGCCAATTACAAACCCCCCCCCCCAACAGCACGCTGCTACAAATCCAACCATCCTAGGACCAACTTCCTCAAGCCATTTACCAGCATAAGCTGCTGCTAATCCTAAGCTAACAATTGCTACAGAAAAAATCCAAACAACTTGACCGAGATTCCAGTCATCTCCAGAAGATGTTACAACTCCAAGAATTTTTACCAAAGCTGGGTTAAACATACTCCATGCGTAAACTGATCCAATACACAAATGAATAGCAATAGAGGCTGGTGGCACAAGCCACCTATTGAATCCAGGCTTTGCGATTATATTTTTTTTGTGTAATTTATTTAAAAAACTCATATTTAATCTTTAAAATATTTGTTGTAAATTTCATTCGCAATTTTTAAGTCTTCAACAGTATTAACGTTAAAGAATGGATCATATCCAAATTCCTCAAACTTTACCACCCTCGTTTTAAATTTTTTGGTAAATTCATCTATCTTTCTTCCACCAGCATTCAAGAAAAATTCCAATTGATTTTCCATTTCTATGTTTACTTTCCACATTGAAAAAACTGGATGTACTCTTTCAGAACATTCCGCCATTAGAATTTCATAATTTTCGCTCTCTTCAATGAATCTATTGACAATATCATTTGGAAAAAAAGGAGAGTCTACTGGAAAACTTACCAACCAATTATAATTTGAATCATGTCTTGCCCACTTTATACCAGACAAAATTCCTACAAGAGGACCAAAATTTCCTGGAATACAATCCTTTACAATTATGGTTGAGTCAAGATACTTAAAAATTTTACTAGAATCATTTGAATTTACAATTAATCTTCCAACCTGTTTTGTGGATCTCTTAATAGTATGCTGTATCAAATTTACACCTGAAATTTTCTTAAAAGTTTTGTCAGAACCCATCCTTCTTGATAAACCGCCAGAGAGTATCATGCCTAAAATTTTGTCTTTATTCAATTCTATGTTCTCCACTCAAGACAAAAAATTTTTTTCCTTTGGCTCTTCCAATTAAAGTCAGGTTAGCTTGTCGCGCAAGGTCAACCCCCCATGCTGTGAAACCTGATCTTGAAATAACTATTGGGATTCTCATCTGAACTGACTTCATTACCATTTCACTTGTAAGTCTTCCAGTTGTATAAAAAATTTTATTGGCTGGAGAAATCTTTTTAACTTTCATGTAACCTGCAATCTTATCAATGGCATTATGTCTTCCAACATCCTCCATATATATTAAAGGCTTGTTTTTCACACATAAAACACAACCATGAATAGCTCCAGCTTTTAGATAAAGGCTAGGAGTTAGATTAATTTTTTTTGATAAGTCATAAATCCATGATTTTTTAATTTTGAAAGAATTTTTAAATTTAAATTTTTTCAAATTGTCCATAATATCACCGAACACTGTTCCTTGAGCACAACCTGAGGTAATGGTCTTTTTTTTTAATTTTGCTTCAAAATTTGTTGATTTTTTAGTTCTTACAACAACTGTTTTTAGATCTGCATAATATTCAACAGACTCAATCTTTGTTGTTTTGGTAATCATATTTTGATTTAAAAGATAACCAAGTGCTAAATATTCAGGGAAATCGTTAATTGTCATCATTGTCACAATTTCTTGACTGTTTAAATAAAGTGTTATGGGCTTTTCTTCAATTACGTCTATCTTCTTTCGCTTTAAATACTCATCTAATCCAAAGATTTTTCTTGTTAAGGATGAATTTTCTAAGTTGGGTTTAATTTTCATGACTTTAAGTTTACTAATAATTTGATTACTATATTATTTTAACCTAAGAATTAAAATATGAATATTATTCAAAAAAATTATGCTGGATAACTTTGGAAGAAAAATTGACTATGTAAGAATTTCTGTTACTGACAGATGTGATCTTAGATGCAAATATTGTATGCCTGAGTCAAATCCTAATTTTTACAAAAAAGAAGAAATTTTAGATATTAATAAACTTAAATTAATTTCAGAGTCACTCATTGATTTAGGGATCAGAAAATTTCGTATTACTGGTGGAGAACCATTAGTGAGAAAAGATATAGTGGAATATATTGAATTCCTGTCCAAAAAACTAAGTAAAAAGGTTATTGATGAAATTTTACTAACTACGAATGGAACGCAGTTAAAAAAATATTCAAAAACATTATCAGACCTTGGAGTCAAAAGAGTAAATGTTTCACTTGATTCGCTCATAAAAGAAAAATTTAATTTCATTACAAATGGAGGAAACATTGAAAGTGTTTTTGAAGGAATTGAAAGTGCTAAACAAAATAAGTTATCTATAAAGATAAATACAGTTCTTTTAAAAAGTTTTAATGATGATGAATTATTAGAAATAATGAAATGGTGTAGTCATAATTCTTTTACATTATCTTTCATTGAAGTCATGCCGGTAGGAGATATGTTAAATTCGAGAAAGTCACAATACTTTTCTGTTAATAAAGCTAAGGAAATAATCTGTAAAGATTTTGATTTAGAGCAATCTTCACTAAAGTCGTCAGGTCCATCAAACTATTTCTATTGCAAAAAATTAAATTTATTTGTGGGTTTCATTTCTCCTATATCTGATCATTTTTGTGCAACTTGTAACAGATTAAGAATAACTTCAAATGGAAAAGTTTATCCATGTCTTGGTGATAACAATTCTTTAGACCTCACTCCATTTATTAGAGCTAATGACAGACCAAATTTACTAAATGCATTGAAGAAAGTTATTTTCATGAAACCAGAAAGACATTACTTTAAAATTGACGAAAAGAGCTATATTCATAAAAGATTTATGAATACTACAGGTGGTTGATAAATGACGAAAATTGGATTTGTTTCTTCAGAAAAACCAGATGCTATTAAATCGCTTAAAATGATGGAACAAACTTACGATTCCGTTTCGCCGGAAAAAGCAGACATTATCGTGGCACTAGGGGGTGATGGAACAATGTTAAAATCATTACATGATTTTTTACATTTGAAAAAACCAATTTATGGAATGAATAAAGGTCACATTGGATTTTTGATGAATCAATTCTCTGAGAAAAATTTAAAAAAGAGATTAGACGAAGCAATTCCTTATAAGTTATCACCTTTAAAAATAAAATGCTTTGAAAAGAATAAAAAAATTAAAGAGAGTTTAGCTTTTAACGATGTATCTCTAATAAGAAGTAGCTCAAAGATTGCAAAAATAAAAATTGAAGTAAATAATAAAACTAGGATTGAAGAATTCCTCGGTGACGGTTGTTTAATCGCAACTCCAGCTGGAAGTTCAGCTTATAATCTTTCATTGAGAGGTCCTGTAATTCCTGTAGGTGCTAAGGTTTTAGCACTTACTCCGATAAGTCCTTACAGACCAAGAAGATGGAGAGGTGCGTTACTTACCAATGATGCAAAAATTACTCTGTACGCAATTGACTCTAAATTAAGACCTGTTAGAGCAGAAGCAGACTTTATGCAATTTGAAAATATTGACAGGCTTGAAATTGAACTTGAAAAAAAATTATTTGTAAACTTGTTGTTTGATCCTGGTCATGACTTAGAAGAACGCATAATTAACGAACAATTTAATAATTCTTAAAAATGAATTTAGATCAGATCTTTTCCAAATTAATTTCTTTTCCAACAATTAGTGAAAATTCAAATAAAGAATTGGCAAATTTTATTATAGATTATTTAAATAAAATTGGATTAAAAGCCAAAAAAATTGAAGGGGAAAAAGGCAGGTTTAATGTTTTTTGCAGAATTGGACCAAAAAAAGACGGCGGAATAGCCTTTTCTGGCCATACAGACGTTGTTCCAACAGATGGACAAAAATGGACATCAAACCCTTTTAATTTAACTATGAAAAATAATAAATATTATGGTAGAGGAACTGCTGATATGAAAGGATTTATAGCAGTTGTATTGTCTTTATTAAAAAAATTAAAAATTAAAGAAATGAAGAAGCCTCTTTTTCTAATTTTCTCATATGATGAAGAAGTAGGATGTCTTGGTATTCAGAAATTAGTTCCTTTTTTGAACAAACTAGATCCTAAACCAAAATTTTGTATTGTTGGTGAACCAACTGAAATGAAACTTGTAAATCAGCACAAAGGAAAGAAAAACTTTGAAGTATCATTTAATGGATTAGAATCTCACTCATCACTAATAAATGAGGGAGTCAATGCAATACAATATTGCTCAAAGTTTATTCAATTTCTAGAGTCTAAACAAAAATTAATTGAAAAAAAAAAAGACCTAAATTTCTATCCAAGTTTTACAACTATTAATGTAGGAAAAATTTCCGGTGGGACCGCAGTTAATATTATACCGAACAATTGTAAAATTGAATTTGAGATAAGAGATACTCCAAAATTTAATACAGAAAAGTTTGTAAACCAAATCAAAGATTATCTATTAATTTTAGAAGAAGAGATGAAGTCATTTAACAAGAAATGCAGTATATCATTGTCTGAACAAAATAATTTCCCGCCTTTGATAACAAATCACAATTCAAATATCATATCACTTTGCTTAGAAAAATTGAGAACTAATTCCGTTAATACGGTGAGTTTCGGTACAGAAGCAGGTATTTTCAATCAGATAGGCTTTCAAACAATAGTTTGTGGTCCAGGAAGTATTAAACAAGCCCACAAACCGGATGAATACATTGAAATAGTACAGTTAAAAAAATGCGAAGATTTTCTCACTAAAGTAATAGATTACCTTTACTAAAATGCATCTAAATGATTTAGATTATGAAATTCCAAAGGAACTGATAGCTCTGCATCCTGTCAAACCTAGAGATAATTCAAAATTAGTTGTTGTAGGTAAAAATAACAGAATAATTAAGTTCAATGAAATTATAAATGAATTAAATTCATCAGATGCAATTATTATCAATAACACTAAGGTAATCCATGCTGAACTCGAAGGCGCAATTGACAATCAAAAAGTTTCAATAAATCTAAATAAAATTGAAGAAAAAAAAGAAAACACATGGAGTGCCTTTTTAAAATCAAAAAAAAAGCTAATGACTGGAATGAAAATCACTATTTTTAAAAAACAATTTGCTGAAATAATTAAAATACATGATTATGAAATATCTTTAAAGTTTGACTTACCCTACAAAGAATTTTTAGAAAAAATAAAAATTTTTGGAAAACCACCCATACCCCCCTACATAAAAAAAAGAGGTCACAAGAAATCGGATTTTAATAATTATCAAACTATCTTTGCCACAAATGAAGGAGCGGTAGCTGCTCCAACAGCGAGCTTTCACTTTACTAAACGTTTAATCAATAAACTAAAAACAAAAAAAATTAAAATAATTTATATTACTTTACATGTAAATGGTGGGACTTTCATTCCAATAAGAACAGCAAATGTTTTTAAACATAAGATGCATTATGAATATGGATTTATTTCGAAAGAATCATCTGAAGAAATTAATAAAGTAAAGAATAATGGTGGCAGAATAATTGCTATTGGAACAACGGTTTTAAGATTACTTGAATCATCAAAAGATAATAAAGGTTATATTTCACCATATAAAGGTGAAACAAATATATTTATAAAACCAGGTTGGGAAATAAATTCTGTTGATGGACTTGTTACAAATTTTCATACACCAAAATCTACATTACTACTTTTAATTTTCACACTTATTGGAAAAAAAAACACAATGAGACTTTATGACTTTGCGATCAAAAATAAACTTCGTTTTTTTTCTTATGGAGATGCATGTTTAATTTGGAATAAAAATGGCAAAGTTTAAATTCTCTGTAGAAAATAAATATCAAAAGGCACGCGCAGGATCTATTGAAACATTCCATGGAAAAATTAAAACTCCTGTCTTTATGCCTGTTGGAACTCTTGGGAGCGTAAAGGCAATTTTTCAGAGAGATTTAGAAAAACTTGGTGTAGAAATTATTTTAGCAAATACATACCATTTGATGCTTCGTCCAGGGGATCTTTTAGTAAAAGAACTAGGAGGGCTCCACAAATTTATTAATTGGAATAAACCAATTTTGACAGATTCTGGCGGATATCAAGTATGGTCTTTGTCAAAATTAAGAAAAATAAATGAACATGGAATTAATTTTGTATCTCATATTGACGGAAAAAAAATTGAATTAACCCCAGAATCTGCAATTCAAATCCAAGAAAGATTAAATTCTGATATTTCAATGGTACTGGATGAATGTACTGAATATCCAGCGTCATTTTCAAGAGCTGAAGAGTCAATGGAATTGTCACTCAGATGGGCGAATAGGTGTAAAAACACTTTCACATCCAGAGAAGGTTTTGGTTTATTTGGAATTATTCAAGGAGGTATGTATGAAACTCTAAGAAAGAAATGCTCTGAAAAATTAAGTAAAATTGGATTTGATGGTTATGCCCTGGGGGGACTTTCAGTGGGAGAGTCTCATGAAGAGATGATCAAAACAATTGATTTTTCTCTAGAAAATATCGATGAAAATAAACCTAGATATTTGATGGGTGTTGGCAGACCAATTGACATATTTTCAGCAGTAGAAAGAGGAATTGATATGTTTGATTGCGTCTTACCTACCAGGTTTGGGAGAAATGGGAGGGCATTTACAAGTAATGGTGAAATAAACTTGAGAAATGCAATATATCTTAAAGACGACTCTCCTCTTGATGAAGGATTGAATTTATATGTTTCTCAAAATTTCTCAAAATCTTATATTCATCACTTAGTTAAAAATAATGAAATTTTAGCATGTATGATTTTAAGTTTACATAATATTGCTTTTTACAAAAAAATGATGTGTGATATACGAGAGTCTATAATTAATAAAAAATTTTATGAACTAAAAAAAAAATATTCTGAAAATCATGAAAAATACAAAAGAACCTAGGTATCTTGGATCCAAGTCTAAGATTCAAAATTCACCAGATAATTTTATTTTGGATACGGTGAAGAACCCTCACCCAGATGAAGATTATTGTGTAAGGTTTACTGCACCAGAGTTTACAAGTATTTGTCCAATTACTTCTCAACCTGATTTTGGTAATTTTATAGTTGATTATGTACCTAATAAAAAAATAATGGAAAGTAAATCTTTCAAACTCTTTTTATTCACATTCAGAAATTACGGAGGTTTCCACGAAGATTGTACTATTAAAGTAGCCAAAAAAATTATTAAATATATATCTCCAAAATGGATAAGGGTTGCAAGTTACTGGAATCCCAGAGGGGGTATACCCATCGATGTTGTTTTTCAAAAAGGAAAAAGGCCAAAGAACGTTTATGTGGAAGAACTAGATATTCCAAATTATTCTGGAAGGTAATTTAATCTCCTTTGAAGATACATCCTCCAATTCTAGGTCTGTTGATTTCAACACTATATAGATTGTGAATCTTCTTCTTTAATTTTTTCCAAAGCCATTTTGCTATATTTTCACTAGTTGGTTTTTCAAGACCTTTAACTTCATTTAATATTGAATGGTCAAGTTTTGATAATTCAGGATTCACATAAGAATCAAGTTTTTCTAAATCCATAACCCAATTATTTTTTGAATCTAATTCACCTTTCAATTTTATAATAATCTCATAACTATGCCCATGAACTTTCTTATATTTGTGATTTTTTTTGAATTCAGGCATATAATGAGCTGCATCAAAATAATATTTTTTAAAGATTATCATTTTTACTGAATCCCTATTGCTTTATGAAATTGAAAACTAGGTATCCATTTCTTATTTAACCTACAATAATCAATAGTTTTATTAAGGTTAAGTTTTATTAAGCTATCATCTTTTGGTTGCAAAAAAAAATATTTAAAATCTAAATTGATTATTTCTTTTAGATTAAATTTATCTTGAGGATATATTATTTTTAGTTCGTCGCCTTTTTTTTGATTCCAGTGATTTGGATCTTTTGGGCTCACACAAATCCAGTCAAAGTCAAGGTCAGTTTTTATTGATCCATTTGTTTCTAGTGCAACCGTAAAATTCTTCTTCTTCAAAAAATCTACCAATTTTTTATCAACCTGTAACAAGGGTTCCCCTCCAGTAAGAATTACGTTTTTTTTTTTTAGTGAAAAAGACAATTCCCAAACTCTTTCTACGACTTCAATTAACTCTTTTAGACTATAGTTACCTCCATTTTTACCATTAACACCAACAAAATCAGTATCACAAAAATCACATTTTGCTTCAAACCTGTCTTCGACCCTTCCATTCCAAAAATTACAACCAGAAAATCTTATAAATACGCTTTCTTTTCCAGTATTAAAACCTTCTCCTTGAATTGATCTGAAAATTTCTTTTACTTTATACATTAATTAAATTCTGGCTGGATCTCTTAAACCAGCTTCCTCGAACCCTTGTTTTCTTAATAAGCATGAATCACATACTCCACAGTTTTTTTTTAATTTTGGACTATAACAACTCGAAGTCATTGAAAAATCAACACCATTTTTATGACCAAGTTTAATAATGTCTTTTTTGGACAAGTTTATTAAAGGAGTATTTATTTTAAATTTGCTCCCTTCTAAACCCTTCTTGGTAGATTTATTAATAAGTTTTTCAAAATTATCTATAAAATTCTTTCTGCAATCAGGATATCCTGAGTAATCTATTGCATTTACTCCTATAAAGATGTTATCAATATCGTAACATTCGGCGTATCCTGAGGCAAAAGAGAGAAATACAATATTTCTACTTGGAACGTATGTAACAGGAATATCTTTAGACATTGTATAAGTATCTCTGTTTTTCGGAACCACAATGTCATCTGTTAATGCTGAGCCCCCATAAAATTCCATCTTAAAGACTTCGTGAGATATACAATTAAAAAATGTTGCTTGAAACTTTGCATACTCTAATTCAATTTTATGTCTTTGACCATAATCGAAGGAAATGGCATATATATCATAGCCTTTATTTTGACAAATAGATAAAACAACTGAGGAATCTAAGCCCCCACTTAAAAGAACTAAAGCTTTATTTGATTTATCAGTCATTTAATAATTATAATATTTAACAAAATAAAAAAATGAAGAATTTTAAAAAAAATATAGAAAAAGAGATTATTAGACTTGGTTTTGATTCTATTGGTTATTCAGAACCGTTCGTTGATAAGAAAACAAAGCAAAGATATAAAAATTTTTTAAATAAGAATTATCATGGAGATATGAAATGGTTAGAAAGACACTACGAAAAAAAAATAAATCCCATGAAAATTTGGGACAAAGTAAAAACTATTATTGTTTTGGGACAAAATTATGGTCCTCAAGAAAACCCATTGTTTTTAAACAAAAATAAAAATCATGGAAATATTAGTGTTTATGCTCAAAATGAAGACTATCATTCCGTGATTAAAAAGAAATTATTAAATTTACAAAATTGGTTTAAAGAAAAATACAATCTTGAAACAAAAATCTTCGTTGACACTTCACCTATTATGGAAAAATATTTTGCTGAAAGGTCTGGTTTAGGTTGGCAGGGTAAACATACGAACCTTGTTTCAAAAAGTTTTGGATCTTGGTTATTTCTTGCGGAAATATTTCTTCCTATAAAAATAAATGAAACAAAAAGCATAATTAACGGATGCGGATCATGTGTGAAATGCTTGGAAATATGTCCTACAAATGCAATATTGAGCAATTATAAAATTGACTCTAAAAGATGTATTTCATATTTAACAATAGAAAATAAAGGTCCAATTCCAATAAGTTTAAGAAAGTTGATTGGAAATAAGATATATGGTTGCGACGATTGTTTATCTATTTGTCCTTGGAATAAGTTTGCCTCTGAAACAGACGAGAAGAAACTTATATCAAATAACAAAAATGATTTATTTTTTTTCTTAAAATTTAGTGAAGATGATTTTAAAAATTATTTTCATAATTCTTCTGTAAAAAGAATTGGTTGGAACAGATTCTTAAGAAACGTAATTATTGCTGCTGGAAATAGCAATAATAAAAAATTAATAAAATATATTTTTAATCATATTAGTAATAACAGCAGTTTAGTAAGAGGTGCTTGCGTTTGGTCACTATCTCAGCTTATGGAAGAGAAAAACCAAAAAAAACTCAAAAGAGAATTAAAAAAAAAAGAAAAGAATAGTTATGTACTATACGAATTAAATATGCTCGGTTAATTTTTTTAAACCTATTAACAAATTATCAATGATTCCTTCATCTGAGGAAGAGTGTCCTGCAGTGTTTACAAACTGAATTTCAGAAGATTTCCAATTTTCATGAAGTTTGTAAGCATTTACCGGCGGACATATAAGATCATATCTTCCCTGAACAATAAACGAAGGTAAATTTTTTATTTTTGAAATTTTTTTAACAATTTCATTTTCTTCCATAAAAAAATTATTTTTTATGTAATGTAATTCCATGAATGGAGAATTTGGAAGACCCTCTCTCTTAATTAATTCTTCCTCAGATTCAAAAAAATAATTTTTAGGATTTAATTGAGATAGAATTCTTTCATAGTCATGCCAAATCCATGAATGGATCTTAGAATTTTCTTTTAAAATTTTTTTGTAATATGACTCAATTATTTTTTTTCCACTCGAATACCTTTCGAATGTTTTATATAAGTTTGGAGCAAAGTTCTTAGGACCATCAATAAACGCCCAATTTATCTCATTAATAGTTCCAAGAAAAACCGACCTAAGAAGTACACCAATTAAATTTTTCGGAAACTTTAGGGCATATTTTATTGCTAAAGTAGCACCCCACGATCCCCCAACAATTAAAAATTTTTTTATTTTGAAAAAATCTCTTATTTTTTCAATATCTTCAACTAAATTTTCAGTATTATTTCCTCTTAATGATCTGTAAGGAATACTCTTTCCACATCCTCTTTGATCAAAAATAATTGATCGAAATATTTGGGGATTGAAAAGTGAGTGATGTTCGCTTCTGCATTGACCCCCAGGTCCACCGTGAACAAAAATAACTGGAATTCCATCTTTTTTCCCACTGGCCTCAGTATAAATTTTGTTGTCATCTCCAACATCTATGTTATACATTTCTGGAAGAGAACGGTGAATAAATAATTTTTTTATCATAAATAATATTATAATGGAAAAGTTTGAAACATTAAATGAGCTAATACTAGCATTACTTTTATGGATCACAACCCATACTGATTACAAAGAACCAAAAATATTCCCAAAAATTCAGTTTATTGAACAAAAAGCATTAGCAGAAATGGCATGTGGAAGAGAATGTGAAATATTAGCATTAACACCAAATGACCCTAAGTATACAATTTTTTTAGCTGATACACTTTCCCCAATGGATGATATTTGTCACAGAGGAATTTTACTTCACGAGCTGATTCACATATTACAGGAAGATCAAGAAATTTTTGTAAACTATGAAGATAGAACAAAGAAACATCTAAGAGAGATGGATGCGCTTGTCAACCACAATGTTTTTTTAAGTCAGTTTGGAAAAAAGATTCTTTACAGCAATGGATTCGCTGCGAAATTTAAAAGTGAGGCGAAACAGAATCTTTATTGTTGATTTAGTACTGAAACCATATCATCTTTATCTATATACCCAAAAAAAATCTCATCTGAAATTATAAATGCAGGTGTTCCTCTTAAACCAAGATTTCTGGCCAAATCAATATCATTTTTTAGCTTTTGATTAATTTTATCATCATTAATGTTGCTCTCTAGATAATTTTTATCAATATTTAATTTCTTTAATATTGAAATTAAAATATCATCATTAATCATACCTTTATTTGTCAAAATCAAATTGTGGAATTTTATAAATTTTTTTTTATCAATTTCTGAAATCATTAATGCATACTTTGCTAACTTAAGAGAATTTTCTGACAGTATTGGATAGTTTTTGTAAATAACTTTAATATTTTTGTCCTCGCTAATGATTTTTTTTAAGTCTTGGTGAGCTCTTCTACAATATGAGCAATTATAGTCAAAAAATTCTACAATAATCTTATTCGACAGTTCATTTCCTTCAAAAAGACTTTCGGAATTATAAATCTGCTTACTTAATGTAGTAATTTTATTTTTGTTCTCTATTTTTTTTTCATTTTCTTTTTTGACTTCAAACTTTTGAAGAGATTCGATTATAATTTCTGGATTTTTCAAAATAAAATCCTTAATTTTTTCATCTATATCATTGCTATTCGCTTTTAAACAGATCGATAATATAGAAAAGCAGAATATAATGAGTATGTAATTATACAGTTTCATCTATTTTATTGGTGCGAGCGGTGGGACTTGAACCCACAAGGGTGTTACCACCCGCAGGATTTTAAGTCCTGTCTGTTTACCAATTTCAGCACGCTCGCAAATTCAAATTTCTTAAGACAAAGGACAAAGTGCAATTTTTGTAATTTCTTAACACTTTAATAGTCATGTTCAAAAAATTATTTTTCACCATCAATTTCATTAATATTGATTCCTTTATACCATAATGAATCTTGAATTAAACAATAAACATTGTTCATTTTAATAAATTATTAAAAACACAAAGAAACTTATCTTTATTTATTTTATCAGTTATCACGATTCAGGCCCTTAACTTTAGACAATAGATAACTGTAACAGATTAATTATCAGGAATTATTTATTTAAGGAGTGTAAAAAGAATAATAAAAATAATATTTTTTAGATTGTTTTTATGTTACTTAAATATTTTTTTAACTTCTTCTCTTATGATTTCCTTTGCAATTTTTTCTGCATTATCTTCAATCCAACTGTTTAAACCCTCAACTGCTTCATTTGTATGATGAGTGTGTGAATTATTATTTGGTTTTTTTATCTTTTTTTCATTTACAATATTCCTGACTTTATTAAGAATTTCTGTGTTATTTTTCTTCATATATTTCTCCTGTTTTGATTTTTCTATCTACCGCTAATATCAATTTATCAATGTTTGTTTTTGATTGTATAGGATTTTGGTAATCAATTTTCTTTTTAATTTCTTTTTTTAAATCATTGTACACAATTTTTTTTTGAAGTTCATTTATTTCTAACATATTTTCGCCCATTTCATTGCTTAAATTTGAAGCTACTAATTCAGTTTTTTTAATGTAGATCTTAACATCTATTAATTCCTGACGATAGAGATCTTTGAGTGCTAATAGTTTTTGCTCAGCTAACTCAAGTATTTTTTTCTTTTCGTCTTCAAATACTTCTAGATTTTGTTTATTTGAAGATAATTTGGGAGGAATTCTTGTTTTCTTCATTGCTAACAGAAAAATCAAAAAAACAAATGCAAATGCGTAAGGTATTATTTCATTAGGAATAACAGACATTGTTTATAGTATATCAAAATATTTGTTAAATATAGCTGTTACCAATATTTTTGCTAATCAATTTTTTTTACTTTTTGACTTAAAAAATTTATATTTTAGAGTAGAAAATACAAAATATGAGAAAAAATAAATCAGTTGATGAGCTTCTTAGTTCAATAGTAAGTTTAATAAATGAAGCAAAAAATGAGTACGAATTTGTTAAAAATAAAGATTTACCCAAAAAAATCTTTCCCGAAATAGAAAAAACTCAAACAAAAGAAAAAACAATAATTGATAATGAATCAAATATTATTTCCCAACCAGAAATAAATTCATTTGAGAACGAAAAAGACAGTTTTAATAATTGGAAAGATATTAATTTTAAAAAAACAATCAAAAAATATAATTTAAAAGATTTTCAAAATAATTTATCTTACCCTAGTAATAAAAAAATAGAAGTTGAGTTTAATATGCTTTTAGATTCTTGGTTAAAGAAGAATTTAAATAAATTGATTGAACTAGAAATATCAAACTACATTAAAAACAAGCAAAGCTAAAAAATTTCGGGGTTTCCATTAATAGAATTTATGTAATTGAAAATTTCATCACAAGCATTTGTTACTTGTAAATCATCATCTCCTTTGATAACAAGGGAAACTCCGAATGCATTTTTTTTGAAATAAGGATAACTTCCAATTTCTAGTGAACTAAATTTTTTTTGTATTTTCTCAATATATTCACCGATAATTCCCTCTGATAGTTTTGTTGAGACAGTTTTTTTATAATATCTTAAGCCTTCATCAAATGATCTTACTTTTTCTTTAAACATAACTTGCATAATTTTTGGTACTCCTGGAAATACAAAAATATTTTCTATTTCAAATCCTGGGGCAACACTCACTGGATTATCAATTAAAATTGAATTTTCTGGCATATAAGCCATTTTCAATCTAGCCTTTGTCAACACATCATCAGCATAATGTTTTTCAAGACGCTTTTTTGCTTCAGTATTCAAAATCAATTTTTTACCCAGAGCACTAGCAACAGAGTCTGAAGTGATGTCATCGTGAGTTGGACCTATTCCACCTGAAGTAAAAACATAATTATATTTTTTTCTAAAGACGTTTAATTTTTCAATTATTCTCGATTTATCATCTTTTATTATAGCTATTTCCTCGCACGATATTCCGATACTAAACAGTTCTTTACACATAAAATTTGAATTTTTTTCAAGAGTTTTACCTGACAAAATCTCATTGCCTATTATTATTATTCCTGATGATTTTCTTTGTTTTTTCATAAAATATTTCTGTAAGTTTGTGATTTTTTATTATAAATTGTTCTTTTAATGAATAACAATATTAAATTACATACAAATGAAGAGTTCGAGTTTATGCGAGAGGCTGGACAACTTGCAGCGGAATGTCTTGACTACATAACGGATTTTATTGAACCTGGTGTTTCTACTTCCAAACTTAACGAGATTTGTCATGAATTTCAAATCAGTAGAGGGGCCACCCCGGCTCCATTAAATTACAAAGGATTTCCCAAATCTATTTGTACGTCTGTGAACCACGTGGTTTGTCACGGAATTCCTGGAGATAAAATTTTACAAGACGGGGATATTATAAATATTGATGTTACACCGGTTTTAAATGGTTGGCATGGTGACACAAGTAGGATGTTTTATGTTGGCAAAGTAAAATTAAAAGCCATAAAACTTGTTGAAACTACATATGAAGCAATGATGAAGGGAATTGAGAAAATTAAACCTGGCAACACAATTGGAGATATTGGAAATGCAATACAGATATTTGCCGAAAAAAAAAATTATTCAATTGTAAGAGATTTTTGTGGTCATGGCTTAGGTCAAGTTTTTCATGATCACCCAAGTGTACTTCATTTTGGAAAACCTGGCGAAGGAGAATTACTGCGAGAAGGAATGTTTTTTACTGTGGAGCCAATGATAAATATTGGAGATTATAGAGTGAAAGTACTTTCAGATGGATGGACAGCAGTCACATCTGATAAGTCGCTATCTGCCCAATTTGAGCACACAGTAGGAGTAACTAAAACTGGGTATGAAATATTTACCCTTTCAAAAAAAAACTATACATTTCCTCCATATAAAAAAAATGATTCCAAGATATAAAAGAAAAGAAATTTCAGAAATTTGGGAGCCCAAAAATAAATTCAATATTTGGCTACAAATCGAACTACTTATTTGTGAGGCCCTGTATCATAAGGGTGTTATCCCTAAGAATTCTTTTAGAAATATTAAAGAAAAAGCACGTTTTGATATAGATAGAATTGAAACTATAGAAAAAGAAGTAAAACATGATGTAATAGCTTTCTTAACAAATATTGGAGAAAATATTGGGCCTGACTCAAGGTTTGTTCACATGGGTGTTACATCTTCTGACATTATAGATACGGCTTTTTCATTTCAATTAAAACAGTCATGTTTAATCTTAAAAAAAGAGTTAAAAAAATTATTAAATAACCTTAAAATTAAATCATTAAATTATAAAAATGATGCATGCATAGGCAGAAGCCACGGTATTTTTGCAGAACCAACAACTTTTGGACTAAAAATGTTAGGTAAGTATTGCGAATTTGAAAGACATTATAAAAGGCTTTGTGATGCTGAACAACAAATTTCAGTTTGCAGTATTTCAGGTGCAGTTGGGACTTATGCTAATATTGATCCATCCGTTGAGGGTTTTGTAGCAAAAAAGCTCAAACTTAAGACCGAGGACGTTTCAACGCAGGTAATACCGAGGGATAGACACGCATTCTTTTTTACAACTTTAGCAATGATCGCATCTTCAATTGAAAATTTAGCAATTGAAATTAGACATCTTCATAGAAGTGAAGTAAGGGAAGTTGAAGAATTTTTTTCTAAAGATCAAAAAGGATCCTCTGCAATGCCCCATAAAAAAAATCCAGTTTTAAGTGAAAATCTTACTGGTATTGCTCGCGTTATTAGGTCAAGTTGTATTCCTTTTATGGAGAATATCTCGCTTTGGCATGAAAGAGATATCTCTCATTCATCAGTTGAAAGAACATTAGGACCAGACTCAATTACATTGTGTGATTTTGCGCTAAGCAGAATGAATGATATTGTTGAAAATTTAGTTGTTGACACAACAATGATGATTAAAAATATTGAAAAAACTAATGGACTTTATAATTCACAAAGAGTTATGCTTAAATTAATTGAGAAAAATATTTCGAGGGAAGCAGCTTATAAAACTGTTCAAAAAATAGCTCTAAAAGCATGGAAAGAGAATCAAAGTTTTAAAAAATTATTAGAAAAAAATAAAGAAGTTAAATCTTTTTTAAATGCGAAAGAAATTAACGACTTATTCGATTTAAAATATTTTTTAAAAAATATAAATAAAATTTACAAAAAAATTTTTGGATGAAAAATAGAAAAAAAATATACGAAGGTAAAGCTAAAATTCTCTATCAAGGTCCTGAAGCTAATACATTGATTCAATATTTTAAAGACGACGCTACAGCCTTCAACAATAAGAAAAAAGACCAAATACCTGGCAAGGGTGTGTTAAATAATTTCATTTCAGAGTTGATAATGACAAGACTTAAAGATGTAAATATTTCAACGCACTTTATAAAAAGAATCAATATGAGAGAGCAACTTATAAGAAAACTTGATATAATCCCAATAGAAGTAGTTGTTAGGAACATTGCTACGGGGTCATTAGTACAAAGACTAGGTATAAAAGAAGGAAAAGTTTTAAATAGACCTATAATTGAGTTTTACTTAAAGAATGATAAATTAAATGATCCAATTGTAACTGATGAACATATAATAGTCTTTGAATGGGCTACACCAAACGAACTCGAGGAAATTATTTCTTTAAGTTCGCGAATTAATGACTTTTTAACAGGTTACTTCTTTTCGCTGAATATCAGACTTGTCGACTTTAAGCTGGAATTCGGAAGACACTGGAATAGTGAAGAAGCTTCCATGATTGTTGCAGATGAAATAAGTCCAGATAATTGCAGATTGTGGGATGTAAAAACAAATAAAAAATTAGACAAAGATAGATTTAGGCAAGATTTAGGCGAGGTAGGAACAGCATATAAAGAAGTTGCATACAGACTAGGAGTTTTATCAGAAAATGAATTTAAAAAAGTAATTAAAAATGATTTATAGAGTTTATATTAATTTTAAAAAAGGTATTCTGGACCCAGAAGCAGAGGCAATTAAAAAAACGATTGATAATATGGGTTATAATACAGTAAAAAGAATCTCTAAAGGCAAGTTTTTCGACATTGAAATTTCTTCATCAAAAAATACACTAAAAGATTTAGAAAAAATAAGCTCAGATTTGCTATCAAACCCGATAATTGAAAATTTTAGAATTATAAAGAAATAACTTGTGCCAAAAAAAGTTGTTTCGATTATTGTTTTTCCAGGTTCAAATTGTGATAGAGACCTAAATATTGCTGTTCAAAAATACATGAATGTAAACACAAAACTTGTTTGGCACGATGATCCAAGCATCCCAAATCAAGAAATGATTTTCATTCCTGGCGGTTTTTCATTTGGAGATTATCTAAGATCTGGAGCTCTCGCGACTAAATCTCCTTCAATTAAGGAAGTTATAAGATTATCAAAAAAAGGGGTCCCTATAATAGGCATATGCAATGGATTCCAAATTTTAACAGAGTGTAAGTTACTAGATGGAGCCTTAATTGATAATCATAAACGTCTTTTTATATGTAAAGAAAGTTTTATTAAAATTGAAAATAAAAATACATCCTTCACTCAAAATATTAAAAAAAATGTTGTTAAATTTCCTATAGCGCATGCTCAAGGAAGGTTTTATACTTCAGAGGGCAACCTCAAAAGTCTTGAAGATAACAATCAAATTGTTTTCAAATACTCCTCTATGAATGGTAAAACTGGCAAATCTGAAAATCCTAATGGGTCGATAAATAATATTGCAGGAATAACAAATAAAAATAAAAATATTCTTGGTTTAATGCCTCATCCGGAAAGAGCTGTTGAGTTTAAAGAAAATAACGATGGTGTTTGTTTTTTCAAAGGTTTGCAAAATTTGTTATGACAAAAATTACACAAAGTTTGATTTCGGAACATGGAATATCTAATGATGAATTTAATTTAATAAGAGAAATTCTTCAAAGAGAACCAAATCTTCTTGAATTAGGTATTTTTTCAGTGATGTGGAGTGAGCATTGTTCTTATAAGTCTACAAAAAAATGGCTAAAGACCCTCCCTACTAAAGGAGAAAAGGTAATTTGTGGTCCTGGAGAAAATGCCGGAATTATAGATGTTGGTGATGACGATGCCATTGTATTTAAGATGGAAAGTCATAATCATCCATCTTTTATTGAGCCATATCAAGGAGCAGCAACAGGTGTTGGTGGTATTATGAGAGACATTTTTACAATGGGTGCAAGACCAATTGCAAATTTAAATTCTTTAAGATTTGGCTCACCAAAACATCCAAAAACAAGAAACCTTTTATCAGGTGTGGTTAAAGGAATTGGAGATTATGGTAATTGCGTTGGAATTCCAACTGTTGGAGGAGAGTGCAACTTCCATGAATCATACAATAATAATATTTTAGTCAATGCAATGTGTATTGGATTAGTTAAAAAAAATAAAATATTTTACTCTATTGCTAAAGGTATCGGCAATCCTCTCATATATGTGGGTGCAAAAACTGGAAGAGATGGAATACACGGAGCAACAATGGCATCAGCACAGTTTGATGACGATTCAGAAGAAAGTCGCCCACAGGTTCAAGTTGGAGATCCCTTTATGGAAAAACTTCTTTTAGAGTCTTGTCAAGAACTAATGAAACAAGATGCAATTATAGCAATTCAGGACATGGGAGCTGCAGGTTTAACTTCATCATCATTTGAAATGGCTTCAAAGGGATCATGTGGAGTTAAATTGTTTTTAGACAAGGTGCCTTGTAGAGAAGAAAAGATGACACCATACGAAATGATGTTGTCTGAAACTCAAGAAAGAATGCTAATGGTTGTTAAACCATCAAAAAAAAAGAATACTTTAAGAATTTTTAAAAAATGGGGATTAGAGGCTGCTGAAATTGGAGTGATTACTCAAACTGGTAATATGGAAATATTTTTTAATAATAGTTTAGTTGGAAAATTACCTATTAAGCCCTTAGCAGATGCATCACCTGAGTACGATCGACCTTCCAAAAAACCAAGAAAAAAATTTAAAAAAGAGAATCATAAAAGTGTCTCAATCAAGTCTGCATTATTAAAAATAATATCGAGTCCAAACCATTCATCAAAAAGTTGGATCTATAATCAATACGATCGGTCTGTAATGTGTGATACATATTTTTCATCTGAACAAAGTGATTCAGCAGTTATTAGAATTCATAATTCTAATAAAGCTATTGCTGTTACATGTGATTGTAATCCAATATATTGTAATTCTGAACCAATGTTAGGTGCTCAAATTGGGGTTGCAGAGTCATGGAGAAATCTTATCGCGTCAGGAGCAGATCCTATTGCAATTACTGATAATTTGAATTTTGGAAATCCCGAGAAAGAAGAAATCATGTATCAAATCAAAGAAGCTATAAAAGGGATAAAAATAGCTTGTGAGTCACTAAACTATCCTGTTGTTTCAGGAAATGTATCGTTATATAATGAGACTAAGAACAAATCAATATTTCCAACTCCAGTTATAGGTGGAGTTGGCCTTATTAAAAATATTTCTCAATCAAAAGGATTAAAAATGAAAGATGGAGATAATATTTTTATTGTAGGAAATTCATTTGGACATTTAGAATTATCTGAGTTTAACAGAATTTGCAACAAAAATCATGGACGTCCGCCTCCTCTTGATTTAAATGAAGAAAAGAAAAATGGGGCCTTTGTCAGAAAATTTATAAAAAACCATAACTCCATAGTGACCGGATGTCACGACATTTCAGAGGGTGGAATTATTGTAGCACTTGCTGAACTTTCTATAAGAAATGCAAAAGGATTAAAAATTAAAATACCTTCAGATGTAAAAAATTCAATAAAATGGTTGTTCGGTGAAGATCAATCAAGATATTTACTAATTGTCAATAACGAAAACATCATCAAAGAGGTAGCAAGAAAAGAAAGAATAAATCTTCAAAAAATTGCGAAAGTTGACGGTGACAAATTTTGTGTTATAAAAAAATTTGAAATTTCGGTAAAAAAGCTTATAAAATATAATAATAAATGGTTTGACAATTTTATTGAAAAATGACTTTAAGTGCAGAAGATATAACTAAACTCATTAAGAAAAAAATACCAGATGCCATTATTGAAATTAACGATATAAGAGGTGATAATAACCATTACCATGCTAAAATTATTTCTCAAAAATTCAAAGGTTTATCAAAACTTAAACAGCACAAAATGGTTTACGAAGCTATAGGTTCGCACATGGGTACAACACTTCATGCGCTTATGCTAACTACCTCTGAAAATTAAATAGGAAAAATTATGACAAATATTGATAAAAAAATTGATACTATGATTGAAAGTAATGATGTGGTTTTATTCATGAAAGGAACTCCAGATTTTCCGCAGTGCGGTTTCTCAGCAAACGTGGTAGGAATATTAAATCACCTTGGAATTAATTATCAAAGTTATAACGTCTTAGAAGATTTAGAGCTCCGAGAAGGAATCAAAATTTATTCCGAATGGCCAACAATACCTCAAATTTATATTAAAAAAGAATTTATTGGTGGTTTTGATATTCTAAAGGATATGTTTGAAAATGGGGAGATAGAGGATCTGTTGAACAAGAAAAAGGTTAAATTTAAAATTAAATCTTAAGTTTATCTTCTCTAGATTTTACAGCTGAAACATATGGATAAATTGCGCATAAAATACCAATTATTAAACCCAATCCACCAGACTTAAATCCACTTCTTGCTACAAACGATTTAATAAACCTTGAAAAAATTTTTCTAATTGAAGTGAGTTCATTTAAACTTTTACCTCTCTTTCTCAGATCGCATGCGTATAGAGAAGTATTTCTATTAAACTTTGATAACAATTCAGATATATCTTTAGATAAATGATGATTCAAAGAGTTAGAAAGAGTCTCTCCCTTTTTACCTTTAATTTGATACTGAGGATGTACACTTCCGTCAATCCAATTTTTTGTACCTTTCTTAAATAAACAAAACTTGCCATCAGGTGCAAGACAAGCCATCCAACCATTTGTAATTTTTTTATTACCTATGAAGTTTGTCAAAGGAACATAATAAAAATCAAAATTGTTGAATGTTAATTTTTGAACTATTTCTTTTTCTAATGGCTTTGTTACCAACTCGTCGGCATCAATTTCTAGAATCCATTCTGATCTGCATTTACTAATACCAAAGTTCCTTCTTTTACCCTCTGATTTCCATGAACCCTCGTAAATTTTTTTTGTATATCTAGCACATATCTTCTTTGTTTTATCGATAGATCTGTCCAATATTACAACAATTTCATCTGCAAAATTTAAGGATTTAAGAGTGAATTCAATTTTTTTTTCCTCATTTCTGGCAATAATAAGTGCACTTAGTGTCATTTAAAGAATCTTAGTTTGGAATTTAAATTTTTCTGTAAACTATCGTGAATAATATTCAATGACCAAATTTGGTTCCATTACAACTGGGTATGGAATTTCGTCAAGTTTAGGACCCTTCAAAAAAGTCCCTTTAAGCCTGTCATAATCAACTGAGAGGTATTGGGGAGTCTCCCTTTCCGTAGAACTGATTGCCTCTAATAAAACTGGTATTTCTCGACTTTTTTCTTTAACTTCTACAACGTCACCATTTTTTAAAGAATAAGAAGATATTGTAACTTTCTTCCCATTGACAAGGATATGTCCGTGACTTACAAATTGTCGAGCTCCAAAAATGGTTGTTGAGAATTTCATTCTATAAACCGTTGCATCTAACCTTCTTTCTAGTAATTCTACCAGGTTCTCACTTGTATTACCCTTGATTTTCGAGGCTTTGAAAAACAAATTCCTAAATTGTTTTTCTGTGATATATCCGTAGTGACATTTAAGTTTTTGTTTAGCCATAAGTTGTATGCCAAAGTCTGATGGCTTCTTTTTTCTATTTTGTCCATTTAAACCTGGTGGATAGTCCCTTCTATTAAACGGACTTTTTGGTCTTCCCCATAAGTTGCACTTGAGTCGTCTATCAACTTTATACTTTGATTTTAAAATTCTTGTCATCAGGTGAAATATACTTTTAATTTTTTTTATGTCAATTTACTTTTATTTGTTTTTTGTTAAATTTTTTACTATTCCTAAGAGAGTAGAAATGTCTCGTGATGATAAATTAAGTTTGGTGAAAATATTACGAATCTTGTGAACTAATATTTTCTTTCTTTCTAGAACAGAAAAGAATCCGTTTGCATCTAAATAACGTTCTAGAATTGACAGAAAATTTAAAAGTTCCCCCTTGGTTGCTAGAAGATCATTTTTTTTTCTAGTACTATCTTTAATAAGCTTTTTAGGAATGTTTCTGCACATTATTTCATATGCTACTATTGATACAGCATGAGAAAGATTCAATGAAGAAAACTTTGGGTTTGAATTAATTTTTAAAGAATAATCACAAATTGACAAATGCTGGTTTTCAAGCCCACTTTTTTCGGGTCCAAAAATGATTCCTACTTTTTTTTTTGAGTTTGAAATAATTTTCTTTAATTCTTGAAAATTTATCTGTTTCTTTTTTACTGATCTTAATCTGTTTGTTGTTGCAACTAAGATATTTAGATCTTCAACTGAGTCTTCAAATACGTCAAAATTTTTAATATTTTTAATAACAGAATCTGCTCCAGCTGAGAGTGGCACAATTTTTTCATTTGAAAGATCAAAAAAAGGGGATACCACCCTTAGATTTTTTAGATTGAAATTTAACATTACCCGAGCAGTTGCGCCTAAATTTTCTGGAATTTGCGTATTAACCAGAATGATCTCTGGCATATATGATTTTTTCATGATTACTTCGATTTAAGAAGATGATATGTAATACTGTCGTTTAATGCAATATATGATGCATCAATTACATTATGAGAAACTCCTATTGTCGACCACTTCAACTTATCACTTTTAGACTCAATTCTTACTCTTACTAAAGCTTTAGTCCCATCTTGTGGTGTTAAAATTCTCACTTTATAATCGACTAAATTTAATTTCCTAATTCTAGGATAAAATTTTATTAAAGCATTCCTAAGAGCCATATCCAAAGCATGAATAGGTCCATTTCCTTCAGCTGCACTATAAAAACTTTTCTTTCCAACAAAAATCTTTACTCTTGCTTCAGAAAACGGAACGAACTCGTTTTTACTATTTTTTCTTTTTTCATCAGAAACTTTAAAGTTTTCTAAATTATAAAACTCACTAAATCTCTGAAATATTCTTTTAGCTAAGAGCTCAAAGCTTGCTTCAGCCCCGTCATACGCATAACCTAAAAATTCTTGTTCTTTTATCTTTTCTAAAAATTTTAAAACTTTTTTTTCTTTATTTTTGACGTTAATGTTTAATTTCTTTAACTTATTAATAATATTACTTTTTCCAGACTGGTTAGAAACAACCATAACTCTCTCATTCCCAATTTGTTTTGGGTCAATGTGTTCATAACACCTAGGGTCTTTCTCAACTGCAGCAATGTGAAGACCGCCTTTGTGTGCAAATGCTGCTGAACCAACGAAAGGAAGATTCCTTTGAGATTCTCTATTTAAAGTTTCGTCAATAAATCTACTTGCAAATGTTAAATGTTTCAATTTTTTTTTTAAACCACATTCAAACCCCATTTTTAAAATTGCATTTGTGGCAACGTTAACAAGATTTGCATTCCCGCACCTTTCACCAAGACCATTGAAAGTACCTTGAACTTGACTAATTCCGTTTCTAATAGATTCTAATGAATTGTAGGTAGCGTTATCTGTATCATTATGAAAATGAACACCGATCATACTTTCTGGAACTATTTTCTTTACTTCATCAAAAATATTTTTTAACTCATAAGGTAATGTTCCCCCGTTTGTATCACATAGAATTATCCAATTAGCACCTGCCTTGTAAGCTCTTTGAATTGCTTTTAAAGAATATTCTTTATTATTCTTGTAGCCATCAAAAAAATGCTCAGCATCGAATAAGACCTCATCCACTTTTTTAGAAGCAAATGTAATTGTGTCACTAATCATGTCCAAATTTTTATTTAAAGGTATTTTTAATGCACGCTTTACATGAAAATCCCATGATTTACCAACCAAACAAACTGTTGAAACTCCAGAATTAATAACCGCATTTAGACCAGGATCATTTTGAGTGCTTTTTCCAAATTTTCTCATCATACCAAAAGCAACAGCTTTAGAATTATTTAATTTTGGAATTTTTTTGAAAAACATATCATCTGTAGGATTTGCACCTGGCCATCCTCCCTCTATATAGTCAATTCCAATATCATCCAACAATGATATAATTTTTAACTTGTCATCTAAACTGAAGTTCACACCCTTTGTTTGTGCACCATCTCTAAGTGTGCTATCGTATAACTTAATCTTCTTCTTCACAATTTGATTCCAATCTCTTTATAATCTCATCTTTTTTTATTAATGTCAGCAAGTCATTCATACTTGGTCCATATTTTTTTCCAGTAAGGATCTCTCTTAGATTAATATAAAGAACTTTTGGTTTTATCTCAAAATTTTCTATGATCTTATTAGTCCAGTCAGACCAGAAATTCTTATCAACTTTTTCAGGAATGAATTTAAGAATTAAGGATTTCAATGGTTTCTTTAAAATTATTTTATTCGCCATTAAAAATTCATTCTTTACTAAATCAAACCATTCTTTGGCTTCATCAATAGAATTAATATTAGATCGAATAACTAACCAAAAATTTTTATCAAAGTTTAAATTAAAGGTTTGTTTAATAGTTTCAATATCCAAGTTTTTTAAATATTTTGAATTTAATCTGTCAATGTCTTTGGGCTCAAAAAAAACTGAATTTTTAGAAAAATTACTTATTTTAAAATTCTTATAAAGAGTATTTATATCTTCTATCTTTTCAAATGATTGATTGGTTCCAATCTTTTGAAGATAATTTAGCAAAACTATTTTTAAGATTTTTTTTTTTCTGAATTCCCTTAATGAAAAATCATTTGATCTTTTTGATAAACCTTGTCCAGATATCGATTTAATAAGTGGAAAATGTCCAAAATTTGGTATTTTTGCGTCTATAAGTTTAAATAACTTTATCTGCGCTGCTGTATTTGTGATATGATCGTCCCCTCTAAAAATATGAGAAACTCCTATGTCTGCATCGTCTACTACTGATGTAATTGTAAATAAAGGCATTTCATCTGACCTGAACACAACAGGATCTGAAACTGACAAATTAGAGAAAATAATTTTCCCGTGAATCATGTCATTCCATTCAATATTCTCATCATCTAACTTTAGTCTCCAGTGAGGTTTCTTACCAGATTGAATAAATACCTGTATTTCACTTTTAGTAAGTCTAAGGGACGACCTATCATAAATTGGGGGCTTACCTTGTTTCAAAAGAATCTTCCTTTTTAAAGAAAGTTCTTCTGCAGATTCGAAACAAGGATAAATAAAATTTTTACTTTTTAAAAAATCAAAGATTTCTTTATATTTAGATTTTCTCTCTGACTGTCTAATTATTTTTTTATAGCCTATACCCAACCATTCTAGATCTTCGATAATTGATTCTATAAATTCATCTCTCGATCTTTCTTGATCTGTATCATCTATTCTTAGAAAAAAGCTTAGGTTATTTTTTTTAGCAAACAAATAGTTTATTAATGCAACTCTTATGTTACCCATATGCAAAAAACCCGTTGGACTAGGAGCAAATCTTAACATTATAGGTCAAATCTATTAGTAATTGGGAATCTTCTGTCTTGAGATAATGACATCTTGGATACTTTTGGTCCTATTGCAGATTGATATCGTTTAAATTCAGAACTTTTAATCATTTTCCATATTTTTATTACATCATTTTTTGCAAAACCTTTTTTCATAATAAATTTAATATCACGATTTTCATCTATTAAATATGCTAGAATTTTATCTAAAATATCATAAGGTGGTAAAAAGTCAGAATCTTTTTGATCATATTTAAGTTCTGCTGACGGTTCCTTAGTTAAAATTTTTTCTGGAATTATATTGTTTCTTTTAACTTTAAAATCATTCAAAACATTTTTATTTCGCCACCTACAAAGTTCAAAAACGTCAGTTTTATAGACGTCTTTTAATAAGGAATAACCTCCACACATATCTCCATATAAAGTTGAATAACCAACTGCGAGTTCAGATTTATTTCCTGTTGTAATAAGTAGAGAATTTAATTTATTTGATAAAGCCATAAGAATTAGACCTCTCAGTCTTGATTGAATATTTTCTTCAGTGACATCTTCCTTATAATTTTTAAATATTGGATTTAATTGTTTAAGTATTGTATTTCTTAAAATTTCTATTGAAATTTCTGATGTTTTTATGCCAAGATTGTTCGAGAGCATCTCTGCATCTTTTTTGCTATCATTGCTGGAATATTTCGATGGAAGATAAAAAGAATAGATATTTTTACTATCAATTGTATCTGCTAAAATAGCTAGTGTTAACGCCGAATCAACTCCTCCGGACAAACCAAGATGAGCTAATCGAAAATCATTTTTAAACATATAATTTTTTAAACCTAACATCAAAGCTCTATATAAATTTTCGTATTTATTAAATTTCATTATTTGTCTTTTTTTTATTTTTGAATCATAAATAAAGCTCATCTCAGATTCTTCAAAGAATTTTTCTTGAATTACAACTTTACCTAATTGGTTCATAACAAAAGATCCTCCGTCAAAAATTAAGTCATCTTGAGATCCAACTAAATTTACATACACTAAACTGGAATTAAAATATTTTGCTCTTTTCGAGGCGTGACTTTTCCTTAATTTGAATTTTCCAATTTCAAATGGAGAAGCATTAATAACAATAATCAGATCTAACTTTATCTTTTTTTTATGAATAAAGTCATTAGTCCACATGTCTTCACATATCAAAAATTCAATTTTTTTATTTTTATAATTAAAATATTGTGTTTTGTCTTTGATTGATGAAAAATATCTTTTTTCATCAAAGACACCATAATTTGGTAAAATCTTTTTTTGGATTGAATATATAATCTCTCCTGATTGAATTAAAAGTAATGCATTTACAATTACATCATTTTTCAAAAGCGGTATACTAAGGGCAAAAATTGTATTTTTTTTCTTAGTAAGATTTATAATTTTCTTTTTAAAAACCTCAACTTTTATTAAGAAATCTTTTCTTAATAAAAGATCTTGAGGAGGATAACCAGTAAGAGACAATTCGGATGTAAGAAAAAGGTCACAGTTTTTTGAAACTGCATTGCTATAAGACTTTTTTAATACCTCAAAATTCCCCTCTATATCGCCAACTGTAGTATTTTTCTGAGAAACAAAAATCTTTATAACAAATCTCCTCTTATTACTTGATCTTCTTTAAATGAGAAGCTATTAGAAAAGCCAACTCAATTGATTGCGAAGCATTAAGTCTCGGATCACAATGCGTATGATATCTACTACTAAGATCTTTATCAGAAATTTTCTGCATACCACCTATACATTCGGTTACATTTTGTCCTGTCATTTCTAGATGAATGCCACCTGCATAAGTGCCCTCTCTCTTGTGAACTTCGAAGAAGGATTTAACTTCGGACAAAATATTTTTAAAAATTCGCGTTTTATATCCACTTTTTGCTTTCTCAGTATTTGCATGCATTGGATCGCATGACCATACAACATTAAGTTTACTTTTTTTTATAGCTTTAATAATAGGTGGGAATAATTTATTAATATCTCTGGATCCCATTCTTACAATTAAAGTAATTTTACCTTTTTCATTTTTTGGATTAATTCTATTTATAACCCTAACCAACTCTTCATATTTTGTTGTTGGTCCAACCTTAATTCCAATAGGATTACTTATTCCCGAACAAAACTCAACATGCGCTCCATTTAGATCTCTTGTTCGGTCGCCAATCCATAACATATGCGCTCCTACATTATACCAATCTCCGGTTGTACTATCTACTCTCGTGAATGCAGATTCATAGGGAAGAAGCAAAGCCTCGTGCGAAATATAAAAATTTGTTTCTGAGAGTTGCCTAACATTATGATTGTTCACCCCGCATGCATTCATAAAATTTAGACATTCTGAAATTCTATTTGCTAACGTTTTAAAGTTCGAGCCCTGTTTTGATTTTTTTACAAAGTCAAGGTTCCAACTTTGAATCGTAGATAAATCAGCATAACCTCCGTAAGCAAATGCTCTTAAAAGATTCTGTGTTGATGCAGCTTGATTATAAGCCTGAATCATTCTTTCAGGATCAGGTTCACGTGCTTCCTTTGTAAAATCAATACAATTAATCATATCACCCAAATAGCTCGGAAGTTCTACATCTCCTTTTTTTTCGATTGGAGAAGATCTTGGCTTCGCAAATTGACCAGCAAGTCTGCCTAGTTTTACAACGGGAACGCCTGATGCAAATGACAAAATTACTGCCATCTGCATGATTACTCTAAAAGTATCTCTAATGTAATTAGGATGAAATTCGGCAAAACTTTCTGCACAATCTCCTGCTTGAAGTAAAAAACCTTTTCCATCTGCACATTTAGACAGCTCACATTTCAATTCCCTAACTTCTCCGGCAAAAACTAAAGGGGGAAGTTTTTTCATCTTTTTTGTTATTTTATTCAGCTTTGAAACATTATCGTATGTAGGCTGGTGTAAAGCTTTTTTATACTTCCAAGACTGAGGAGACCAATTTTCTTTCATAATCATAATTTATAATAACTTAATAATTAAAATACAAATATATATTCTATATTAACTTTTTAAAGTAACCAACTCTTCCGCGCATGTTGGGTGTATTCCAATTGTTTTATCAAGCTGACTTTTTGTCAAGCCATTTACAACAGCGACCGAAAAACCTTGAACAATCTCTGCGGCATTCTCTCCTACATAATGTAAACCAATTATTTTATCATTAGAAGCATTAGTGATGAGTTTAATAAGAACCTTTTCATTTAAATTTGACATTGAAAATTTTAAAGAGCGAAATGAAGATTTGTAGACCTTTATTTTTTTGTAAATTCTCTTAGCCTCATTTTCAGAATAACCTACAAATGCATAATTTGGATTTGAAAATACAGCGGTTGGTATATTTTTATAGTTGAATTTTTTTTTTTTTGAAGATTTCAAATTATTAACAAAATTCATCGCCTCCGAGATAGCAACCGGTGTAAGCTGTACTTTGTCAATTACATCTCCAATGGCATAAATATTTTTAGTTGATGTTTTAAATTCATCATCAGTCTCAATAGCACCTTTTGAATTAAGTTTAATTTTTGCATTTTCAATTTTCAGATTTGCTATGTTTGGAATACGACCTAATGCCCCCATAACTTTTTCATATCTTCTTGTCCTATTTTTAAAAAAAACTTTATAAGTTTTCTCTCTTAATTCAATTTTTTGGGGGAAATCTTCTTTTATTATTTCTACACCTTTTTCCTGCATCTGTTGCATAATAAATTTTGATACCTCTTCATCAAAATCACTTAGTATCCTTTTTCCTCTTATGGACAAAGAAGTATTAACTCCCAAACCATTGAAAATCGAAGCAAATTCTACTGCTATGTATCCACCTCCCATAATTAGAATATTTTTAGGTAAATTCTTTAAATCAAATGCTTGGTCTGATGACAATAGATTCACGTTACTGAATTTGCTGAGTTCTCGAGGTTTCGTCCCAACAGCAATCAAAATATTTTTTGGTTGAATATATTTATTTCCAATCTTTAAAGTATATTGATCAGCAAATTCGGCGTAATCTGGAAAG
>CACFSX010000006.1 GCA_902569095.1 uncultured Alphaproteobacteria bacterium
TAATAACGTGAAATAAAAAATTTTGCTCAATAGTTCCATTTAATAGAAATGAAAAAGGACCGGAAGCATATGCAACTACATCTAAACCAGAATGAGATTCTTTAAAAAGTGGTACAAGAGCTTCATGGTCAAATTCAATATCCTCATAATCAAAATCAGATAACTTTTTTCGAAAAGCATATTGTAAAAAATATTTTTTTTCAAAAACACTTCCAGGTCCATTCAGGTAGTTTACAACTGAAAAAGGTTTCCCGTCTAAACCTAAATTAGGTTTACTTTGATGTTTAGATTCTTTGGGGTTAATTCTATAACATATACCATTTATTTTTGATCCTCTTCCACAATACCCATTGATGCCAAGAGAATGAGCATGGTCAGCGGTGACGATTAACAACGTTTCTTGTAGATTTACTTTTTGAATAATATTTTGAATAAGTTTGTTGAATTGTTGGGTTTGTCTGAGAACGTAATTTAGTTTTCCAGCATGATGTCCGTGATCAATTCTTCCGGCCTCTATTAATAGATAATAACCATTTTTGTTTTTATTTAGATATTCAATAGCTAAATTTGACAAATCTAAAAGAGAAGGTTTGTTTTCTTCCTTTGCTAAATAGGGAAAATGCGAATCAGCAAAAAGACCGATTAATCTTTTTTTAGTATTAATTTTATAGTTTTGGAAGTCATTTTCATTATTAAGATAAATTCCCCCGCTATTTTTAAATTCTTCAATCAGGTTTCTTGAATCGGTTCTTTTTCCTTTTTGACTAACACTTTCTAAAGGTAAGAAATGTCTTTTGCCACCACCTAATGCAAGATCAATATCAGAATTGATCAACTGCAAAGCTATATCATCTTGTGAACAATTTTTAGGAACTTTGGAGTCATCTTCCCAATTCCTGTCAAACGAGTGGGCATATAATGCCGCGGGAGTTGCGTGCGTAATTCTAGTATTTGTAACAACTCCAACACTCTTATCTAATTTTTTAAATATATCACCAATACTTTCCACCTCAGTTCTTTTGGACATGCAATCGCCACGTATAGAACTGTCTGTTAATCCAATAATTCCAGATTTAGTTTTAATACCACTATGTATTGCTGTTGATGTTCCTGCAGAATCTGGGGTTTGTCCATTAGTAGTGTAAGTTTTTATTAAAGCCAAATGGTCTAATTCTTCGTGTGGTAAAACAAATTCATCTCCAAGTCCACCATTTATTTGTCCTTGATTCAATCTGTTAATATAGTTTGTAGTAATGCCATAACCATCACCAACGATAACAATCACATTTTTAGCTTTGTTCTTATTAATTTTTTTTTGAATTTGATTTTTAATAAATGATTGACCATCATTAAAACTTTGATAATTCTTTTGTGGGTTAGCTGATAATTGACTAAAAGTTATTAAAAATAATAATAATAAAAACATATTTAAATATAAACTTTAAATATTACAAATTTAAGAAAAATAATTTAATGGTATTCCCAGTCCGACTCGAGCGGACATGAAACAAAGTTCAACGGATTTTGAATTAGTTGCGTTTAATTATAAGTAATTGATTAAAATACAGAAAGTTTCTCCATCACACTTTACCATCACACTTTACCATCACACTTTTAAAATATATTTAGTAATTAAAATAAATCATGAATGACTTAATTTACCTTTTAAATTTTTATCTAAATTGTTAATTTACACTTTATGCTAAATTTATCATTAATTAGGCATGCTAAGTCAGATTGGAGTAATTTCGATGGAGACGATATGTCAAGACCTATTTCGATGAAGGGTAAAAAAAAAACCGAAAAAATACTGAAATTTTTAGAGAAAAAAGAAAAAAAAATAGTGTTTAAAGAAATTTTTTGTTCTCCGTCGAGAAGAACCAAAGAGACATTAAAACTATTATTAGAAAAAATTTCCAATGATCCGAAGATCTATTATTTAGACGACTTATATCATTCATCAGGAATAAATATATTTGATACCGTCATGTTACACGCAAAACTAAACAGAGTTTTGGTAGTATCACATGAACCCTTAATTTCCAGTTCAATTGAGAATTTTTTTAGTGGAAGCAACAATAAATATTATCTAAATGCTATTGAAGAATATACAACTTCTGCTTTTTTTAATGTAAGCTTCAAGTGTAAAGAATGGTTTGAGATTAATAAATCAGTATCAAAAATAAATTTTTATACAAAACCTAAAGATTTGTGAACCTTAAATGAGTAAAAAGTAATAAAAGTACATTGTCATAAAAGTGTAACATAAATGTCATATTTCTATGCACTTAATTTCTTATTGTTTGCTTTTAACCTTTAACTATAAAGAGAGGAAATATGAAAAAATCTTCACTTGCTATTGTTGCTTTGGCATTTGCTTTTAGCACTGAATCAATAGCACGCGACCAAATCAAAATTGTTGGTTCTTCCACAGTTTATCCTTTTGCTACAGTAGTGGCAGAAAGATTCGGGAAAACAAGCGGTTTTAAAACCCCTGTAATTGAATCTACAGGTTCAGGTGGAGGTCTTAAGCTTTTCTGCAAAGGCCTAGGAACCGAACATCCAGACATTACTAATGCTTCTAGAAGAATAAAATCCAAGGAAGTTAAAAAATGCTCAAAAAATGGCGTAACTGATATCACTGAGATAAAAGTCGGCTTTGATGGTATTGCCATGGCTAACGCTAAATCTGGTCCTATGCTGGAATTATCATTAAAAGATATTTATCTTGCTCTGGCTAAAGACGTTCCTGCGGATCCCGAAGGAAATACTGTAAAACCTAACCCTTACAAAATGTGGAACGAAGTAAACCCAGCATTGCCAGCTGCGCCTATTGTTGTAATTGGGCCACCTCCGACTTCTGGGACACGTGATGCTTTCAATGAATTAGCTATTGAAAGAGGTTGCAAAAAATTTCCTGGAAGAAAAGCACTGAAGAAAAAAGACAAAAAACTTTATAAAAGTCAATGCCGAAGTGTCAGAGAAGACGGTCCCTATGTTGAAGCTGGAGAAAACGACAACTTAATTATCGAAAAGTTGGTTGCTGACCCTGGCGCATTGGGAGTCTTTGGTTATTCTTTTCTTGATCAAAATCGAGACAAAGTCAAAGCGGCAAAAGTTGATGGTGTTTTTCCAGAGTTTGAGGCTATCTCATCTGGTAAATATCCAGTCTCAAGATCATTGTTTTTCTACATAAAAAATGCTCATGCATCAGTTATACCTGGTATAAAAGAGTATGTAAGAGAATTTACCTCTGCAAAAGCGATTGGTTCTGACGGTTATTTAGTATCAAAAGGGCTTATTCCACTTGGTGAAAGCGAGAGAGCTCAATTTGAGAAAGATGGCAAAAACTTAGCCAAATTTGATGGTAAGGTCTTGAACAAGAAGTAAAAACTCTATAACGTTGCCTTATGGGTTTTTGGTCCTTTTTCTTTATTTTAGTAGTGTTGGGGCTGTCAGTGCACTGGCTCGCAACTAATAAAGCCTTAAAACTTAATGCTAAATTAGAAAAAGGATCAAAACTTCCCTCTCTGCCGTCTTATTACGGAACATATTCACTCCTATTAATTATTTTCCCAACATCATCATTATTTCTACTCTGGTTAGTTGGCAAGCCCTTTATTCTCGAATACATTTTATTACAAAACATCCCGGAGCAATTATCAGCAAATTTTGATGGAGATCCCTCAATGCTAATTGATAGCATAAAAGCAGTTGATCTCGAGCGAGTTTTTCCAGGAACAAATCCTTTGATCGTGGAAAGCGCAACATATTTTAAAAACCTAAATAATTACTCAAATTCCTTTGCATACTTTTCTATTTTAATTGTTGCTTTTCTCTCTAGCTATATTTCGTTAAAAAAGATTTCAACCACATTTAAAGCAAGGCAGGCAGTAGAAAAATCAAATATAAATCTATTAATATTCTCTTCGACAATCGCAATAATTACAACTATAGGAATTGTTTTTTCTCTGATTTTTGAAGCTTTAAGATTTTTTGATGAAATACCTTTTTTCGATTTCTTATTTGGTCTAGCTTGGAGCCCTCAAACAGCAATTAGAGAAGGACAAGTTGCAAGTCAAGGTGCTTTTGGAGCAATCCCGATTTTTTCAGGAACTCTTTTGATTACCCTGATAGCAATGTCTGTGGCAATTCCAGTTGGTTTGCTTTCTGCTGTGTATTTATCAGAATATGCGACTCCCAAAGTTCGACAAACTTTTAAACCAATCTTAGAAATACTAGCAGGCGTACCTACTGTAGTGTATGGATTTTTTGCAGCTATTACCGTTGGTCCTTTTTTTAAAGATTTAGCAAACTATAGTGGATTTAATATTGCCTCTGAAAGTGCAATAGCCGCTGGTGGTGTTATGGGAATAATGATTATTCCTTTTATTTCATCTTTATCAGATGATGTTATCAGTGCCGTACCACAGTCCTTACGTGATGGATCATATGCTATGGGAGCAACAAAATCAGAAACAGTAAAAAAAATAATACTTCCATCTGCTTTACCAGGTATAATTGGAGCAATTCTTCTCGCAGTTTCTCGCGCAATAGGTGAAACTATGATAGTTGTTATGGCTGCAGGAATTGCAGCAAACTTAACAGCTAATCCTTTTGAATCTGTAACAACTGTCACTGTCCAAATAGTTACACTCTTAATTGGCGACCAAGAGTTTGATAGTGCAAAAACACTTGCTGCTTTTGCCTTGGGAATCACACTTTTTGTTGCAACCCTTTTTTTAAATTTATTGGCACTCAGAATTGTAAGTAAATACAGGGAAAGATATGAATAACCTCAAAAAAATAGAATATTCTCTGAAAAAAAGAAAAAGACAAGAATCACGTTTCAAGATTTATGGTTTGCTAGGTATAGCAACTGCAGTCAGTTTTTTGTGTATTATTCTTAGTTCAATTTTTATGGAGGGAAAAAAAGCTTTTTTAAGTACTTATATAAAATTAGAAGTATATTTTGATCCCGATATAATCTACACAAGCAATGACCAAAAAGAAGAAGATATAAAATTTGCAAATTTTCAAAAAATAATCAAAAACTCTTTAAATAGTTTTTTTCCAGAAATTTCTGACAAAGGCGAATTACGTAAATTAAGTAACTTTATCTCTAGTTCAGAGGAAGAAAACCTTATGAAGCTTGTTTTAAAAAACAAACAACTAGTAGGTCAGAAAATCACTTTATGGTTATTAGCTTCATCAAAGATTGATGTGATAAATAAAAATCCGGACATGGAGTTGATAGCAGAAGAAGATAGATTGATTTCTGACCTCGAATTGAATTGGCTGAATGAAATAAGATCAGCAAATAATATCAAAAGTAATTTTAACAAAAACTTTTTTGTAAAGGCAGATTCAACAGAACCAGAACAAGCGGGAATCTGGGGTTCGCTTGTAGGCTCATTCTTTACATTATTTGTAACATTAATTCTATCATTCCCAATTGCCGTTGCTGCAGGAGTCTTTCTTGAAGAGCTTGCCCCAAAAAATAAATTTACAGATTTTATTGAGGTTAATATCAATAACTTAGCAGCCGTACCCTCTATAATATTTGGGTTATTAGGTTTAGCAATTTTTCTCAATGTCATGCATTTACCAAGATCTGCCCCCATTGTTGGCGGAATGGTTTTAGCTCTTATGACCCTTCCAACGATTATTATTGCCACTAGAGCTTCATTAAAGGCTGTACCACCGTCAATTAGAGAAGCTGCAATTGGTTTAGGTGCAACGAAGTTTCAGACAGTTACTCATCATGTACTTCCACTTTCTTTGCCGGGTATTCTGACAGGAACCATCATTGGAATGTCTCAAGCACTTGGAGAGTCAGCGCCATTATTAATGATAGGAATGGTTGCGTTTATTGTTGATGTTCCAGGGTCATTTTTAGATTCCTCTACTGTTCTTCCAGTTCAAATTTATCTTTGGAAAAGCACTGCTGCCAGAGGTTTTGTTGAGCTTACTGCGGCAGGGGTAATGGTTTTACTTTCTTTTCTTATTTTGATGAACGGCATAGCAGTATTTATTAGACAAAAGTTTGAAAAAAAATGGTAAAATATTGAGAGAAGTTTTATGACAGAAAAAATTAAAATAAAAAGTAAAAATGTTAATGTTTACTATGGCCAGAAGAAGGCACTTGATAAAATCAACCTTGAAATTCCTACAAATAAGGTCACAGCCTTAATAGGTCCAAGTGGTTGTGGAAAATCTACTTTTCTTAGATGTATAAATCGTATGAACGATACGATAGATATTTGTAGGATAGAAGGAAAAATTATTGTTGATGAAGAAGATATATATTCCACAGAAGTCGACCCGGTTTTACTGAGGGCAAAGATAGGAATGGTATTCCAAAAACCTAATCCATTCCCTAAGTCAATTTTTGACAATGTTGCCTACGGACCAAAAATTCATGGTATTGTTAATAGCAATGATGAATTAGAGGAGCTTGTTATATATAGCTTGAAAAAAGCTGGTTTGTTTGGAGAGGTAAAAGATAGGCTAAATGACACAGGAACCTCTTTATCGGGGGGACAGCAGCAACGACTATGCATAGCCAGAGCCATTGCAATTAGTCCACAAATAATCCTAATGGACGAACCGTGTTCTGCCCTAGATCCAATAGCAACTGCTATAATTGAAGAACTTATTGATGAGTTAGCTAAAAACTTTACTATTGTAATCGTAACCCACTCAATGCAGCAAGCTGCAAGAGTCTCACAGCAAACTGCTTTTTTTCATATGGGTAGTTTGATCGAGGTAGGGCGCACAGATCAAATTTTTTCAACACCAAGCCAAAAAAAGACTCAGGATTATATAACAGGAAAAATAGGTTAAAAAATGAAAGAACATATTGTAACAACATATGATGAAGATTTAAATTCTCTAAAAAGCAACTTAACAAAAATGGGTTTGAATGTTGAAAAACAAATCTTCCAAGCAGTTGACTTGATAAAAATAATCAATATTTCAAAAGCTAAAGAAGTTATAGAAAATGATAAAGGCATTGATGCTTTAGAAAAAAAAATAAGAGGATTTGCGACCATTACGTTGTCAAAAAGACAACCTCTTGCAGATGATCTTAGGCAGATTATTATTTCTCTGAAAATATCAAGTATACTAGAACGCATCGGTGATCATGCATCCAACGTGGCTGGAAGGATATTATCTGTAAAAAAAGCTCCTGATAGCTACAGCACTGATTCAGTTCACCAACTGGGCCTTTTAGTTTTAAAAAATTTTTCCACAGCCCTAAGTTCTTATGATCAAGAGTCAAAAGAAATTGCACAATCTGTTCCCACTGAGGATATTACAATTAACTCTGTATATGAAACTTGTTTTAGAGAACATTTACATTTAATGATGGAAGATAGAGATATAATTGGGTTTTGTACACAAATGTTATTTATTGCTAAAGAATTAGAGAGAATTGGAGATCTTTCAAAAGTAATATCAAAAGAAGTTATTTATAATCTTCAAGGTACTCTGAAATAAATGGTAACACAAAGAACAATTCTTGTGGTGGAGGATGATAAATCATTACTACCGATGATTACCTACAATATTGAAAAAAACGGATTTAAGGTAAAATCAGCCACTAACGGTGAAGATGCACTATTGTTAATTAAAGAAGAAATTCCATCATTGGCTATATTTGATTGGATGATTCCTGAACCAAATGGATTAGAGCTTTGTAAAATTCTGCGAAGAAAACAAGAAACCAGTAATTTACCGATTATAATGTTGACTGCCAGAGAGGAAGAGCAAGACAGAATAAGGGGTTTGGAATATGGGGCGGATGATTACATATCAAAACCTTTTAGTCCCGCAGAACTTATTGCAAGAATAAAAGCCCTTATTAGAAGATCAACCTCTTCTCAAAACAACATATTAGAGTTTGAAGACATTAAAATTTTCGATAATGAACATAAAGTATTCAGAGGAAAGACGAGAGTTCATCTTGGGCCCACAGAATATAATCTTTTAAAGCACCTTATGGAAAACCCTTGCAGAGTATTTTCAAGAGAACAACTTCTAGATTCTGTTTGGGGACACGGAATTTATGTTGAACGAAGAACTGTTGACACTCACATAAGGAGGCTTAGAAAATCATTAAATATCGAAGGGAAAAAAAACTTTATAAGGACGATCAGATCCTCTGGCTACTCTATTGATAAAGATTAGACTTGTGATAATATTTAAAAATGAGGAGAAGAAAGATTAAGGGAATCTTTAGTGCAAAGAGTAAAATATAAAGACGGCATATCAATAATTGTCACGTTATATAATAAAGAAGAATATATTCTACAAACTTTAAACTCCGCTACAAATCAATTTGAAGAATCTGAAAAATATCAAGTAATTGTTGTAGATGACGGTTCAAAAGACCGTTCATATAAAATTGCAAAGGATTTCCTTAGGAAAAAAAAAATTGATTACAAAATTTTTACTCAAAGAAATACTGGACCAAGTATCGCGACAAATAATGCTCTTAAGTTTGTCAAGTATTCCTACATCAAACTTTTAGATGGCGACGATATACTCGCTCCAGATAGTTTGAAATATATGAAATCACAAATGCAAAAAAAAGATATCGATCTTTTGTATGGTGATTGGGATTGGAGTCCAGATCCTAACAAATATAATTTCATAAATAATAAGCCTGAATCCTCAGAAATTCAAAATTCATTTGAAAAGTTTGTTGTAAACGGTTGGGGTGGGTCTAGCAATCTCATGATTAGAACCGAAACTATTTCAGAGGTAAAGGGCTGCGATGAAACTGTTTTTGTTCAAGATTATTCACTTCCGCTTCGTGTCGCTGGGAATCAATATATTTCAAAAAACTCCAGAAAGTTCAATGTTTTTTCTACTGAGAAAATTATATGTGTTGGACCTTCTTTCATAAAAGAAAGAATAATGAGTAATAATGCTCAAACACTTTATGACCTCTCAATAGCAACTCTTAATTTTTTAGAAAAGGCACCATTGGTAAAAAAAGCCTTAAAAAGGAAGGCGCTAAGAAAGATTGTTGCACGGTGTTTGTCTTGGAGAAGAAGAGTAAATAAAGAAAAACTTTTTAATAAATTTCTTCTCACATATTTCTTCAGCAAAGTTAACCCAATGATTGATCCTAAAGTTGTTCGTTATCAGGTTTTCAGAACTTGGGTCTCCAATGAAGAAATAAGAAAAATCCAAAAAAAGGACAAATCGAAAGTAAAAATTTTAGTTTATGTTGGATTAGACTTGCTGGGAGATGCTTTGTTAAAACTACCTCTTCTTAAATGTCTTAGACAAATATTTCCTAATGCACAAATAACGTGGTTAGCAGGAAAAGGAAATTCAATTTTTAGAACCGAGCTAAGTTCTATTGCTTCAGGCCTAATAGATAATATTTATGAAGAAGATTTTGGTTCAAATATTCTTGATTTATTTAAAAAAAATAAACTTGGAACTTATGATATCGTTATAGATACTCAAAAAAGATTTTTAACCACCCTTATCTTGCAAAAAATTAAAACTAAAATTTTTGTTTCTTCATGTGCAAATTACTTGTTTTCAGATTTAATTCCAGAAAATCCTGACGAAAAAAATATTAGTCAACACTTAGTAAATCTGTCTGAAGTTCTCAGTCCCTCAAAAGTCAAATTTTCAAATCTTAACAATAAGGTTAATAACAATAAAATTGCTATTTGTCCTGGTGCTTCGGTTATTTGGAAGCGATGGGCCTTTGAAAATTTCATTGATATCGCAGAACATTTAATTAGAAGAAACCTTCTTCCAGTCTTCATTTTAGGTCCGAAAGAAACTGATCTAGAGAGAAATTTAATTAGAGAGTTTGGGGGGAAGATAAAAATTTTCAAAAGTAATAACCCAATGGAAACAATTAAAATTGTAAAAAATTGCAAAGCAGGGATAAGTAATGACACAGGATGTGGTCATTTAATTTCCTCAACTGGCACTCCAACCTTAACTCTTTTTGGACCAACTAGTGCTGAAAAGTTTTCTCCAATTGGTAATCCTCTTCATGTTTCAATATCTTCTCAAAAAACCTTTAAATCTAAAAATATTAATGCTATTCCTGTTAACTTGGTACTAAGAAAGTTAAAAACAATAATCGATTATTAAAAAGTCTAAAATCATAGTATAGTCCACTCTTATGAAAATATCTTGCTAATGAATAAAATTGCAGAAGTAAATAAGTGGATAGGTACCATTCTTGTCTTAAGTGGTATACTTTTGACAAACCTTAATTATTATCCTTTAAATATTTTCTTACATGGTTCAGGTGTAATATTCTGGAGTGTTAGCGGCTACCTACTAAGGGATAAAGCGATTCTCACAAATTTTGGTTTTCAAATACCAATTTTTGCATTTGGAATAATTAATTTTTTTTTTTCTAGTTAGCTAAATTACTTAAAGTCTCTTCTGTTAGTCTTGCTCCGTATTGCTGAATGATCAATGACGCAACTTTACAACCAAATAAAGCAGATTTTTGTGGCGACTCGCCTTTTAATAACTTGTATAAAAATCCCGCAGCAAACATATCTCCAGCTCCTGTGGTATCTAATACCGATTCAACTTGGAATGAAGGTATTATTTCAGATCCATGAGAATCAACAACTTCAACACCCTTATCACCCATTGTTTTAAGTAAAATTTCAACTGTCCGTGTTTTTAAAAAATTTAATAAATTGTCATTACCTAATAATTCTTTAAATTCATGTTCGTTACCTATTAAAATATTTATCTCAGACTTTAACAGTTTTAGAAAATCATCTCTGTACATCTTCACTAAGTTTGGATCAGATAGTGAAAAAACTATTTTAATTTTTTTAATCTTCGCAAATTCGATAGCCTTATAGATTGCCTCTCTTGCACTTTCTGAACTCCATAGGTAACCTTCAATTAATAAATAATCTATATCATTAAAAAAATCAGATTTTATATCCTCTTTCCCAAGGGTCGTGCTAGCTCCTAAGAAGGTTTGCATTGATCGTTCGCCGTCTGGTGAAACAAAAACTATACATCTTGCAGTCGGCAAACCTTGGGTGGATTGTTTGCAAAGAAATTTAGTTTTAGTTTTTTCCATATCTGAAATAAATTCGTCGCCAAGCTCATCGTCCCTGACTTTTCCACAGAAAAATGAATTTAATCCTAGAAGTGAGATTCCCACCATTGTATTTGCAACTGATCCGCCAGAATCTTTTTTTATTGGGTTGATTTCTTTTAAAATCTTATCAGATACATTCTGATCAACCAAAGTCATAGCCCCTTTTGTTAAATTTGCACTTGTCAGAAAATCGTCTGAAACAGAGGACACAATATCTAAAACAGCATTTCCCATTCCTAAAATTTTTTTATTCATAAAATTTTTTCCTTTATAATTTAAATTTAGATAGTATAAAATTTCAAACACATTTCACAGAAATTTAACTTTAAAAAATAAAAAAAATTATTTATATATTATTACTATGGAAAAAGCATTTCTGGACATAACCGTACTTCCTTACAGAAGTTTATCCAAAAAAGGATTCAGAAATTTGATGATTATTGTCTCACTAATTTTTTTTCTCGTTGGGGTTTACTTCTGGTATATAGGAGCATGGCCAGTTTTCGGTTTTTTAGGGTTAGACGTATTACTTCTGTACTATGCCTTTAAAATAAACTACAAATCTGGTGAAATTTTTGAAACTGTCAAAATTATTCAACAAAACTTACTTATTACGCGAAATTTTCCATCTGGAAAAAAACAAACTTGGAACCTTGAACCTTATTGGACAAAAGTTGAGATATCTAATCCAGCAAGACACCAACATAATTTAATAGTAAAGTCTAAAGACAAGGTCGTTCTTCTAGGTTCGTTTCTAAATTATAATGATAAAAGGAAACTTCGCACACAAATTGAATCGGCATTACAACTTTTAAATAACAAAATGAGTAAGATCTGAAAAATTTAAATTTAACCTTTCAGAGCTACATATCATTAATTTTACTGTCAGCAATTTGGGGAAGTTCATTCCTATTCATTAAAATAAGTATTGTAAGCATTCCTCCTAGTCTTTTGACTTTTTATAGACTTTTTGTTGCTTCACTGTTTCTCATTTGTTTTTGTAAAAAAGGATTTCTTAAAGGCATTTTCGCCAATAATAAAAAACTACTATTTGGCGTTGCGATTTTTGGGAATGTCCTTCCCTTTAATTTAATAAGTTTAAGCGAAATTTACGTGGAAAGTATCGTTGCTGCTTCTCTTATTGGGACAATGCCACTTTTTACATATATAATTGCTTATTTTATATCAAAAAATAAAAGTCTAGATTTGATAAGTATTATAGGTTTATTATTCGGCTTTATTGGTATGTTAATTTTTATAAATCCATTTGGAATCTCACTTGAATCTGTAGCGTTTAATTTTTCTTTATTAATAATATTGTCAGCTTTTTTTTACGGACTATCAGCGAATTTTGTAAAGAAAATACAAGACAACTCTCCAATTGAAATTGCTGCCTTTACGACTATTTTAGCAATGTTATTAGCTTTTCCTATTTTTATTCTTAATTTTATTTCTTTAAACAATTTTGAAAAACAATTATTACTTAATATTTCATTTGAGAGTTTTCTCTCAGCGACAGTATTGGGAATTGTATGTACTGGATTTGCAATTTTGGTTTTTTTTAATCTTATCAAGATCAAATCAGCTGTTTTTGCGAGTCAAAGTAATTTTCTTATTCCATGCTTTGGGTCTTTGTGGGGATATATTTTTTTGGATGAAAACTTAACTGAAAATATGATCTATGGTCTTCTTTTAATTGTAATTGGAGGATGGGTGACAAATCGTTCAATGTTTGTAAAGAGCAATTAACCTACTTATTCTGATTTAGTTTCTTAAATTCGTCAGGAATATCACCTACATCATATTCTTCGTATTCCGTGACGGGTCTTATCTCATTTTCATCTGTCACTTGGTATACGAATTTAACAGCATTTTGAAAATTAAATCTAGCTACATCTAGATTTCGCTCTGCAAAGGAAACTGAACCCCCAAGCCATGCATTGTCTTCAAGAGCGTTGGTTGCGGCTATTAATAGTTCAGATACTTCAATTAAGGAATTATGAACTTCGTTTAATTTAGCTGAATTAGGAATATTGAGCTTTCTTAAATCGTCTGGTCTACCAAACGACTTTAGATGCCCTTGTATTAATTCTTCGGCCTCCTTGAAATGATCTTCGTCTGCTCTGTCATTTCTTAGGTTAAAAGCGTCCAACAATCTACCTTGAAGGATAATTGCATTTCCTAAATGGCCAAGCCTAATATCCATAATTTCTTTGTATTCTTTTAGGTCAGTTTCAGAAACTTTATTTTCGCATGAAACAATTAAAAAAAATAAAATTAGAAAAATATTTAGTTTTTTATAAAAAAACATAACTACTCTTTTAGCATATCTGAAATTGTATACAAGCCTGCCTTTTTTTGGTGCAACCAACTAGCAGCCTTTAAAGCTCCAACTGAAAAAATTTTTCTACTTGATGCTATATGTTTTAATTCAATTCTTTCTCCATTTAAAAAAAAATAAACTGTGTGTTCTCCTATTACATCTCCACCTCGGATCGAAGCAAAACCAATCTCATTCTTTCCTCTCGCTTTATTTTTATTTTCTTCTCTATATGAAAACTTAGCAATTTCTTTAAAACCCTCTTGAACTGACTTAGCAAGAGAAATAGCCGTTCCAGACGGTATATCTTTTTTTTTGTTGTGATGAATTTCAACTATCTCAATATCAGACTGAGAAGAAATATTTTTAGAAGCAGCCTTAATTAAATTTTTCATTAAATTTATTCCAATGCTCATATTAAATGATCGTAAAACTTTTCTGCCATTAACTAATCCCTGAAATTTCTTCTCTTCTGTTTTAGTGTATCCAGTAGTTCCAGTCACTAAAGCTGTTTTTGTTTTTAAATCATGCATAACCTTCAATAAATTGATGGTAGCTGAGGGAATGGTAAAATCGATAATAACGTCACTGCTTTTGATTAAGTTATTTATATCATCTCCAATCACGATACCTGAGACTGTTTTTCCAACATCTTTATGCTTTCCCTTTTCGCATAAGACAGCGAGTTCTAATGAATTGAAATTTTCAATTTGTTCTAAAAGATCGCTCCCCATTCTTCCCCCGGGACCAAAAATTCCAATTTTAATTTTTTTCATTTTACAACTTTAGGTTAAACCATCCCAAAAGTCTTTTACTTTTGAGAAAAAACCCGACTTCTCTGGACTATTATTTTGATTAAGCTCTTTATTGAATTCATTGAGTAGTCTTTTCTGATTTTCTGATAAATTTTTTGGAATTTCAACTATTAAAGAAATGATCATATCACCAAATGATGTTGACCTAATTGTTGGCATTCCTTTTCCATTTAACCTGAATTGATCACCATGCTGAGAACCAGCTGGAACTTTTACTTTAACTTTTCCCCCTGAAACTGTTGGAACTTCAACAGAACCTCCAAGCGATGCGTCAACAATGGAAATTGGAACGTTGCAAAATATCTCAGTACCATTTCTTCCAAAAATTGTATGTTCAGGCATACTTACAAACAAATAGAGATCTCCTGGTGATGAGCCGTTTTGGCCTACAGCACCCTCTCCAGAAAGTCTAATTCTGCTTCCATCCTCAACTCCAGCAGGAATATTCACTTCAAGTTTTCTATTTTTTCTTCTTCTTCCCTCTCCACTACATGTATTACAGGGATCAGTAATTACCTGTCCTGCGCCACCACAAGAGGAGCACGTTCGTTCAACAGTGAAAAAACCCTGAGAAGCTCTTGTTCTTCCTGACCCTCCACAAACATCACAGTCTCTCAGTCCGTTCCCTTTTTCAGAGCCTGAACCATTACAGTCGCTACATCTTATAAGGGTATCAAAAGAAATTTCTTTTTTTGTTCCAGTATAAGCTTCCCTTAAATCAACATCTATTTCGTATTTTAAATCTTGCCCTCTTTGTTCCCTTCTTTTTGAAGACCTTCCGCCTAGATCACCAAAGAAGTCCTCAAATATGTCGGAAAAATTCCCAAATCCTCCACCAAAACCTTCGGAGAACCCTCCACCAGTTTGTGAAAAGGCATCATGTCCATAAGTATCATAAGCTTCTTTTTTTTCTGGGTTAGATAGGACCTCATAAGCCTCTGAGATTTCTTTGAACTTAGTCTCAGCCTCTTGATCACCCTGATTTTTATCAGGGTGATATTTCATAGCTAACTTGCGGTATGAACTCTTGATAGTTGCAGAATCGGAATCCTTAGAAACACCAAGGACATCATAATAATCATTTTTTGGCATATTACTAAAGAGTTATGCTGATTTTTCCTTTTTATCACCGTCATCTTTTTTTGATTTCTTTTCGGTGACATCCTCAAAGTCAGCATCCATTACTTCGGGATCTTTTTTACCTTGTTTCTTTTTATCTTTTCCTTTGCCTGGTTGATTTTTTTCTCCTGTTTCTTTGGTTTCTTTTGCGGCTTTTTCCTGAGCCTCCTTGTACATTATTTCACCTAATTTCATTGAATCTTGAATTAGTGAGTCAGTTTTTTCTTTCAAAACTTTAATGTCGACCTTTTCATCTTTTAGAGTTTCTTTTAGAGTTTCCAATGATTTTTCGATTTTTTCTTTATCTTCTTTTGGGATTTTGGAACCATGTTCTTTTAAACTCTTCTCAGTACTATGTATGATTGAATCAGCGTTATTTCTGGCTTCAATAGTTTCTAGCTTTTTTTTGTCAGCGTCTGCATTGGCTTCAGCATCTTTTACCATCTTATCAATTTCTTCATCAGATAAGCCGCCAGAAGCTTTAATCTGAATTTGGTGTTCTTTGCCTGTTGCTTTGTCTTTTGCTGACACTTTAACTATTCCATTGGCATCAATGTCGAATGTAACTTCAATTTGAGGTGAACCTTTTGGCGCAGGGGGGATTCCAACAAGATCGAACTGACCGAGTAACTTGTTGTCAGCTGCTATTTGTCTTTCGCCTTGAAAAACTCTAATTGTAACAGCGGATTGGTTATCATCAGCAGTTGAGAAAATTTGGCTCTTATTTGTTGGGATCGTGGTGTTTTTTTCAATTAATTTTGTAAATACACCTCCAAGAGTTTCAATACCCAGAGATAATGGAGTTACGTCAAGCAATAAAACATCTTTTACATCACCGGACAAAACACCTCCCTGAACTGCAGCACCTAGTGCCACAACTTCGTCTGGATTCACACTTCTATTAGGTTCTTTTCCGAAAAAATTTTTTACTGCTTCAATAACTTTTGGCATTCTAGTCATGCCTCCAACTAAAATAACGTCGTTAATTTCTCCAGCGCTTAAGCCCGCATCTTTGAGTGCTTTTTTGCATGGCTCAATTGACTTTTCAATTAGATCTGATACCAAAGTTTCAAATTTAGATCTTGAAAGTTTTATGTTTAAATGCTTTGGGCCTGACGCATCTGCTGTAATAAAAGGAAGGTTTACTTCGGTTTGAGGAGTGGTAGAAAGTTCAATTTTTGCCTTTTCTGCTGCTTCTTTCAACCTTTGAAGAGCAAGTTTATCAGTTTTTAAGTCGATTGATTGTTCTTTTTTAAACTCTGATGCAAAATAGTCTATCAATACATTATCAAAATCTTCACCACCAAGTTTTGTATCTCCATTAGTTGCTTTGACTTCAAAAACTCCATCACCGATTTCTAATATTGAGACATCAAATGTTCCGCCTCCGAGATCATAGACTGCAACGGTTCCAGTTTTCTTTTTATCTAAGCCATATGCAAGTGCTGCGGCTGTTGGTTCATTAATAATTCTTTTAACATCCAAGCCTGCAATCTTTCCTGCATCTTTAGTCGCTTGTCTTTGAGCGTCATTAAAATAAGCAGGAACTGTTATCACTGCCTCCTTTACAGGTTTTCCAAGAAACTTTTCGGCTGTTTCTTTCATTTTTTGTAAAATCATGGCACTTATCTGACTTGGCGAATATTTCTTATCGTCTATTAAAACCCATGCATCATCATTCTCCCCTGCAACGATTTTATAGGGAAGAACATCAGAGTCCTTTTTAACGGAAGGATCATCCATTCTTCTGCCGACCAATCTTTTTATAGCAAATAATGTTTTTTCAGGGTTAGTAACAGCCTGCCTTTTAGCTGATTGTCCAACTAATTGTTCATTATTCTCTGCAAACGCAACCATCGAAGGGGTTGTTCGCGAACCTTCCACATTTTCTATAACTTTTGGTTCTTTGCCATCCATAATGGCAACGCATGAATTTGTTGTACCGAGGTCTATGCCTATAACTGTCATATTGTGCTCCTTTTCTTCCTGGTTATAATGGACAGAATTAATATTTAACCCTTAAAGGCATTAAATATTAATTGTTAATAAAGCTTATTTTTTATATTATAAGAAGCTACTTCAAATCAAGAAAAAAATGATTTTTTTATTAAATTCCCTTGATAAAAACTATCAAACAAAAATTATTAAAGATCTTTCAAAAATAATTTCTAAATCTCCATTCTTCACACCAACTCTCCCAAGATTTAACAATCCATTTAAGATTAAAATATCAAATGCTGGAAAGTGGGGTTGGGTTTCTAATGTTAATGGATATCAATATGTACGAGAACATCCGATAACTAATAAAAAATGGCCAAAAATACCGAAAAGCCTTCTTTTTTTGTGGCAAAAGCATTGTTGCAAAATTAATTTGCCTGATTCTTGTTTGATAAATTTGTATTCGTTCCCAAACTCAAGTTTAGGAATACACCAAGACAAAAATGAAAAGGATTTAACTAATCCAGTTTTATCAATTTCACTTGGAAGTAATGCTATTTTTAGATACGGTGAAAATAAAAATAAACTTAATGAGATATGCCTAAAAAGTGGTGCAATTTGCATGTTAAAAGGTAGTTCAAGACTCTATTATCATGGTGTTAAAAAAATCCAAAAAGTAAAAAAGAATATTATAGATACATGTGATTTTGATTGTTTCCCAAAAGATTGCAGAATTAATATCACACTTAGAAAATTCGAATTTTAAGAATTTATTTCTCTTCTTTGTTTTTTCCTGAAGAAACAACGACCATGGCTGGTCTGAGAAGCCGTTCTCCAATCAGAAAACCCTTTACTAACTCTTCAATTATTATCCCCTCCGGGTGATCACTATTTTTTTTGGAAACAGCTTGATGTAATTCTGGATTAAATTTCTTTTCAAAAGAATCAAAACGTACAACACCATTCTTTTCGAAAATCTCGTAAATTTCCTTTTCTACTGCTTCAAGACCTATTACAAGATTTTTTAACATTACATTTTCTCCTAAATTATCCCTGGGTATCGAGCTAAGGGCTCTTTGAAAATTATCAGTCACACTTAACAATTCAGAAGAAAAATTTCTTATTGCATACTTTAAATTCTCTTGAGATTCCTTTTCATGTCTTTTTCTTAAATTTTCATTTTCAGCCAACTCTCTAAGAAGTTTGTCTTCAGCTTCTTTCAGTTTAATTTTCAAATCTGCAATAATTTTTTGATTGTTAGTTTCAGAGCCGTGTAGATTTTTAGATGTTTTTCCTTCTTTTTTTAACTGTTTTTTGTCAGATATTTTGTCTATTTTTTTTTCATTTTCTGTAGTGGGTTTTTTCATCTTGTCTCCTTTAAATTATATTATTTAATCTCAAATTTTTCACCGATTAATTTTGCAGTATAATCAACTACAGGAATAATTTTAGCATAATTTATTCTCATGGGACCTATCACGCCAATGGCTCCAATTATTTCTTTTTTTTTATTTTTAAACGGGCTAATTATTGTTGAACATCCTGTTAGACCAAACAAATTGTTTTCGGAGCCAATAAAGATTTGTAGTCCCTCTGCTTGAAGTGTTTCATCTATAACACCAACAAGATTTTTTTTATTCTCTAACTTTTCAATTAATAATCTAACATCTTCGAGCTGCTCCATTACTTTTACATCATCTAAAAGTTTCGATGTGCCTGTTACAATTAATTTATTTTTTTTGCTTGCATCGTCCCAGCATGCGAATCCTTGATCAATAAGATTTTTAGTCACTTTGTCTATAGTTCTTCTGTCATTTTTTATTTGTGAGCTTATAATTTCTCTACTTTCCTCCAGTGTTTTTCCCTTTATTATAGAATTTAAATAATTTGTTGTTTCTATTAATAGTGAAGGAGGCAGTCCTTTTGGAACCTCAATAATTCTATTTTCAATTATTCCAGAGTCTGTTACCAAAATAACAAGAGCTTTTTCATTGCTTACTGGAACAAACTCAATGTGTTTTATGTAACCCTCTAATTTTGGAGCTAAAACTATTCCTGCACAGTCTAACAAGCCTGACAATAAAGAGCTCGTTTCACTAAACATTTCTTCTACATTCTGAGTTTGATTGTTTATTACCTTTTGTATTTCTGTGCACTGATTATTTGTTATTCTTCCGACCTGCAACAAACCATCTACAAAGAATCTCAAACCTAAGTCTGTTGGAACCCTTCCTGAAGATGTATGATTGGATCTTAAAAGTCCAGCCTCCTGTAAATCAAACATTACATTCCTCACTGATGCTGCTGAAAGCTTTTCTCCCATTTTAATTGATAATTTTCTTGAGCCAACAGGTTTTCCGTCCTTTAGAAAATCATTCACAATCAACTTGAATATCTGCTTTGATCTTTGATCTAAATCAAAAATATAGGACTTTTTAGTATCAATTGTTTTTTTTTTTAATAATTTAGGATTGTCTTTTTTTGTCATACTATTAAAAATACATAACTTCAACTAAGTTATATTTTGACGTGAGAAAATTCAATAGGAAAAATCATGAACCAAGAAAGATCTCTGTAGAGGTCAACATAAATAAAAACGCAGATGGTTCATGTATTATAAATTATGGCATGACAAAAGTGATATGCACGGCAAGCATCGATGAAGACATCCCAAAATGGTTAAGAGAGAAAAAAACTGGATGGATTACAGCAGAGTACGGAATGCTTCCAGGATCAACTAATTCAAGAAACAAGAGAGAATCAAAAGTTGGCAAACAGTCTGGAAGAACTGTAGAAATACAAAGATTAATAGGAAGGTCCTTAAGATCAGTTGTAAACTTGGAAAAACTAGCCGGATATCAAATTATTATTGATTGTGACGTTCTTCAAGCAGATGGCGGAACCAGAACAGCAAGCATAACTGGTGGTTATGTGGCTTTATGTTTAGCTATAAAAAAGTTTGTGCAAAAGGGATTGATAAAGAAAAACCCAATAAAGGATTTTGTTGCAGCTATTTCATGTGGAATAGTAAACGATAGAGTTTTAATTGACCTTGATTATGATGAAGATTCAGCGGCTCAAGTCGATGCAAATTTTGTTTTATCCAAAAAATCTGGCTTTTCGGAGATTCAAATATCTGGTGAAGAAAATACATTTAATTTGGATTCTGTAACGGAGATGATTACAAAAAGCGAGAGGTCTATGAAAAATATTTTTAAAATTCAAAAAGATGCAATTAAGTAATAAATTTTACAGAGGGGACAAAATTGTAATAGCAAGCCATAATGAGGGAAAAATTAATGAATTTAAAACACTTCTTGCAGATTACAACTTGCAGATAGTTACCTCAAATGATGTCGGAATTAATGATGTTAAGGAGACAGGAAAGTCCTTCCAAGAAAATTCATTAATTAAAGTTAAAAGTATTCCCAACAAGTATATTGCGATATCTGATGATTCTGGGTTGAGTGTAAATAGTCTGGGAGGGAAACCAGGAATATACTCATCAAGATTTCAAAAAAATTGTGGTGGATGGTTTGAAGCAATGGAGAGGATATATTCAGATGTTAAAGCGAAAAAAAATAAAGATTTTTCAGCTAAGTTTATTTGTTGTCTCTCCATTAAATTGTCTGAAAATCACATTTATTCTTATTCAGGAGAAATTGAAGGAAAAATAATTTGGCCACCAAAAGGAAAAAATGGATTCGGTTATGATCCTTTCTTTATTCCAAATGGATATGATTTAACCTTTGCTGAAATGAACCATTCCGACAAGATATTAATTGATCATAGAAGTGTTGCTCTTAAAAAGCTGATTAAATTACATTTAAGCGACAGCTAAATACCTCAACTGCCTTTTGATTACTCCTCATCCTTTTCAGATAGATCTCACGTTGCAAAAATCCTGATTCTATTTTACTATTTGTAAATTCTCCACTGAAGACCGAGCTTTCCTTTTCTTTTCTACTCATTATCTTATACTTTCCAACTAAACCTAAAAGGTCATGCATATGATAATTAAATGACATAGGGTCTTTTGCAAAAACGTTTTTAAAATTTTGAACAAAGTTGTCGTCCTTATATTTTAAACTCGATGCATAATAAGTTCCTTTGAATAAGTTATCCTTTTTGTTGGTATCCTCCCATAAACTAGTGCCATAAATTTTTGAATTTTCTGAATTAATATCATAAAAAGCTAAATGGGACAGAATCTCAAGTAATCTGTCACCCTCTGAAGCAATTATTATTGAATCAAAAGGCGATCCAAGTGTTAACATTCTCTCTAATGATTTTATTTCCTTGTTTTTAGATTCTTCTTCCAGGGCCGCATTATCTCTAATTTTTATTATTTCATTTTGTAGCTGTTGTTTTCTTTCTTTAAACTTACTTATTTTTTTTATCTCATTGTTTAGATCAGTTTTTGCATCTACCTCAAAAAAATCAATATCTATCCCCTTTACTCCAAAATCATTTATATAGTTAAGAAAACTATTTCTAATTACATATCCATATTTATCTGAATGATGAATCAATAACACGCTAGTACTTTCATTTTCCGCTATATGTTTTGTTATACAAGATATTTGATCGTTGGGATTTTGTCCTGAAACTATAATATTTTCAGATACATTATTCAGGTCAGGAGAGAGGCTAAAAAAGGTTAACTTTTTTTTGTTTCTGAAATGTTCCTTAACTTTTCTTGTTTCATCAGAGAAGATCGGTCCTATAAAGGTTTTTACTTTGTTTGATACCCCTTGTTGTGCTGCCCTAACCGCTCCATCTGGTGTACCTTTGGTATCATAAATTTTAAAGTTTAGTTGATTGGGGCTAAGCAACATGCTGTATCTTAAAGAATTTATTACTAAATTACCTGCTGCGCTTTTTTCCCCTGTTAAAGGGAGCAGAAGGCCAACGAGATTATCTGTTTCGATTTCTTTTTCTTTAAACTCTGGTTTCTTAAGGTTTAGAAAAGCTAAACCAGGTGACCCCTTTTCTGATTCTTTTACTTCTTCTGTGATATTGTTGTCTTTGATGCTTCCATCCTCAATTTCTTCGCTCGCAGATTCCAGTATATTTGAATCATCACTAAAATATTTTTTTCCAATCAAACCAATATCTTCAGATTCAGAGTTATCAATATTCTGAAAATTGTCTTCTCTCTTTATAGTATTTTCTATATTTTCAATTTTTTGGATACTAAATTCACTTTGATTTTTTTTGTCTATCAAAACTTTTGGCTCATCATCCTCAAAAAATTTAGTAAAAAATGAAACTATCTTACTTTCAGTTTTTTTCGTTTGTCCCATTTCTTTTATTGGTAAAACAGATGTATCTTGCGGACCTTTTGCATCGAGTGTTTCAAAATTTTCTGGTTTATCATCTTTTAAATTTATTACTATCTGTTCTTTTTGAATTTTTTCGTCATCTTCTTCTATTTCTTCGTTTAATAAAGATTCTTCTATTTTTTTATTTTTCATTTCTGTAGATTTAGATGTTTTATTATCTTTTTCCTCTACTTCATCTGTCCCTGAAAAAAGTTTTTCTTTGATAAGACTTACGGATTGATCGATTTGACAACTAGATACGAAAAAAAGTGCCAAAAATAATCTTAAATTACACAGACTTGATATCTTCGTATATGATGCTTTCATGTTCAAAAAAATAACTTTTCTTATTCTTACATATATATTTATACATAATAAAGCTTTTAGCAATGTAAATAGAGATAGAGTTTTAAATTATCTCGAGAGTTTTTCTTCCATGAGTTCAAATTTTATTCAAATCAATAACAATGGAGACATATTATCTGGAAAAATTTTTTTATCACGTCCAGGTAAGTTTAGAATTGAATATGAACAAATTCCTCTAATATTAATTTCAGATTCTAAAAGACTTGCCTCAGTCAATAAAGATCTCAAAAGCATAAGCTTTCATAGTAAAAATGAAAATCCACTTAATATTCTTCTGTTTAAGAAACTTGATATGAATAAAATTAAGATATTAAATTTAATTGAGAGAGAAAATACATTGTTAGCCAAAATTTCTAGCATTAATTTCGAAGATAAAGGGGTTATTGAAATTTTGTTCGAGACCAAACCATTAAAAATGAAAAAGTGGACTATACTTAGAAAGGATCAAACAAAAACAGAAGTTTTTTTCGACAATCTTTTATTTAATAAAAGCCTGCCTTCCAAACTATTCAGCATCGAATCAGAAGATCCAAGACAGCTCCCATTTCAAATTTATTAATCACTTTTTTAAATAGTACTTTTTATTAATTTGAATTAAAACTCTTGGTTGGTTGGGATCGTCCTCAATTTTTTTTCTTAACCTATATATTAGTGACTCCATTGTATGTGTTTCTAGTTTCGTTTTATGCTCCCAGACATTCTTAAGAATTTCAGATTTAGTACAGCCATCATTCTTGCTTAAAAGAAAATATAAAAGTTTGTTTTCAAGATCAGTAAGTTTAATAAAGTCTCCTTTGTTACAATCTATCAATTTGAAATTTGTATGATCATATAATTTATTTCCCAATTTAACTTTCAACTTTTCTTTATCAAAGTTTGTTTCCAATGTTTGAATATATCTAAGTAAATCATTAAAGATAATAGGTTGAACAAAAGCTTTAAAATTAACATTTTCAGATTGAATTTTCATATGTTTATCCATAATAAATATACAGTAGGAAAAATTAAATTTATTTTTTAAAAAAGAAAAAATATTTTGTAATTCCTTTTCTGAAAAAATTTCAAATATGAGTATTGAATTTTGAAATTTTGATTTTGCTAAAGATTTAAAATTTTTTTTTAAACTAATTTCGAAACCTTCTTTCTTTAAAAGTTTTTCTAGTTCTTTATAGAGTAAGTTTCTTTTAAAAATAGCTACAATATTTTTAACTTTTGTCATATTATTTTTATAGTGGCAAATCTTAGAGTTTTTAAAACAAAAAAAAAAAATATCGGATTATTAGTTCATAATAAAATTCACTTCGAGTGCTTTGTTGGTTCCAACGGAATTGGGAAAAAAACTCGAGAAGGAGATAAAACTACTCCTAGGGGAACTTTTGAGTTTGCGGAAGTTTACTATCGTCCCGACAAAACTAAGCATTTGAAAACTTGTCTTCCACTAAAAAAAATTAATAAACACTCTTTTTGGTGTGTTGATCCAAAAAGTAGATTTTATAACAGTTTTCAAAAAAAAAAAAAATTTATTTGCGAAGACCTTTATAGAGAAGATGATCTTTATGATATATTCGTCACAATTAATTACAACTTAGATAACATAAAAAAATTTAAAGGTAGCGCAATTTTTATGCACTGCCGCAATATTTCCAAGCTTCATACCGATGGTTGTATTGCTCTAGAGAAAGAGCAGCTTTTAAAAATCCTGAGATCGATCAAAACTTACTCAAAATTAATAATTTATTAATTTCTTTCACCGAAAATTCCGGTTCCAACTCTTATAAAAGTTGAGCCATGATCGATTGCAGATTTAAAGTCATTTGTCATTCCCATGCTTGCGTGTTTAAGATCAAGACGATCGCATAAAATCCTTACTCTTTTAAAAAAAGGTTCAGGTGGTTGGCCAAACGGAGGAATACACATTAATCCTATAATGTTTAATTTTAAATCATTAAAACACCATTTAAAAAATTGCTCTGTTAAATTTTCAGACACTCCGCTTTTTTGCTCTTCATCTCCAATATTAACTTGTATAAAAAATTTCTTTTTGTTTATTTCATTTTTCTCCTCTAAATATGTCTTTATTTTTAAAGCAATTTTCTCTCTGTCAATTGTCTGAATTACATCAAAGATATCTAAGGCCAAATTTACTTTGTTTGATTGAAGAGGGCCTATGAGGTGTAGCTCGATTTTTTTATCGCTATTTTCCCTCCTTAGGTCAATCCATTTTAATTGAGCTTCTTGAACTTTATTTTCTCCAAAAATTTTGTGACCTTTATCAACTAAAATTTGGATTATTTCTTTTGGAAACTGTTTAGAAACAGCTATTAACTCTGGTTCACAATATTTTCCAACTAGTTTGCTTTCACAAGATCGTATTTGTTTTAAAATTTCATTATAATTTGATATTATTTTTTCCATGAGTATGTATTACCAAAATAAAAAAAGAAATTCTACAATCCCAAAAGAATGGTTCTTTTTCAAGCCGCAAAATCTTTCAGATAATAAAAATCTTAGTCATCTATCAAAAAAAGTGGGTGTAATATTTTTTAATAATAATTTAAGTGTTAACAAATTTATGAAAAAAATTGAATTGTGTGTAAAGTTTTGCCAAAAAAAAAAAATAAAGTTCATTATTCCTTATTCTGAATTTTGGGGTAATAAATACAGAGCGTTCGGGATGATGGTTGAAACAGATAGAAAATCCCAAAGCGCGCATGTAAGAAAAAAAAAATATAGAAATTATTTTATAACAGCAAAAGTTCATAATTTTAAAGAAGCTTTTTTAGCAAAAGGTTTAGCTGATTTAATTTTTCTTTCACCGGTTCTGAAAACAAACTCATATCCTGAAAAACAACCTTTAAACAACTATATTTTTATTTCCCTTTGTTTTTTTTTTAAAGAAGAGGTAGTTTTTGCTCTAGGCGGAGTAAATTACAAGAACTTTAAATTTATGAAGGATAAAAAATTACACGGCTTTGGAGGTATCAGTTGTTTTGAGAAAAATGAAAAAATATAATCCTGAAATCATTGAAAAAAAGTGGCAGAAATTATGGGCAGAAAAAAAGATCTACAGGTCCAAGGTTGATCAAACAAAAAAAAAGTTTTACGTATTAGAAATGTTCCCATATCCGTCAGGAAAAATTCACATGGGTCACCTTAGAAATTATACAATAGGCGATGTTACCGCAAGATTCTATAAACTTAATGGTTTCAATGTTCTGCATCCAATGGGATGGGATAGTTTTGGAATGCCAGCAGAAAATGCAGCAATTGAGAATAGAGTTAACCCTAAAGATTGGACTGAACAAAACATAAGAAGTATGAAATCGCAGTTGATGAAAATTGGCCTATCAATTGATTGGGAAAGAGAGATATCAACATGTGACCCAGATTATTACAAACATCAGCAAAAAATTTTCATAGAATTTTTCAAAAATGGGCTTGTTTATAAAAAGGATAGTTTTGTAAATTGGGATCCAATTGATAAAACCGTATTAGCAAACGAACAAGTTATCGATGGAAAAGGTTGGAGGTCAGGAGCAATTGTTGAGAAAAAAAAACTCTCTCAATGGTTTCTTAATATTTCCAGATTTTCAGAGGAACTTTTAAATGATTTAAATCAGTTAAACAATTGGCCAGAAAAAGTAAAATTAATGCAAAAAAATTGGATTGGATTGTCTGAAGGTGCTGAGATCAAATTCAAATCGTCCGAATCAAAATTATCAATCGATGTATTTACAACAAGGCCTGAAACTATTTTTGGTGCAAGTTTCATAGCACTATCAGTAGAGCATCCTCTATCGTTAAAGTTTTCGGAAAACGAAAATTTTGTTAAATTCAGGAACAAATGTTTAAAATTTCAAGAAGCAAAGGATTCTGGGCAAGAAAAAATTGGATTTAATACATACCTTTTCGTTGATCATCCTTTCCTTAAAAATAAAAAGCTCCCTGTGTATTTTTCTAATTACGTATTGATTAACTACGGAAATGGTGCAATTTTTGGGTGCCCTGCTCATGATGAAAGAGATTATGCTTTTGCTAAAGAATATAATATTCCCATAAAATGTATAATCAAAGGAAAAGAAAAAGAATTACCTTACTGTGAAACAGATGAAAAAGATACACTCACAAATTCTGAATTCCTTGATCAAAAAAACATTAAAAATGCTAAAGAAACCATAATTGAAAAAATTGAAAAAAATAAAATCGGACAAAAATCTATAAAATTCAAGTTAAAAGATTGGGGGGTGTCACGACAGAGATATTGGGGTTGTCCAATTCCAATCATTTATAGGGAAGACGGAAAAATATTAACCGTAGAAGATGACGAATTACCAATTAAACTTCCAGAAGACATTGAGTTAGGATCATCTGGAAATCCTCTTGAAAATCATCCAAACTGGAAAATTACAAAATGCTCTAAAACTGGTATGGGTGCAATTAGAGAAACAGATACTCTTGATACATTTTTTGATTCATCATGGTATTTTTTGAGATTCTGTTCACCGAAGTCCGCACAAAAAGCTTTTGAAACCAACGAATTATCTTATTGGATGCCTGTTGATCATTATATCGGTGGAATAGAACATGCAATTTTACACTTACTTTATTCTAGATTTTTTGCTAGAGCGTTAAAAGTTTGTGGCAAAAAAATACCCAAAGAGCCTTTCAAAAAACTAATAACTCAGGGTATGGTCTGTCATGAAACTTTCAGAACAAAAGATAATAAATGGATAGATCCCAAAAATGTTTGTAAAGAAAATGGAACTTATTGGACAAAGCAAGGCGATAAGAAAATAAAAGTTATAAGAGGAAGGTCTGAAAAAATGAGTAAGTCCAAAAAAAATGTTGTAGATCCAGATTCAATTGTTTTTACTTATGGGGCAGATACAGCGCGCCTTTTTATGATATCAGACTCACCTCCGGAAAGAGATTTAGAGTGGTCAATAGATGGTATTAAAGCAATGTATAAATACTTAGAAAAAATCTATGATCTGTTATCATCAAAACTCAATTTTATTCTAACTTTAAAGAATGATATAGAATTGTCTCATGAAGAAAAAAAGGCATATGAATTTACAAACAAGACAATTTCTCTTTTTTCAGAAGATGTAAAAAAATACAGATTCAATACAGCAGTTGCAAAATTACGAGAGTTATCAAACTTTCTTATTAGAAGGAAATTAGAAGGAGATATTTTTGATTATTGCTGGTCCATATATTTAAGATTAATATACATTATAACTCCACATTTTTCTCAAGAATTGGCTTATAACGCTGGGTCAGACCAAATAATTGAAAATGTTAAGTGGCCAGAAGCAGACTTAAATATATCTTCCAACAGCGAGGAGACAATAGTTATCCAAATTAATGGCAAGAAAAAAGGGACAATTAATGTGGAGGAAAACGTTACAAAAGACAAATTAATTGAAACAATTCTTGGAAGCCAGAACCATTACAGTATAAACTTAAGCAAGACAAAAAAAATAATATTTGTACCTAATAAAATAATTAATTTTGTTGTATGAAAATTAAAATACTTTACACGATATTTTTCGCTTATTTTTTAAGTTCCTGTGCTTATAAACCTTTGTACAAAAGGTCAAATTTTTTTCATCCTCACAACATCAAGATTGTTGTTAAATCAAAAGATAAATATGAAAACAATGCTTCAATCATGAAATTACTTTTGGATGAAAAGCTAAATTCAAAAAGCTCTAAAGCTTCAAACTTAAAATTAGTGGTTTCTATTAACCGTAAAGTCTCGAATATGGGAATAAACAAAGATCTAAGTTCTGATGCGCTAATGCTTATGGTTCAGGCGAATTATATCTTTATGGATAAAAAAGGACAACTTACCTCTGGGATGCTGAAAAATACTGGAAGTTTTAATTATACCACCAACAACTATGCGAATATAGTTTCTATGGAGGACACTTCTAAAAAGTTAATAAAATCCTTATCAAATGATCTTGCAGATTTAATTCTTGCTTTATCCGCTAAAAGAAAGGTAATACCATGATTGTTAAATTTGAAAATTTTAAAAAGCATTTAAAAAACCATCAAACTATTAATTATTTTTTATTTCACGGCTCAAACTATGGAAAAGTAATCGATTGTGCAAATTTAATAAAAAATTTAAAAAAAGTTAATCGGAACTTTGAAATAATAAACTTGTTCTCAGATGAGATCAAAAAAGAAAGTTTGTCAAAAATTTTCCTTGAAAACTCAACACCAAATATCTTTGGTACCAGAACTTTGCTGTGCTTTCATCTCAACAGTGAAAAGATTAGTCGAGAGATAATCTCCAATATCCCAAAAGAAATTAATAAAGACTTAACTGTCGTAATAAAATGCAACCAACTGAGTCCAAGGTCCCAACTAAGGACTTTTTTCGAAAATAATGATAATTCGATTTCCGTTGCTTGTTTTGAAGAAGAAGAAAGAGAAAAACGATCCTATGTTAATGATTTTTTAATAAATGAAGGAATAAGTATTTCTGAGTCTCAAATAGATCTGTTAAGCAAAAATCTATCAAATCAAAGACTAGAAATTAAAAGTGAACTGGAGAAAATAATAATACTATACAAAAATACACCAAAAGAAAAATCTATACAAAATATGACTTCTTTTTTCTCGGAATCGCACGACAATGACGATACAAAATTTATTTTTTCTATTGCATCCAAAAAAAAACACAGTTTTGTCAAAAATTTTAATAAATTTACTGACTACGGCTCTGATAGTATTCGATTAGTAACTTACCTTCTTGAACACTTCTTTAGGTTATTAGTGGTCAAAACTAAAATTAAACAAGGCATTGATATTCGAAGCAGTATAAAAGAACTGAAACCTCCAATTTTCTTCAAAAATTTACCAGAATTTGAGAAACAAATTCGTATGTTTTCAATAAGTGAATTAGAATTAATTATAAAGAAATTATTCATTTCAAAGAAAGAATTAATAAGCGGAAAATGGAGTGCATGGTCGTTTCTTATGCTGAATCTATTACTTTTTTTAAATTCACGATTTTCTCCAAAAAGTTTTTGACCTTTATTTTAATTATTTTAATATCTTTCTCCATATTAAGATCTAGAGAGATAAATTTTTTTTCTATTTCTGTGTTATCAGCTTGTGTTTTTATTATTTTATAAAACTTCATTTTAGTCATATTTTTTCTTTTCAATACCCTTTCCTTTTGAATTCTGCGAGATACGTAAGTTCGAATTATATGATCAAAATTATTTTGTAATTTCTTTTCAAATAGCAACGGAATATCTAAAAAGACAAGAGGCTCATTTGAGTTTTCCTCGAAAAATTTTTCCTTTCTCTTCCAAAGTTTGGGGTGAATAAGTTTCTCTAATTTTTTTAATTCTTCAGAGTTTGAAAAAACAAATTCTCCGAGTTTGAGTTTATCAATTTTATTTTTTTTAATTAAATTTGGGATTTTTGATTCAAACTCTTGGCTTATTTGATCAATCAATTTTTTTTCATTCATAACTTTTTCGACCTCTTGATCTGAGTCAAAAACTTTAAACCCTAATTCTGTGACAATTTTAGTTATGGTTGATTTGCCACTTCCAATATTTCCAGTTATTGCTATTTTAATCATTATATTTTTTTAAAATTCTAATCACCTCGTTTACGTGAGAATCTTTTGGCATAATTCCAAACCATTTATAAAATGACTCTGCAGCCTGTCGTGCGAGCATAAAAAAACCATTAGTATTTTGTATTTCTTTTTTGTCAGCCGTTTTCATCAGAGGTGTCTGGCAGGGTTCATAAACTATGTCATAAACCAAGGTTTTTTTGCTAACCGAACCCAGCTCTATATCAAGTGGATCCTTTCCATTCATACCACAGGATGTACAGTTTACAATTAAATCAACATTATTATCAGGTTTATAGCCTATCGGGTAAACTTCAAAAAGTGTTTTTGAACTAACAAATTTACTAAAATGTTGCATAAGATCAATACCTAAAGATTGGGTCCTATTAATGATTTTTATTATTTTTGGATTACATTCAACTAAACTGGAAACAATTCCATAAGCTGCTCCGCCCGCCCCTATACACATCACATTTGTATTTGAGGTGATGTGAAAGTTTAGGTCTTTGTTTAGAGAAGTAATAAACCCAATTCCATCTGTGTTTGCCCCTATAACCTTGTCTTTCGCCTTGTAAACAGTATTTATTGCTTTACTTCTATGCGCAGACTCTTCAACTTCATCTACAAAGTCTATCATGACCTTTTTATATGGAATTGTAACGTTAAAACCTCTAATCTTGTCTTCTCTCACTTCCTGTACTAAATCTTTGATCTCAGTTTGATTAATTTCTAGTTTGTTATAACTTGCATTAAGAGAATACTTTTCAATCCAGAAATTATGTATTATTGGTGATCGTGAATGTTTTATCGGCTTGCCTATAACAAATAATTTACTTTTCATTTGCGATCTTCTCTATTAAACCTTTAATTGGGAATCCTAAAATTGTCTCACGGTCTCCCTTCATTATTTGGATAAATTTAAATTTAGCATTCTCCTCAATTTTATATGATCCCACTGTCGATAAAACTGTTTCCACATTATTTTTTACATATGATTCTATATCTTTTTTGGTAACATTTGCGAAAAATAGGGATGCTGTTTTAAATTGTTGAAAATAAAATTTTGTTTTTTGTATTACATATATTGAACTATACAATTCATGGGTTTTGTTTTTAAGAAACAATAATTTATTAATTGCTGATTGTTTAGTTTTTGGTTTGCTCAAAATTTCACCCTCGCACTTCAAAATTTGATCGGACGCAATTATCATTTCATTTGGATAATCTTTAGCTACTGAACGAGCCTTTTCTTTTGCTATTTCTAATACAATTGTTTCTGGATCCTTTTTTTGCGCCTTAAACTTTTCTTCATCTATATTGTGAGGGATACATATAACCTGTGAGAAATATTTGTTTAACATCTTTCTTCTTGTTTCACTCTGCGACGCCAAAATAACTCGTGTATAATTTGGGTATTTTTCTGTCTTATTTATTTTAATCATGTTTTATTCTTTTTTATTTTTTTTCTTTCCACATGTTTACCGTGTGAGTATTTTTTTTAACATTATAATACACATTTTATTTTATTTTTTTCCAGTTTGTTTCATTAAGAATTCCAATGTTTCAATAAATTTGGTCACATATTGTCAACAAACTTATTCCTTCAATTCCTGTGAATTATCTGTTAATAAATGTTATCAACTTAATTATATATACAACAACAACAACAACCTTATTATTAATATAATAAATGTAGTAGATGAAAACTGTTAATAAAACTCCGCTTTGGTTCATGAGACAGGCTGGAAGGTATTTACCCGAGTACATGAAAATACGTTCAGAAAACCCTGACTTTCTAAAGCTCTGCTTCAATCCTAATTTGGCGTCAGAGATTTCCCTTCAGCCTATAAGAAGATTTGATCTTGATTTTATAATACTTTTTTCCGATATTCTAGTAATCCCATTTTGTCTGGGACAAGATGTAAAGTTCTTAAAAAATCATGGGCCGTCTTTAACCCCGATTTTCTCTAAAAAGGATCTCAATTATTCAAATCTTAAAAAATGTTTAGATAAACTTGCTAATATTTTTGAAACTCTCAAAGTATTGAATTCGAAAAGAGGGAAAAAAAATTTAATAGGTTTTTGCGGAGGTCCATTCACCGTTCTAAATTATATGATTGAGGGTGGAACATCGTTAAGTCATAGTAAAATAAAAAAGTATATAAAATATCAAAAAAAGGAAGCACTTGAAATCATAAGAATATTAACAGAAGTTTCAATTGAATACTTGAAAAAACAAATAGAAAGTGGTGCAAACTACATCCAGATATTTGAATCATGGGCAGGGCTTTTAGAAAAAGAGGAATACAGTGACTTTATTATAAAACCAAATAAAGAAATCAGTGTGGAGATAAAAAAATTCTCAAAGCGAACTAAAATAATCCATTTTCCTAGAGGTTCAGGAAATAATTATAAAAACTTTGTGGAAGAGGTCTACTGCGATGTAATTTCGTTAGACCAGAATTATCCAACAGATTTGTTAAATCTTCTAAGAAAAAAAGAAATAACTGTTCAAGGAAATCTAGATCCTCAAGAATTATTAAAGGACACGATAACAGTAGAGCAAAAGACAAAAGAAGTTTTAGAAAAATTTAAAGAGAACAACCATATTTTTAATTTATCTCATGGTATTTTACCCAAAACAAAAATAAGTAATATAGAAAAAGTAATAAAAGTAATTAAAGAATATGAAACATCCAAATAAACACCCGAGATTACCAACAAGAAAGACGGGAGTTCTTCTAATAAATCTTGGAACACCTGATTCAACAAAATGGTTAGACATTAGAAAATACCTTAAGGAATTTCTATCAGATAAAAGAGTCATAGAGGTAAATCCAATTTTATGGCAAATAATACTTAATCTCTTTATACTGACATTTAGGCCATCAAAGACAGCGAAAGCATATAAAAAAATTTGGATGAAAAAACAAAATATGTCTCCCCTAAGATATTTTACGAGAAAGCAAACAACGACGCTACAAAAAAGAATGAAGAATCCGCTAATAGAAATTGATTATGCAATGCGCTATGGAAATCCCTCGATAGCAAAAAAACTATCTGACCTAAAAGACAGAGGGTGTCAAGAAATGATAATATTGCCCTTATATCCTCAGTATGCAGCTGCAACGACAGCAACAGTATGTGATGAAGTTTACAGGTCTCTCATGAAAATGCGATGGCAACCAAGTCTTCAAGTAATTCCACACTATGAATCAGAACCATTATATATTAAGGCATTAGCAATTAGTATTAAGACCAAACTAAAAGATATCAAGTGGAAACCAGATGTTATTGTAGCATCGTACCATGGGATACCAAAAAAATATTTCGATAAAGGTGACCCATATCATTGTTATTGTCACAAAACAACAAGGTTATTAGTTGAACATATGAAAATAGATATTCCAATCATTACCACGTTTCAATCGCGATTTGGACCAGAGGAGTGGCTCAAACCATATACAGACGAAACAATAGAAAGCTTGCCTAAGGAAGGAAAGAAAAAAGCATTCGTAATATGTCCAGGTTTTGCCTCAGACTGTGTGGAAACACTGGAAGAAATATCAATAGAGGCAAAGGAAAGTTTTATGGATAATGGAGGAGAAAAGTTTCTAACGGTGCCGTGTCTAAACAGTGATAAAGAGCACATAGATTTGTTTGAGTTTTTAATAAAAAAATATTTGATAAGAAGATAAAAGTGGAAATGAGCTACTATAATCTTCTAAAATTTTTCCATATTGTCTTTTTTACAACGTGGATGGCCGGTCTATTTTACTTACCAAGGCTGTATGTTTACCATTCGATGAGCAAAAAAAATTCATCAGAGTATAAAATTTTTATAACAATGGAGCAAAAGCTGATGAAATACATAATGAATCCATCGATGATTCTAACTTGGTTATTTGGTGCTTTACTTGTTTCATATTTAGAAAATCACAACCAATTTTGGTTAAACCTTAAATTTGTATTGGTTTTTTTAATGTCGGTTTTTCATATGTATTGCGCGAAAATACGAAAAACGTTTGAACAAAAGATTAATGAAAAAGAAGAGAAATTTTTTAGATGGATCAATGAAGTTCCAACAATTCTTTTTTTACTAATTGTATTTTTAGTAGTTTTTCAACCAAAAGTTTGACAATATTATATTAATGAAATATAAATGATATTCTTCTAAACTTCCCATACTCTAATGCACCTAAAAGATCTTAAATCCAAAACGCCGTCTGATCTGTTAAAAATAGCAGAAGATCTAAAAATAGAAAATGCCGGAACCTTAAGAAAACAAGATATGATTTTCTCTATCCTGAAACAGATGGCGCTAAATAACGATGCAATTTATGGGGAGGGAGTTTTAGAAATTCTCCAGGATGGATTTGGTTTTCTTCGATCGCCTGATGCCAATTATTTGCCTGGACCAGATGACATTTATGTTTCTCCTTCTCAGATCAAACAAAACAGTCTTAGAACAGGAGACACAGTTGAGGGAGAAATGCGTGCTCCAAGAGAAACAGAAAGATATTTCGCAATAACCAAGATAGATAAAATTAACTTTGAGGAAATACAAAAAACTAAACAAAGAATAAATTTTGATAATTTGACTCCTTTATATCCCGAGAATCAATTAAATATGGAAATCAATGATCCAACAATAAAAGATACAACAAATAGGGTTATGGACTTAATCACACCACTTGGAAAGGGTCAGAGAGCTTTAATTGTTGCGCCCCCCCGTACAGGCAAGACAGTTATGCTTCAGAACATAGCACATTCTATAACAACCAATCATCCAGAAGTCTATCTTATTGTTCTCTTGATCGATGAAAGGCCAGAAGAAGTTACAGATATGATAAGGTCAGTTAAAGGAGAAGTAGTTTCTTCAACTTTTGATGAACCTGCCGTTAGACATGTTGCTGTATCCGAAATGGTTATATCAAAAGCTAAAAGACTGGTAGAACATAAAAGAGATGTTGTCATTCTTTTGGACTCTATTACACGTTTAGCGAGAGCTTATAATACCCAAGTTCCTAGTTCAGGAAAAGTTCTTACTGGGGGTGTAGATGCAAATGCATTACAAAGACCAAAACGATTTTTTGGTGCTGCAAGAAATATTGAAGAAGGAGGCTCTTTAACAATAATTGGAACAGCACTAGTAGATACAGGCTCAAGAATGGACGAAGTTATTTTTGAAGAATTTAAAGGAACAGGCAATTCTGAAATCATTTTGGATAGAAAACTTTCCGATAAAAGAGTATTTCCATCAATAGACGTTACAAAATCAGGAACAAGAAAGGAAGAGCTATTAGTTTCGAAAGAAGACTTGTCAAAAATGTGGATTTTGAGAAAAATTCTCATGCCAATGGGTGTTACAGACTCAATGGAATTTTTGCTAGAAAAAATTAAAAATTCCAAAAACAATGGTGACTTTTTCGAATCAATGAATTCCTAATGAAAATTATTACTTGGAATGTAAATTCCATAAGAGCAAGGCTTAGTTATGTTATAGAATTGTTGCGTATAGAAAAACCAGATTTTCTATGTTTACAGGAAACAAAAATTGTAGATAACGACTTTCCGCAACAAAGGTTTTCTGAACTTGGTTACTTTTCGTATTTCTTTGGGATGCCCTCTTACAATGGAGTTGCGATTTTATCGAAAAATAAACTTATTAAAGTAGAAAAACTAGGTATGTGCAACAAATTGGATGCGAGAATGATATCGGCAGAAACATCAAACTTCGAGATTTTTTCAGTTTACGTTCCTGCAGGAGGGGATATCCCAGACCCAGACATAAATGCAAAGTTTAAGTATAAGTTACTTTTCTTAGAAGAGCTAAATCTACTTTTACAGAAAAAAAAAAAAATTATTTTATGCGGGGATTTGAATGTTGCGCCTCAAGAGGATGATGTTTGGTCTCACAGAAATTTGATTAATGTTGTTAGTCATACAGATATCGAAAGAGCAAAGGTAAAAAAAATTTTAGAGGACTGTAATTTAATTGACGCAGTCAGGGAATTTATTAACCCTCCGGAAAATATCTTTACATGGTGGAGTTACAGGTCACCAAATTATAAAACCAATAATCGAGGAAGAAGACTGGATCACATTTGGACTTCAATGGAAATTAAAAACAAATTAGTTAATTCTAAAATACTAGACAAATACAGGAGTAAGGACAAACCATCAGATCATGTTCCTGTCTGTCTTGAAATCCAAAACTAAGGCGCTACAATCCTTCCCAATTTTTTTCCTCCCAACAAATGAATATGAAAGTGAGGAACTTCTTGGCCGCCAAAGTACCCGATATTCGATATGACTCTATAACCGTTTTTTAATTTCAAAACATCTGCTATAATTGCTATAGATCTTACCATTTCAAGAATTGTTTTTTCTCCTGAATGTCGCGAAAAATCATCAAAGCTGCAAAATTCTTTTTTTGGTATAATAACTACATGGACAGGTGCCTGAGGGTTTATATCATTAAATGCATAAATTTCGTCAGTTTCATATACAGGGTCAGAGGGAATTTCTTTTCGCAATATCTTGCCAAAAACATTGTTTTTATTGTATTTTGTTATGTCAATCATCTTTCATTCTTTTTTCAAGTACTTTAATAACATCTTCAAAAGAGTTTCCGGAATATTCAAGGAGTACAATTAGATGAAAAATTAAATCAGCTGACTCTTCAATTAGCTCTTTCTTCTCTTGGGCAAGAAAAGCTGAGACTGTTTCCACAGCCTCTTCTCCAACTTTATTCGCGATTTTTATTTTTCCCTTTCTTACAAGTTTTGAGACGTAGGAATTATCAGGCATTTCTACGATTCTTTTTTTGACTATTTTAGATAGAATTTCTAGTGTTTCATCTTTCATATTATTTATCCAAGATTATCAATTCTTACGTTAATATTTTTTGACTTTAAATAACTTTTTACCTGTTTAATAGTAAGTTCTTTAAAATGGAAAACAGATGCAGCTAACACAGCGGAAGCACCTCCAAATTTAATACCATCAAAAAAATCTCTTAAAGAACCAACCCCTCCCGAAGCAACTACAGGAATATTTACAGAACTAGAAATTTTCGATGTTAATTCCAAGTCAAACCCGCTTTTTGTTCCATCCCTGTCCATTGAAGTAAGCAGAATCTCTCCAGCACCACGTTTTTCAATGTTTTTAGCCCATGATATTGCATCGATTCCTGTGTCAACTCTACCTCCATTTATAAAAACATTCCAATTTTTTGATTTTTTTTTTGCGTCAATTGCAACAACAATACACTGATTCCCAAATTTTTTAGCAGAATCATTAATTAAAGATGGATTTTTAATTGCTGCACTGTTTATAGACACTTTGTCCGCACCAGCAAGAAGGAATTCCTTTATGTCTAGAATATTTTTTACTCCACCTCCAACCGTTAGTGGGACAAAACACTTTTCTGCTGTTTTTGCAATTACATCTATCATTGGTTTCCTTTTTTGATGTGTTGCTGTAATATCTAAAAAAGTTATTTCATCCGCCCCCTGATTGCTGTAGGCTTTTGCCTGTTCAACGGGGTCGCCAGCATCTCTCAAAGATAGAAAATTAATTCCTTTAACAACCCTTCCTGCATCAACGTCTAAGCAAGGAATTATTCTAATTTTTAACAAACTACTCCTCCAATATTTCTAGAGCTTCCTCAACAGAAAACTTTTTTTCATAAATTGCTTTTCCAGAAATCACACCAATCAAGTTTTTGTTTTTAATTTTCTTTAACTTATTCAAATCTTCTAAACCTGCCACTCCACCGGATGCAATAATATTTAATTTTGTTAAACTTAAAAGTTTTTTTAGTTGAGCAAAATTTGTACCTTCCATAAGACCGTCTTTTTCAATATCCGTAAATATAATACTAGAAACCTGAGTGTTTTCGTAAATTTCCAAGAAATTTTCAAAATTGATTTTTGACTCTTTGGCCCAGCCTTCAGTTGCAACAAACTCATTTTTAGTGTCAAGACCAATAGCAATTTTTCCTGGAAACTTTTCGCACATTTCCTTTACAAAAGGGGGGTCAGTGAGGGCAACTGTACCCAAAACAACTCTGTCAATATTATTATCCAATAATTTCTGTATAGTTTTTAATTTTCGAATTCCTCCGCCAACTTGTAGTTTTGATTTAACATTATTCTTGATGCGTAGTATTAAATCCATATTTTTACTAACACCTTTAAAAGCTCCATCAATGTCGACAATATGAATCCATTTAGCACCTGCTTTGCAGAACTTTTTTGCCTGCTTTACTGGGTCATCACCATAAATTGTAAGTTTATCTAATTGTCCTTTTTTTAATCTTATGAACTGACCATTTTTAATATCTATAGATGGGTAGAAATGCATTATTTTAAACCTGTTCCAGAAAAGTTTTGAGAAAAGCAAGCCCGAAATAATGACTCTTTTCAGGATGAAATTGAGTTCCGATAATATTCTCTTTTGAAACCATTGCAGTTATTTCCTCACCATAGCGTGTTGTAATCACTTTCTCATTGGCATTTTTATTTTTAAAATTATAGCTATGAACAAAATACGCGGATAAATCATTAAGATTTGCAACTTTCATCTTTTTTAAAAGACGTTTTGTGAATGAAGTTTCATTTAGAAATTTAAGAGTATTCCAACCCATATGAGGAATCTTTAAGTTATTATTTTGATTGTTGATTTTTTTAACTTCCCCACCAATCCAGTCTAATCCAGGAAACTCCCCGTTTTCAAAGCCTTTTGTTGCTAGCATCTGCATTCCCACGCAAATTCCTAAAAAAGGTTTTTTCTTTTCTAAAACCATTTCTTCTAAGCAACTTCGAATCTTGGTTTTTTTTAAGCCATTAAGACATGATTCAAATGCTCCAACCCCAGGTAAAATAATGTGAGTTGATTTTCTTAAATCTTCAATGGAAGATGAGACTAAGATTTTACAATCCTGTTTATCAGAAACAACTTTAACAGCGTTATGGACAGATTTCAGATTACCTGCCCCGTAGTCTATGATTAAGACATTTTTCATTTATTTACTTTCTATTAAAAACTGTATAATCGCATCCTCCTTTGAATTTGCAACTACATGTTTAACAGGTTTAAATTTCTTTTTAATTAACTTTTGTATATATAAATCTCTTGCAAACTTTCCCCAAAATATGCTGGAGGCAATTGAAGATAGCACAAAAAAATTTTTTACATCGTAGACGATAAAAATGAAATTACAGTAGCTGAGAAATGCAATTCCAATTGCAGAATACACCCATAGCTTTCTAAAAAGTCCCCAAATCGGTCCAAGAAAAAATGCGAGAATAGAGAAACCAGTTTCAACTACAACTAAATCTTTATTTAAGTTTTTTTTAAGAATACAGTAGGTAATCATTCACAAGCCCCTCAAACTAACTATAATGATCCTTTAGTTGAGGGAACATCGTCTGTTCTTTTAAAGTCTATGGATACAGCCTCTCTGAGTGCTCTAGCTAAACCTTTGAAGCAAGACTCTATAATATGATGATTATTTTCTCCATACAAATTTTCTATATGTAAAGTAATTCCAGAACTTTGAGAAAAAGCCTGAAACCATTCTTTAAAAAGTTCAGTGTCCATTTCACCTAATTGAGAAATTGTAAAGTCTACTTTCCAAACTAAATATGGCCTATTCGAACAATCGACAACAACTCGTGACAACGTTTCATCCATTGCAGATAAAGCTTGTCCAAATCTTTTAATTCCTTTTCGATCTCCTAGTGCTTTATTAAGAGCTTCTCCAAGTGCTAATGCACTGTCCTCTGTTGTGTGGTGAAGATCAACATGTAAGTCACCTTTAGCTTTAATTGAAATATCTATTAGGCTGTGTTTTGAGATTTGTTCTAGCATATGATCAAGGAAACCAATGCCAGTGTTTATATCGCCTTTACCATTGCCATCTAAGTTTACCTGAACTTCGATATTAGTTTCTTTAGTTTCTCTGTTTACAGAATATTTTCTCATATGAAATGTTTTTGAATATCAATTCTTGAATATATAGATTATAATAAATTTATCAATGAGGCTCTAAATTTATGGATCACAAGAACTTAAGCGAAAAATGGTATGGCACAACTGTTGTTTCTGTTAGAAAAGATTCTAAGGTTGTTATTGCTGCAGACGGACAAGTAACACTTGGTGATACAGTTATGAAAGCAAATGCGAGAAAAGTGAGATCGCTTGCTGGAGGAAAGGTGATTACTGGATTTGCTGGAGCGACAGCAGACGCGTTTTCTCTTTTTGAAAGATTAGAATCAAAATTAGAAAAGCATTCCAACAATCTTATGAGATCATGCGTTGAGCTCGCTAAGGACTGGCGTACGGATAGATATCTAAGAAGATTAGAAGCAATGATGCTTGTTGCAGACAGAGAGGTTAGCTTAATATTAAGTGGAACAGGAGATGTTCTGGAGCCTAAAGATGGACTGATGGCTATTGGATCCGGCGGAAATTTTGCGTTGGCCGCAGCGAGGGCAATGTTTAATACAAATCTTAAACCGGAGGAAATAGCAAAAAAAAGTCTTGAAATTGCAGCTGAACTATGTATCTACACCAATAATAACATCATTATTGAAAAAATTAAATGACATCATTCACTCCCAGAGAAATTGTATCTGAACTAGATAGATTTATTGTAGGACAAAAAACAGCAAAACGAGCCGTGGCAATAGCTCTAAGAAACAGATGGCGAAGACAACAAATAGAAGGATCACTTAAAGACGAAGTTTTACCTAAAAACATTTTAATGATTGGCCCCACTGGAGTAGGAAAAACTGAAATAGCAAGAAGATTGGCAAAGCTGGCGGATGCACCCTTCATAAAGGTTGAAGCAACTAAATTTACCGAAGTTGGCTATGTAGGAAGAGATGTTGAACAAATTATTAGAGATCTGCTTGAGGTATCAATAAATAATAACAGGGAAAGCTTAAAAAATGAGATCAAAGCAAAAGCCGAAGTAAACGCAGAGAAAAGAGTTGTTGACGCTCTAGTAGGCACTTCAGCTTCAAATCAGACAAAAGAAAAATATAAAAAGATGTTGAGAAATGGCGAACTAGATAACCAAGAGATAGAGATCGAAGTTTCATCAAAAACTCCTTCACCCTTCAAATCAATGGAAATTCCAGGAATGCCTGGAGGTTCAATGGGCATGATTAATTTAGGAGAAATCTTTGGCAAAGGTTTTGGTCAAAAAAAGGAGAAAAGAAAACTTTCAGTTAAAGAATCTCACGAAATTCTTTTAGATGAAGAATCAGAAAAATTAATTGATCATGATAATTTAATAAAAAGAGCAATTTCAAACGTCGAAAACGATGGAATTGTTTTTATTGATGAAATCGATAAGATTTGCGGAAAAAATTCAGGGACTTCAGGCGAAGTAAGCAGAGAGGGTGTTCAAAGAGATTTACTTCCTCTCATAGAGGGGTCAACAGTTTCCACTAAGTATGGCTCAATCAAAACAGATCATATTTTATTCATTGCTTCAGGAGCATTCCACGTTGCTAAACCCTCTGATTTGCTCCCGGAATTACAGGGTCGACTTCCCAACAGAGTTGAATTAAAAGCATTGGGAAAAGAAGATTTTGTAAGAATATTGAAGGAGCCAGAAAATAATCTTATAAAACAATATGTAGAGCTCATTTCAACTGAAGGGGTAATACTAAATTTCTCAGAGGAAGCGATATCGGAAGTAGCTTTAATTGCTACAAAGGTTAATGATGAGGTAGAAAATATTGGAGCAAGAAGACTCCATACAATTTTAGAAAAGATTCTTGAAGACATTAGTTTTTCGGCATCTGATAAGAAATCAGATAAAATAGATATCGATAAAAAGTATGTAGTTGATCAAATTGGGGATATATATAAAGATTCAGACTTAACGAAATTTATTCTGTAAGTTTTTTTAAATAAACAATAAATGCACCTTCACCCCCCATATTTGCGGGAGCATAATCAAACCAGACTATTTTTTTTGACAATGCTAATGAAGTCAACCAAACTGGTATTTTAGTTTTTAATATTCCAGTACCTTTCCACTCATCTTTAACAAATAGCCTCTTCCCCTTTCCAGTTATAATAAGAAGAATTCTTTTATCATTTAAAGAATTATAATTTACAAAATCATATACAAGCTTTTTTGAGTCTGAAATATTACTTCCATGAAGATCGAGTGAAGCAGAAACCTTCAATTTTCCCTTCTGAATCTTCCTTAATATATTTTTCTCTAAAGCCCCCCAACTCTCTGATACTTTAATATCCATAAGTTCAAAGTCTTTGTTCGTACTTTTTGTTTGATTAGTTTTTAATGGTTTTTGTTGCTTAAGCAATGTCCGTTTTTGAACTTTTAGAGGACTTACTGTTTTTTTAAATTGTTCCCAGTCTTCATTATTCATTTAATTACTATAAGGAATAAATGCATGTAGATAAATTTTTTTTTTTAGGGTCCCCGCCTTTCTCTCAGCCACATCACCCCTTCCAAAAAATAAATCAGCTCTATTTGCCCCAATTATGGCTCCCCCTGTATCTAAAGAGACAACTGGGAAAATAGATTTATCTTTTTCAATTTGAATAAAAAAAGGCAGTCCTAATGGATAAATATTTTTATCAACTGCTACACTATAATTTGGTATTAAGGGGGTGCCAAATGCTCCAATCGGTTGCGCTCCGACTCCAAATGATATTTCCTTAAAAAAAATAAATCTTTTGTTGTGGTTGAGGATTTCTTTCGCCAAATCAGAGTTTGCTCTCAACCATTCTTTTATTGTGAATAGATTAACATTATCTCTGCTGACGTATTTTTTTTTAATTAGCAGCTTTCCTATAGATGTGTAGCTCATTTCGTTATTTCCATCATATACAAGCTTCACCTTTTCTTTATTTGCAAACTCGCCAATTCCAGAGCCTTGAATATGCAGAAAAAATAAATTTATTTCATCATCAGTCCAAAGAATGACGTCTTTGTGTTTAAAATTGTTGTTAATAAAACCTCTTGGTTTTTTGATGTAGTAATCGTTTTTACCTAGAATCGGGATTTTATAAACATTATTACTTTTGCGAGAGACTCTAATAATTGGTTCGTAGTAACCAGTCAATAATCCAGAATTTTCTTGGATATTTTTAAATTTAAAATTCTGTATTAGATATTTTTTAAATTCTTGAGCTGAAGTCTTTTTTTTAAGGATTGAGCATTTTTGTTTCCATTCTTTTGGTTTTCCAAACTCATACTCAAATTTTTTCTCTAAATTTTTGAAAAATGTGCCAGAATTACACACTCTTTTAAGTTGATTGGAAAAAAAAGAAACTTGTTTCTTGTTCAGATCTAAAATTTGCCTATTAGAAATTTCAAAAGAATACGTGGGGTTGTTTAATACTGTAAAAATGAAAAAAACGAGTAAAAATTGAATCTTAATTTTCTTCAATTTCCTCTAGAATCCAATTAGGATCTTTGCTTTTCAAATTTTTTGAAAATGTCCAGAATTCTTTAATTTGCAAAATCTGGTTATTATCTCCGTCAATTATGTCACCTTTGACATTTTTGGTAATTTGTACTTGTTCTGATTCAAAAAGTAGTTTGATGAAAGCTATATTTTTTTTTTCAAACTTAACACTTTTAATTTCAGGGTTACTTACGCTAATTACTGTAATACTTAGTTCCTCTTTCTTCTTTGAGCGTTGATTAATTTGATTCTGAAACGCTTTGTAAATATTTTTATTTACTAACTTTTCTAAAGATTTCAAATTATTATTTGAATATTCTGTTAAGATAAATTCAAAAGCCTTTTTGGCACCATCACAAAAGGAAGAAATTTCAAAATTAGAATCTATTTTTAGAATTTCATTGATTGCTGAATTTATTTTCTTATCAGAATGAAATTTTTTTTTAAAATTGTTATTTAGGTTGGAAATTTTTTCATCAGAAATGGAATCTGGTTCGGATTCCTTGTACGAGCTCTTTCGCTGCGTAAATTTTTCAACAATATCA